>JBIOJX010000127.1:0-7802 GCA_044451265.1 Desulfobaccales bacterium
AAATAGGAGTAAAGATTCAGGGCCAGCACCGGCAGGATGGCCAGCAGGACCAGGAGAATAGCGCGGCTGCGCAAACTGGCAAAGGACTTGAGCATTGCCTTATAAGTTAATAATGCGCCCCCCCTCCTTCAAGTCCGCAGCCCGATTACCTAAAGATTTTTCAGGGCTCCCAGGGTAAAGACCACCTCCACCCGAGGGCTGACCGCGGCCACCGCCTCCCGGCCCCCTTCCTGCCGGTCCACCAGGATCAAGACCCGGTCCACCTCCAGGCCGAAATCCCGGGCCGCGGCAATGGCCTTCAGGGTGGAGGCCCCGGTGGTGACGACGTCTTCCAGGATCGCCACCCGGTCGCCGGGTTTGACGTCCCCCACCACCAGACCGCCGGTGCCGTGCTCCTTGGTCATTTTGCGCACCGAAAAGGCGTTGATGGGCCGGCCCTTCAGATAGCTGGTGAGGGCAATGGCATGGGCGATGGGGTCCGCGCCCATGGTGAGGCCCCCCACGGCATTCACCCCGAGGTCCCGAAGCATCTCCCAAAAAATCTCGCCGATCAGGAAAAGGCCCTGGGCGTTGTGGGTCACCGGCCGGCAGTCGATGTAATAGGGGCTCACCCGGCCCGACGCCAGCGTGAAGGGTTTATCGGGGCTGTAGCGGAAGGATTTCTCCCGGAGCAGCCGCAGCAGTCTTTCTCGGTAATCGTCCATGGTCGTATCCTATTAAAAGTCTCATACCATGTTACGCTCATAGAAGAAAGAAAAGCGTCTTCCTATGGATGCGCAACCACGTATTCGCCCTAAATCAGGGCGGACACCCAGGTCCGCCCCTGCAGTCATGCCTTGATTTTTGGCGATTTAACCTCGCCGGCTTAACGAATCGGCCCAAGCCGCGTCTAATTAAACAAATCGGCGCACCCCGCTAAATATGGCAAGAGGCGCCACCACTTCCGGCCCTGAAGGAGAGAACCGATGGCCTTGGGTATCATGCTTTATTGGGCTTACGTCTGCGGCATTTACCTTGGCCTGCTGCGCCTGTGGTTCAGAGGTGCATAACTGACCGAGAAAAATCACCGCCGGAAAACGGGCGTTCAGTGGTTAGTTGAGTAAAGACACAGTTAACCCCAGCTTATTGCCAAAGGAGGAGAAAATGAACTCCCTAACCATAAGAATCGGGATGTTGATGTTCGTCATTTACGGCCTCACCTGCCTGGTGAGCCTGATGCACAAGAATTTCTATTGGTAGACTCTTAAGCACGGAGCTTCAGGTAATCGTTCAGGGCCGCCTTGGTGGAGCGGAAGGGGATCTCATCCCAGGGGATCTCGGCCGGGGTGAAGACCCGGGCCTCCAGGGATTCGTCTCCGGCGGCCAGCTCGCCTCCCAGATATTGGGTGAGGTAAGCCACCACCACGGTGGTGCTGTCCCGGTAAGAATAGACGTTGAGGAGGCGCTCCACCCGCACCGCCAGCCGGGCCTCCTCCAAGGTCTCCCGCACCACCGCCTCCTCCACCGGTTCCCCCGCGTCCACAAACCCGCCCGGCACCACCCAGAGGCCGTAGCCCGGATCGATGGACCGGCGCACCATGACCACGCCGCCATCCAGGGGCACCACCGCGATGGTCGCCAGCTTGGGGTCGAGATAAAAGACGAAGCCGCAGCGGCCACACACCAGGCGCTCGGGCTCCCCGGCCTTGAGGAGGCGCTTCGCCAGCCCCCCGCCGCATTGCGGGCAGAATTTATAAGTGTCGGCTAAAATCAAGCTCATGCTAAGATCTCACGCCCAGGCGTAAAGCCGGCAAAGAAATTTTTTTCTTATATAAACGGCGAAAAATCGTCTCCCGCCCGGGAGATGTAACCCTCTTCGCCGGTGGGGATAAGCTCCACCCGCTCATAATACGCCGGGCCCCCCCGGGGCCCCTCTTCCCCAGGGCTGGTAAGCTTTTCGCGTACGATCTTCACCTGCTGGCCGGCCTTGAGTTCTTTGACTACCCGGGCATTCTCCCGGGGCTTTTCCAGTAGTGGGGTCTCGTTGGTCAGGACGCCGTACCGGGAACTCTGCATCGTCGACCGCAGCTGCCATCCCTGGATAGCCAGGGCCGCGGTGGGATCGTGGCTGGAGGCAAAATACTTTTCCAATGCCTGGAGCGCCACCTGCTTGGGTATATGCCCCAAGGCCCACAGGGCATTGAAGGGAAAGGCGCCCGTGGCTCCTCCCAGTTCCCGGTCATATTTCTGCCGCTTCTCCAACATCTGCCCCAGGAGCGGCACGATGGCCTCGCCCTGGGACACGGCCCAGTCAGCCGCCATCAGGGTGTCGAGATAGCCACCCCGCACCAGCCGTTTTTCGGCTTGCTGAAGGGTCAAGGCAGGTGCGGCCGCGCCGGCCAGGGGCCAGCCCCAGGCCACGGCCAGCAAGACTAAGGCAAGCGCCCGCTTTTTCATCTGGGGCATCCTTCCGGTTTAAGCTCTTTCCTCATCCGAGGCTGAAGGGCGCCGGGCTGAAGGTCAGGATGAACACCAGGATGGTGACGACACCCAGTATCTGGCGGGGCCGGTCCAGCGGCACCCAGTGATAATAAGGCGGCGGGTGGCGCCAGCCCAGGAAACTGATCAGGGCGGCCCAAAACAGCCAGCCGTACCAGAAGAATAGCCCGCAAATCAGCAGCAACCCCAGGCAGCCCAAGGAGACCTTGCGATGATAATCCGGGGACAGGGCGTAAGACACATGGCCGCCGTCCAGCTGCCCCACCGGGAGGAGGTTAAGGGCGGTGACGAACATGCCGATCCAGCCGGCGAAGGCCACCGGATGCAGAATGACGTTAGTCGTCGCGGATAGAGAGCCGAAAATCAGCCAGGTCAGGAACTGGAAGAGCAAGGGTTCTCCCAGAACCAGGCTTTCGTGGCCGGTTCCCATCACCGTGGTCTGGGAAAGCCACAGCCCCACCAGGGTCACCGGGATGGAGACCAACACCCCGACCAAGGGCCCGGCGCAGCCCACGTCCAGCAAGGCCCGCTTGTCCTGGATGGGGGAGCGGATCTTGATGAAGGCCCCAAAGGTGCCGATGATGAAGGGAATGGGCGGGGCCGGGATAAAGAAGGGCAAGGTGACATCAAGCTGGTGTCGCCGGGACACCAGATAATGGCCCATTTCGTGAGCCCCCAGGATCAGGAGCAGGGTGAAGGAAAACGGGATGCCCCGGTACAGGTCTCCGGGATGAGTGAACGGGTCCACCCCTTGTTGGATAGCGCCGGCGACGATGGTGGTGGCCACCGTGGCCAGCAGCAGCGCCAGATGCAGCCAGAGCCGCGGGCTGCTTACCGGCGGCCGGCCGAACTGGCTCCAGAGTTCGGGCCCCTCAGCGGGAGGCGAAGGCCGCGCGGGCGGCCAGGAAGTCTCATCCGGGTTCATTTCAGACCCACCTCGGCCTTTAAAGCCGCCAGTTCCGCGGTGGTCAGCGGCCGGTAGAGCCCCCGGGCCAGATGTCCCAGGCGCAAAGAGCCCAGGGCGATCCGCTTCAGCTTCGAGACCGGATGCCCGACGTTTTCCATGAGGCGCTTCACCAGATGATAGCGCCCCTCCCACACCGTAAGTTCCAGAACCGTTTTGTCTTCCTCCCGCTTGGTCACCGCGACCGCCGCGGCCACCTCCCGGCCGTCGATTTCCAGGCCGGCCCGCAGCCGCCGCAGGGTTTCCGGGCTCACCTCACCCGCCACCGTCACCCGGTAAGTGCGCGGCACCTGACGGCTGGGATGCATCAAGCGGTGGGCCAGTTCCCCGTCGCTGGTCAGGAGCAAAAGCCCGGTGGCGTCATAATCGAGGCGGCCCACCGGATAAAACCGGCCCCGGAGCCTCTCCGGCAGCAACTCCATGACCACTCGCCGCCCCTGGGGATCGTGTCTGGAGGAGATATAGCCGGAGGGCTTGTGCAGCATCAGGGTGAGCGGCGCCGCCTCGGCCTGCACCCGGCGGCCGTCCACCTGAACCACATCCCGGGCGGGGTCCACTTTGGTCCCCATCTCCGTGACCACCTGGCCATTGACGCTCACCCGGCCGGCCTTGATCCAGGCCTCCGCGGCGCGACGCGAGGCCACCCCGGCTCTTGAAAGAAACTTTTGTAAGCGTTCTGAAGTCATAATAATTTGGGGGTAAAAGGCGAAAAGGGGAAAGGGGGAAAAGGAAATACCCTAACCATGCCGATTTTTTCCCCTCTTCCCCTTTTACCCTTTTACCCTTTTACCCCCAAATCTTTTTAAGCCCAAAATTGAAACTCCAAGTTAAATCCAATAGCGTCCCGGACTTCGGCCATGGTCTGTTTGGCCTGTTCCCGGGCCCGTTTATTGCCCTGGTGGAGGATATCCCGGACTTCGTCCGGGTGCGCCTCGAAGTAGCGGCGGCGTTCCTGGATGGGAGCGAAGCTTTCCAGCAGGGCCTCGGCCAGCAACTTCTTGCAGTCCACACAGCCGAGATTGGCGGCCCGGCACTCGGCGGTAATTTCGGCAATCTTCTCCTTGGACAGGTTGAGCCGGTGAAAGGGGAAGGCCAAGCAACGGTCCGGCTCCCCGGGGTCCCGCCGGAAGGGGCGCTGGGTATCGGTGGTCATCTGGCGCACCTTCTGGGCCATGACCTCCGGCGAGTCGCTCAAGTAGATGCAGTTGTCGTAGCTCTTGGACATCTTGCGGCCGTCGGTGCCGGTGAGCTTGGGAATTTCGGTGAGCAGCGCCTCCGGCTCCGGAAAGATGGGCTTATAGAGATGGTTGAAGCGCCGGGCGATCTCCCGGGTCATTTCCACGTGCGGCACCTGGTCCACCCCCACCGGCACGCCGTCGGCTTTGTACATCAGGATGTCGGCGGCCTGGAGCACCGGATAGCCCAGGAAACCGTAAGTGGCCAGGTCCTTGTGGGCCAATTGCTCCATCTGGTCTTTATAGGTGGGGTTGCGCTCCAGCCAGGGCACCGGGGTGAACATGCCGAAGATGAGGTAGAGTTCGCAGTGCTCCGGGATGGCGGACTGCACGAACAGGGTGGACTTCTCCGGGTCCAGCCCCACGCTCAGCCAATCGATGAGCATCTCCGGGATGTAGCCGCTGATGTTTTGGGGGGTTTCGTATTCCGTGGTGATGGCGTGCCAGTCGGCCACGAAATAGTGGCAGCGGAAGTGCTCCTGGAGCTTGAGCCAGTTGTACAGGGCGCCGTAATAGTTGCCCAGGTGTAGCTTGCCGGTGGGGCGCATGCCGCTCAGGATGCGCCGCGGTTTCGGGTCAGAGGATTTTGGTTTGGGCGTAGCGGTATCTTCAAATGCCATGCTGATTCCTATCCATAATTATATTAGTGCCGACAGCAGAGGCTAAATGTTCATGAACCACAAATGTATCAGGCCCGGGAATGAAAATCCCCCCTGCCCCCTTTTTTCAAAGGGGGGTGTTTAAAGTCCCCCTTTGGAAAAGGGGGATTTAGGGGGATTTGGGGTTTCCCGGCAAAGCTTGCGGCCACATAGTCTTGCTGACCGCTGACAACTTATATTATACCAACCCTTCCACGTTCTCGCCGAAATCCTGGCCGCCCCAGCGGGTGACGTCCTTGGGCACGGCCATCTCCGCGGCCAGGGCGGCGGCTTCGATCACCAGGTTGCGGCAGAACAGGGCGTGGTCCCGGCAGAGCCAGGTCTTTTTCCACTGGGAGGTCAGGAGGCGGCATTGGGTGCTGCCGAAGCGCTGCTTGAATTCGTTGGGCAGCCGGTTGAAGAGGCGATAGAGGCCGGGTTTGCCGTAGAATTCCTCCTTGGAGGCCTTGAGATCGGTGGGAAAATCCCGGCGGCCGTACACCGTGCCCAGGGCAGCCATGGCGCCCACCAGGGCGCCGCAGGTGTCGCCGAAGAGGCCGCCGCCGGCCCCGAACCCGGTCATGAGGCACATGGTCTCATGCGGGAGTTCGACGTCCACCACGGAGATGAAGGCCTCAAAGACGCTTTCGGCGCAGTTGAGGCCGGCCCGGAAATTACTCTTGGCCTTTTCTTTGACTTTGGCAATCACTTCTTCGGGTTGCATGCAAATCTCCTCTTCATATTTCGATACTGAGCACTGGGAACAGGCGTTTTGTAGGGTGGTTCGAGAACCGCCCCTACAGGGCTAAAAGCCTCTTAAAAATAATTTTGCACGAAATTTTGCAGTTCTTCCAGCACCACCCCGATCTCCCGATTCGTCTCCAGGCGCAGCAAGGGCCGGTCCTCCGGCCCCAGGGGGTCGAAATCCTTGACCTGGGCCTCGAACAGCTCCACCCGGCCGTCGGAGAAGGCTTGGGGGTCCGTGAGCCGAAGCCCCAGCCGCCGGCGGGCCTCGGCCGGGGGGCACTCGCAGTACACGAAAAGCACTGCGGTCCCGTGCTCCCGGGCCAGTTGCCGCACCAGTTGGCGTTCTCCGGCCCGCTTATAGGAGCCGTCCAGGATGACGCTCTCGCCCGCAGCCAGGTGCGCCGCGGCCTGACGGCGCATCTCGGCATAGGTGCGGCTCGAAAAATCCGCGGCGTAAATTCCCTGGCCGAAGGACTCGGGGGCCCGGGTGGTGGGCGCCAGACCCGCCAGGGTCTTGCGCACCCGGTCGGTTTCGATGACCGGCAGCCCCAGGGCCTGGCCCAGGGCCCGGGCCAGGGTGGTCTTGCCGGTGGCCATCAGGCCGAAGATTAGCACTAGCAGCGGTGAAGTTCTGGAAATAATTTAATTTCCTGAAAAAAGCCCAACTTAGGGCAATATTTTCCCTCCCATTCTAAACGGGAGGGCTCTCAATGCTTTACTTACTTCGCAGAAGTGGCGAATAGTTCGGAAATACGCGTCACCCCCGGAAAAAAATGGTGCATGAGATATCCGGCCAGGAGCGCCAGTAACAGGGTGGCGGCCAGGGGAATCCAGGTCGCCATGAAGACGCTCCCTATCCAGTCGCCGCTCGCCATCCGCCGCGCCCCATGCGCCAACCCCCCGGCGAGGATAACCTGAAAGGCCGCCTCGGAAAGGATGAAGGGCGCTTCGTAAATCAAGAAAACCCCCGCTCCCAGGATCACCGCGGCAATGAGCCCCAGCACCAACACCACTACCCAGCCCTTGTCCAGGTCCAGGCTTGAAACCGCCTCTCCCGCCACGTCCCCTACCGCTCCAGCCGCACCGCCACCCGTATCCATGGCGCCCGAGGCTGCCTCGGTACTGTTCTGGGCAAAGGCAGCAGGAACCTCCGCAAAGCTTCCTGAGGCTCCGCCGCCGCCAAACCCGCCGCCTCCTCCCTTGAAACCGTCGCCGCTTCCGGCCGAACCACCAGACGACCCTGAACCCGATACATTGAGCACATTAATCGAGTTAGAGGAAGTCTTTGGCCTGCCGAAAGTCAAAGGAACGACAAATTTAAGCCAGAGCTTCACAGCCAGAAAGAAGCTGAGATAGGCAGCCACCACCGCCAACGGGTAGCGCACCATGACATTCTTCAAACCCAGGGCCAGCATAATCCGAGTCGCCAAAAGCCCGGAACCAATAGTTGCCAGTAGAATCAGCGACATGTGGAAACGCAGGCTATGGCCGCGTTTGAAGCGCTCGATAAAAGTGTCTTTCTTGAGGAGCAAACTAGTCATATTTCCTAACGAAAACCGAAAACCTAAAACTGCCAACGAGGATTATGCGCCTCACCGCGCCCCGGCCTCGGCGTACTCCCCGGCCAGCAGGAAATAGGCCCGTGCCGTCTGCTCGGCCCGGAGCCTGGACTCCGGAGCCAGTTCCTGGTCCTGGGCGGTGAAGGCATCGACCTTGCCCCGGACGTAAGCCCGGTAGCAC
>JBIOJX010000128.1:0-7715 GCA_044451265.1 Desulfobaccales bacterium
CCCCTGGGAGAACCCGCCCCAGGCCCCCAAGCCGGCGGTTTGGCAATTCCTCCAGGAACAGGCCTCCCCCGACGCCCCCCGGACGCAGGAAATGCCCGGCTGGGAGGAAATCTACCGGGCCATTGCCCCATTTGACGGTCTGTTCAAGATCATGATGGCGCCTCCGGTGGACATGGACAAATATTACCGCGACATCATTCAGACGGCCAGGGATTTGGGTCTGGGAGATCCGCAGCCGCTCCTGGGGCTGTTGTGGCACGCCCCGCACGGCGACGCCCGCACTAACCCCGACAGATGGCAATATCTCCAAAAGCTCCTGGCGGGCGACCGCTTGAAACCCACCGGCGCACCTGGCGTCCCCGGACTGTGGGCCGGCGCCGCTTGGCGAGGCCCAGGTCCGGAGCCCCCTGCCCTGGCGGGGCCCATGGCTTCCCTGGAGCAGATCCTGGGGGTGGGGGAACTGACCCGGCAACTGCTGGGCGAGGCGGAACCCGAACCATCCCAGCCCAAATTCGAGAAGTCCGTCTCCGGGCAGTTTTTCCAGCTTCTGGCCGTCCTGGGAGACAAGGTGATCGGCGAAAGTTGCCGCAATGAGGCCCTCCAGGCCGGGCTGGGGACCCAGGCCACGGAGCTGGAGCGCCTGGTGGCGGAAATCGAGCAATACGGCGCGCCTTCCGCGGCCGGGACCGGTGATCCCAAACCCCCTCGCTCTCCGGGCGACCGCGACGCGGCAATCCCCCCCTGGATGGCGTCCATGGCCCCGCAGTCGCGTCAGAAGTCCAGAAAACTTCAAGAGGTTAAAGCGATGGTCCAGGACTTCCTCAGCGAAAATCCGGAACTTGCCGAAGACCGGAGCAAGGTCCAGATGGTGCTGTTCTGCCTTAAAAACTACGTGAGCATCAACCCCGAATATGCCAACCTGTCTTTCAGGGAGAAGTTGGAAAAAGCCGGCCAGATGGCCAGGACTTTTTTGAACCATCCGACCAAGGCCCAATAGGCGGTCGGCGGAATTGACTACAAGGGTGTGAAGGAGCCATCTTATGTCCGAAGAACCTGTGGTTGCGGCCAAAAGCAGAGCCTTCAAACCGGCCATGATCTTGCAGATCGACCGACCGGGCGAGGAAGCGCCGCTGCAGTTTCCAGCCGTGGTCCGGAATCTGGCGGCCGGTATTGCTACCCTGGAAGTGAATAATCCGTGGACTATCCTGGACTGGGAAACCTTAAAGGGCCGGGAGGGACGCCTGCGCCTGCTCACCGAGAGCGGCAAAGTTACCGACCTCCAGGCCACCATTAACTGGGCCCGGTATAGAGTTCAGGGACAGGACAGCGGCGATCTTAACCTGAGTCTGCAGCTGACCGATCCGGATCCAGCCGCCCAGAAGCTGCTCTGCGAATATATTTCCCATACATCCAAAGATATCAAGGGCTTTTGGAACCAGTGGGACCAGGCTCAGGTAAGCCAGGCGCCAAAGACGCCACCGGTGACCAAGATCGTCCTGGCCGTCCTGGCCTTGCTCTTGACGGGCCTGGCCTTGCAGCTTTCGGGGGCCACGGGAGCCAAACTTTGGGGCTGGCTGTGATGATGTAGCGGCACAGTGGTGGTTGCCTTACAGACTCTGCGCTTCTGGAAAAACGTAAAGCTTCTCATTGACCGAGGGCAAACACCTGTCCTGGTTAGGAGGATAAATTGGCTAGTAATAGAATCAAACTATGGAGTATCGGCGGCGGCAAGGGAGGTATCGGGAAAAGCATGGTGTCCCTGGGGGTAGGGATCAGCCTGGCCCGAATGGGGAAGAAGGTCATCCTGATCGACGGCGACCTGGGAGGGGCCAACCTGCATACCCTGATGGGGGTGCGTTATCCCCACGTCACCCTGGAACACTTTCTCATGAAGAAAGTGGAGCGCCTCGAAGACACTATTATCCCCACCCAGGTGGAGGGCATCGGGCTGATTTGCGGCGCCGACGACATCCTCGGGTCCGCCAACCCCACCTATTCCCAAAAAATCAGGCTGTTGAACCAGATCGAAGCCCTGCCGGCCCAGTATGTCCTCTTGGACCTGGGCGCGGGCACCGCCTTCAACCTGCTGGATTTCTTCAATTATTCTCCTGGTAAGATCGTGCTGTTTACCTCTCAGACGACTTCCTTGCAGAACGCCTACGGCTTTATCAAGAGCGCCCTCTACCGCAAGATCTCCCGGGACCTGGCCAAAGACCAGGAGGTGATGGACCTCCTGTACCAAAGCGAGGAAGGCGGCCAGGGGAGCATCGGGACGATCAGTGAACTCCTGGCCCAGCTCAGGGAAACGGCTCCCCGGTCCCACGACCGCCTCCTGCAGTTATTGGCAGACTACCAGCTCTTCCTGGTGGTCAATATGGTGAAGTCCAACGCCGACCTGAACGCGCCGGATATCATTAATTCGGTGTGCACCGACTTCCTGAGCCTCAAGCCGGAGGTCATGGGCCATGTTTCCTACGATCCGGCCTTCGAAGCCGCGGCCAACCGCATGACCCAGTTCCCCTTGAGTAACAAGAAGAGCAAGGCGGCCGGCCATCTGGCCCAAATCGCCCTGAGGATTGTGAAGGAATCCATGCTGCCCCGGTACAGTTGTGAGACACCAAGGGCAGAGCCGGAGGATGCCGAGGAACACTCTCTGCATCCTCTGATCACTCAACCATCTTTTTCCTCATGAAGTTGACGGTGACCGCTTAGGGTTAAAAAACTTCTCCGGCGCCGTCTGCAGTCATTATTGATGGAGATGCCATGAATCTAGCCCAGCGCCTTCTCAAAGCCGGGATCCTTACCATTGAAGAGTTGGCCCCGGCCCTGCATCGTCAAAAGAAAAGCCGGAGTTTTCTGGGCAAACATCTCCTGGATCTGAAGCTGGTGGAGCCGAAGGTCCTGGACGAATTTATTTATGCCTGCCCTCCGATTCCCGAGACTCTGGAGGAGACCGGACTCACCCAAAACCTGTTGCTGCAACTGATCCTCAAGCATGCCTACTTCCGGGACACCTTCTCCGTCCGGGAAATGTGCCGGGATATCAGGATCGGTCCTAACCTGGTGGAGTCTCTCTTCTCCTATCTCAAGAAGCAGAATCAGATTTTTGTCAGGCCCCGGGACCTCATGTCCACCAAGGGCCGCATGTCCATGGAGATGTATTACGCCCTGACCGAGCAAGGGAGAACCCAGGCCGAACAAGCCCTGGAAAGCAACCGGTATGTGGGCCCGGCCCCGGTTCCCCTGGAGGACTACTGGGACTGGGTGGAGTTTCAAAGCATCAACCAGGTCAAGGTGGAGATGTCCCGCCTCGAAACGGTGTTCGCCGATTTCGAAGTGAATCCCGGCCTCCTGGAAAAGATCGGCCCGGCCGTGAACAGCGGCCGCTCCATTTTCCTGTTCGGCCCGTCGGGCAACGGCAAGACGGTCATGTCCACCGCCATCGGCCAAGCCTTTGAAGACTCGGTTTACATTCCTTTCGCCCTATACGTCTACGGCCAGATCATCCGCCTCTTCGATGAGGTCAACCACGAACCGGTATCCACCAACGGTGACCTGAAGCACGATCCCCGCTGGGTGCTGTGCCGGCGGCCGGTGGTCATCGTCGGCGGCGAAATGACCGAAGACTCCCTGGAACTCCGCTTCAACCCCTTGCTGAAATTCTATGAGGCGCCCTATCAGATGCGGGCTAATAACGGCGTCTTCATCATCGATGATTTCGGCCGCCAGAAGATGTCCCCGACTCAGCTCCTCAACCGTTGGATGTACCCCCTGGAGACCCACCAGGATTTCTGTTGCCTCCACACCGGCCAACAGTTCGGAGTGCCCTTCGACCAGCTCATCATCTTTTCTACCAATCTGAACCCTCACAGCCTGGCGGACGAGGCCTTCTTGCGGCGCATCCGGCACAAGATCTTCATCGGCTATGTCACCCCGGACCAATACGTTTCAATCTTTCGCAAAGTTTGTCAGGATGTCGCCATAGAGTTCGACGAAGCCCTCGTTTGGGATATTTTGGAGCGTTATTACGTCGCCACCTCCCGGCCCCTGTCCGCCTGCCACCCCCGGGATCTCATCGAGAACCTGGTGGACCGGGCCCGCTTCCTGGGACAGAAGCCCGAACTCATCCCCACAGAACTGGATTCCGTCTGCCAGAGCTATTTTCTCAAACAGGCGGACATCTCAAACTACGACACCCTCCGCGACATCGGCGATCCCAGACCGCTGCAATAAGCCGGGCCCGCCGCCCCCGCCATTTTTCTTGGGCCCCGTCCCGGATGATGATACACTGCCAATAAATCCTGGCCGCTTGCCAGGATTTTTCCGATGGTTATTTTGAGCGTAGGGGCACAGCTGGCTGTGCCTTCTGAAGACTGCAATTTGGAGGTCTATTATGGCTATGGGTATGAGAACGTCCAACCCCGCCCTCAGCTCCACCACCTTCTCCGGCCTGGGCCGCGTCGCCCGGACCGAAGAGAGCATGTCCATCCAGGGCACCACCAACAAGGCCCTGCTCCTGCTGCTGTTAGTCTGCCTCACGGCCAGTTGGACCTGGAGCATCTTTTTCAAGTCCGGTAATCCCGCCGCGGTGATGCCGCTGGTGGCGGTGGGAGGCATCGCCGGCTTTATTGTGGCCCTGGTGACCATCTTCAAAACGACCTGGGCCGGGATCACCGCCCCCATCTACGCCCTGTTGGAGGGCCTGGTCATCGGCGGCATCTCCTCCATTGCCGAGGCCCAGTTCCCGGGGATCGTCGTCCAGGCGGTGGGCCTCACCTTAGGCACCTGCCTGGCGCTGCTGCTGGCTTACAAATCGAGACTGATCCAGGCCACCGAGGGTTTCAAGCGGGGCATCGTCGCAGCCACCGGCGGCATCGCCCTGTTCTACATCATTTCCCTGGTCCTGGGGCTGTTCGGGGTACGCATTCCCCTGGTCTTCAGGGCCGGCCCGGTGGGCATCATCTTCAGCCTGATCGTGGTCACCATCGCCGCCCTGAACCTGGTGCTGGATTTCGATTTCATCGAACAAGGGTCCCTCCAGGGAGCGCCCAAGTACATGGAATGGTACGGCGCCTTCGCCTTGATGGTCACCCTCATCTGGCTCTACATCGAAATCCTCAATTTGCTGATGAAATTGCGCAGCCGGGAATAGAATAGCGGTCAGCGGTCAGCTTTCAGCAAAGACTTGGCTTGGCGAAGCGGGGTGGGTAGGCAGGCGGCCCGACATCTTGGTTTTGAGCGCCTCTCCCCGGGATTGAAATCCCCCCTGCCCCCCTTTTTCAAAGGGGGGTTCTAAAGTCCCCCTTTGGAAAAGGGGGATTTAGGGGGATTTTGGTTTTCACGGCAAAAGCTGACCGCTGATAGCTGATCGCTTTTCTTCACTTCTCCAGCATAACCAAAGCCCGGTAGGGTTCCGCCAGATTCAGGGCGAAATCAATCACCAGATCGCCGGCAAACCCCTGGGTGTCGTCGCTCACCAGGGCATAGTCGCCTTGGGCCAGGTACTCGTTCAACTGTTCCAGGCGGTCCTCGTCGTATTCCTCGGCCATTTGCAAAAAATACTGGGGGTCATAGGCCACGGCCCAGGCCTTTTTGGCTTTCAGCGCGTCCATTGCTGCCTCCTTCCGAAAAAATCTGTGCCCGTAGGGGAAACATGGTGTTCGCCCATTCAGGTATTCATTCGGGCCGGGCGTATACCCCTACTTGCCTTGTCGGCCGGAAACTCTTAAGATATGTGAAAGTTAATTATGGCCGCCGCCGGCGTCAATGCGGGACTCGATTTTCCAGGCCCTGACCGTAGGGGCGGCTCGCGAGCCGCCCCTGCAACCACCTCGGGAAACGCCATGCATTCTGAAGAACCAGCCCCCAACCGCGAAACCGCCCTGATCGAGGCCCTGAGCCGCAAGTTCGGGCCGCCGCCGCCGGGTGTGGTCTTGGGGATCGGCGACGACTGCGCCGCCTTGAGCCTGGACGGGGCCGATTATCTCCTCTGGACCGTGGACACCCTGGTGGAGGGCGTCCACTTCGACCTGTCCTACACCACCCTGGCGCAACTGGGCTGGAAGGCCCTGGCCGTCAACCTGAGCGACATCGCCGCCATGGGCGGCGAGCCCGGCCCGGCCCTGCTCTCCCTGGGCTGGCCCCCGGAGCGGGACCCGAGCCTGGCCCTGGAGCTGGCCGATGGCCTGGCCCAGGCCGCCCGGAAATACAATGCTGCCATCATCGGTGGCGACACCGTGGCCTCCCCGGGGCGGCTGACCGTGACCATCACCCTCACCGGCCGCGTCCCGGCCCGGCAGATGCTCAAGCGCGCCGGGGCCCGGGTGGGGGACCTGATCTACGTCACCGGCGACCTGGGCGAAGCCGCGGCCGGGCTGGAAGCCCTCAGAAGACGTCCTGATCTGGACCCGGAGCTGCTGGCGGCCCTCGCCGCGGCGCATCTGGCGCCCCGGCCACAGCTGACCGCCGGCCGCCTGCTGGCTGCCGAAGGCCTGGCCACCGCGGCCATCGACACCTCCGACGGGGTGGCCTCGGATCTGTACCATATCTGCCGGGCCGGCGGGGTCGGGGCCGTGATCCCCGCGGCCGCGGTGCCCATCTCTCCCCGGGTGCTGGCCGCTGCCCCTTATTTGCAAGCCGACCCCCTGAAGCTGGCCCTGATGGGCGGCGAAGACTACCTGCTCCTCTTCACCGCCGGCCGGGAGATGGTCCCCCGCCTGGGCCCGGCCTTCCACCGGGCCGGGCTGCACCCGCCCCTGCTCCTGGGAGAGATCGTGGAGGGGGATCGGGTCTCCCTGGTCACCGGCGCCAGCGAGGTGGACATCTCCGGGGCCGGTTTCGACCATTTCCGCCTTGACCTGAAGCGGGATTCAATTTAACATGCTCTCAGTGGTCGAAAAAAATTAGCCAAAGGACCGGATTTACCACCATGCCCCAGATTATTCCCCCGCGCCCCCTGAAGATCTGCCACACCTGCCGCCATTGGATTTATAAGTACAAGGGCTTGTGTGAACGGCTCGGCCAGGGGGTCGGCAAGTTTTGGCATTGTGAAGATTGGACCGAGACGGCGTCGAAAAAAACCGAGGGCAAAACCGGGAATCCTTAACCAGCCGCCCTCACCTCTCAGACCGGAGTCAGCCATGCAAGCAATCGCGTTTGACGCCCTGGTGCACGGGGTTTATGTGGTCACCACTCGCCTGGAGGACGTGGTCAACGGCATGACCGCCGCCTGGGTCTCCCAGGTGTCTCTAAAGCCACTGCTGGTCATGGTCTCCATTGCGCCGTCCCGCTATTCCCATGACCTCATCAAGAAAAGCGGCCTCTTCGCCGTCAATGTCCTAGGCCGCGACCAGGCCGACCTGGCCAAGCGCTTCGGCTTCAAGAGCGGCCGCCAGGTGGACAAGTTCGCCGGCCTGGAGTGGACCACCGGGACCACCGGCGCCCCCATCCTGCCCCAGGCTTACGCCTGCCTGGAGTTGAAGCTCAAGGAGACCTTCCCCGCCGGGGATCATACCCTGTTTGTGGGAGAGGTGGTGGCCGCCAAGGTCCTGCACCCCCAAACCCAGCCCCTGGTCTTTAAAAAGAGCGATTTTTTCTGATTTCTCCAGGCGGTGAAATTCAGCGTCTGAGCCTTGCCCAGCCCGGCGCCCCCTGCGGCCGCGCCCTCAAAAAAAATTTGACTTATATTGTTTTTTGTTGAATAGTGTTCTTGATAC
>JBIOJX010000129.1:0-7699 GCA_044451265.1 Desulfobaccales bacterium
GCCATAGCCCTCCCCCCACAATCACCTATTATTCCGGTTCAGCCAGGGCGGCCAGCAGGCCGGCGGCGGCGGTGAGGCCCCAGGGCAGGGCGGCCTCGTCGGGGTTGAACTCCGGGGAGTGCAGGGCCTGGTCCCCGCGGCCGCCGGGGGGGCGCACCCCCAGAAAGAAATAGAAGCCCGGGACTTTGGCGGCAAAAAAGGCAAAGTCTTCGCTCCCCATGGCGGACCGGAGCGGCTTGAGGTGTTGGGGGCTGAGCAGGGTTTCGAGCACCGCGACCGCCTGGCGGCTCAGGTGGGGATCGTTGTGCAGGATAGGGTAGGCCGCGCCGGCCGAAAGTTCGATGCGGGCGCCGGTGGCCTGGGACAGACCCGCAAGGACGCGCCGCAGGCCGTTTAACAATTCGGTGCGGGTGGCGTCTTGCAGGTAGCGCAGGCTTCCGACCAGGGTCACTTCATCGGCCAGGATGTTGAAGCGATTGCCCCCGGCGATGCGCCCGAAGGTGAGGACTTTGGCGGCTCGGGGGTCGATTTGCTGGGCCAGGAAGGCCTGGATGTGGTTCAAAACCAGGGCGCTGACCAGGATCGGGTCGACGCCCCGGTGCGGGGTGGCGCCGTGGGCCGATTTGCCGGTAATGGTCAGGGTGACGCGGTCGGCCCCGGCCATCACCACCTCGGAGCCGTAACGGATCCGGCCGGCCTCCAGATTGGGGGCCACGTGCAGGGCGAGGATGGCCGCCAGCGGCGGGTCCTGCTCCAGCACCCCGGCCGCCACCATGGCGCGGGCGCCGCTCAGGCCATCCGGGGCCGGACGTTCTTCGGCGGGCTGGAAGATGAAGCGGAAGCGCCCGGCCAGGCGGTCCCGGAGCCGGCTGAGCAGTTTGGCCGCGGCCAGGGCGATGCTCAGGTGAAAATCGTGGCCGCAGGCGTGCATCACCCCCGCCACCGTGGAGCGCCAGGGGACCTGGACCTTTTCCTGGAGGGGTAAGGCGTCCATATCGGCCCGGTAGGCCACGCAGCGGCCGGGCCGGGCGCCCTCCAGATCGGCCACCACGCCGTAGCCGGCAAGGCCGGTGCTCACCGTCAGACCTAATTCTCGCAAATAATCGGCCACCACCCGGGCGGTGCGCTCCTCCTGGTGGGAGAGCTCCGGGTGCTGGTGAAAATCCCGGCGCAGGGCGCTGAGTTCCCCGGCCAGGTCCTGAGCCTGGGCCTTAATCGTGGCCAACAGATCGTTCATGGGGCGATTTTATCACCACCAAGGTACAGAGACCCAGAGAAAAGAGGGCGGTTCGAGAACCGCCCCTACAAAAAAAAGGATTTCCCACCACGGATACCAAGGAAACATCATATGGGCGACCCGCCGGGTCGCCCCAAAATGATTTAGAGAAAAATTTGTTCAACCTATAGAAATCTCTTTTTTAATCTTTATCTTAAGCCAAAGGCCATAATCGGAAGCGTTCAAAGATAGTTCACCGCAAGGAGGGACACCGGTATGAAGAAACTGGTTATTTTGGGCAGCGGCACCGGCGGCACCATCATCGCCGCCAAGATGCGGCAGAAACTCCTGGAATCCAAGTGGGAGATCACCATCATCGACCGGGACTGGCAGCACCACTACCAACCCGGCTGGCTCTTCATTCCCTTCGGCATCTATACCGCGGAGGACTGCGTCAAGCCCAAGATCAAATACATCCCGCCCGGGGTCAACTTTGTGCTGGACGAAGTGACCGGGATCGATCCCGAGAAACGGGAGGTCAAGACCAAGCGGGACACTTATGCCTACGACTGGCTGGTGGTGGCCACCGGCTGCGGCATCAGACCGAATGAAGTGGAGGGCATGGGCGAGGGGATGGGAAAGGACGTCCACAATTTCTATTCCCAAGATGGGGCGGTGGCCCTGTTTGAGAAGATGAAATATTTCGACAAGGGGCGGGTGGTCATCAATATTGCGGAGATGCCCATCAAATGCCCGGTGGCGCCACTGGAATTCGCCTTCATGTCCGACTGGTTTTTCAACACCCACGGGGTTAGGAGCGGTATCGAAATCGAGCTGGTGACGCCCCTGTCCGCGGCTTTCACCAAGCCGGTGGCCGCGGAAATCTTGGGGAATATCTGTCACGAGAAAAATATTAAGGTCACCCCCAACTTCCAGATCGCCGCAGTGGACGGCGGTAAAAAGGTCATCAAATCTTATGGCGGCGAAGAGGTGCCCTACGATCTGCTGGTGGCGATTCCGCCCAATTTCGGGTCCCAATGCATCATCGACAGCGGCATGGGCGATCCCCTGGGCTACGTGGAGACGGATCATAACACCCTGAAGGCCAAGAAATTCGAGCGCATCTTTGTGGTGGGCGACGCCGCCAACGTGCCCACCTCCAAGGCCGGGGCCGTGGCCCACTATGAGGCCGACACTATTCTCGAAAACCTGATCCGGGAGATAGACGGCCGGCCGGCCTTGCCCAGCTTCGACGGCCACGCCACCTGACTGGTGGTCACGGGTTACGAGAAGGGGTCCCTTCTCGACTTCAATTACAAGATTGAGCCCCTGCCGGGGAAATTTCCCTTCCCGGGACTGGGACCGTTCGACCTGCTGAAAGAAAGCTTCGCCAACTACATTGCCAAGATGATGTTCCGCTGGACCTACTTCAACCTGATGCTCAAGGGCAGCCATCTGCCCCTGGAAAACCAATTTGTCCTGGCCGGAAAGGTGCGGGGCATCCTCTCCCCTGACATCGAGATGCCCTTGAGGAGGAAGCGGCCATGACCACCGAGGAGCTGCTGCTGGAGCGCCTGGCCAGGATTGAGGCAAGATTGGAGGGCGTCGAGCGGATCGAGAGTCAGTTGGCCGCGTTTAACAAGCCCTTTGAAAACCTGAGTGATTTGGGCCGGGACCTTTCCCTGCTGATGGACCCGGCGGTCCGGAGGCTGACGGAGGAGATGGTGGAGGTGGAGATCGGCTTCCAGCTGGAAGACTTCTTCGCCCTGATCAAGCGACTCTTGCCCAGCCTGAAGTACCTCACCTGGTCCCTGGACCAGTTGGAGAACCTGGTGGACTGGTGGCAGGATATGGAGCCGGTATTGAAGCTGGCGGTGCCCAAGGTCATCGATTACCTGGACGATCTGGAGCAGAAAGGCATTTTTCGGATTAACGGGGCAGTGCTCGAGATGTATGGCAAGATTGCCACCAAGTACGAACCCGATGACATCGCCGCCATGGGTGACGGCTTCGTGTTGATGCACGGCCTGGTGAAGAAATTGTCGAACCCGAAGGTGATTCAGTTTCTGGAAAAGCTGGCCGACGTTCCTGTGGAGGTGGATCTGGAGGCGGCCAAACCAGTGGGGCCGTTCGGTATGATGTGGAAGATGCGAAGTGAGGACTGTCGGCAGGGCCTGGGGGTCATGCTGGAACTGACCCGGGCGCTGGGGAAGCTGAAGGCTGCAGAGCCGGCGTCAGCTTCGGCAACCTAAAAGATCTTACCACCAAGAGCACCAAGGACACCAAGTTTCACCAAGCTGAAATGAAAGGCGCCCGGGTAAACCCGGGCGCCTTTAGTCCTTTCTTAGTGATATATGGGTCTTGCTGGTGAAAAAATATCCTGGCCGTGCACCCTGCTTCGAATCCGCCACAACCGGCACGACGGGCCAGAGGGTTGATGGATTAGCTGCCACCGCGACACAGACCGCCTTGTTTACCGCTGCTTCCTTCCGGACCTGACGGGGTTCACAAGCGTCTGTTGCGCAGGGTCCAATCCGCCGCCCTGGTCAGCCGACACCGGCAGCGCTGCGACCCTCAGGCAAGGACTTCGATCCCGCATAAGCGGTTCTCGGGTTACAGGGCACCGCTAACTCCCCATCTAGCGCGGCCAGGTGTAAAACTGCGCGAAGAGACCAGAGTTCAGCGGTCGACGCGTTCCCGCATCTCTTTGCCGACCTTGAAGAAAGGCAATTTTTTGCCATCCACCTTAATGAGGTCTCCGGTCTTGGGATTCCGGCCCTTGTAGCCGTTGTAATACTTGACTTTGAAGCTGCCAAAGCCGCGGATTTCGATGCGTTCCTCCTGCACCAGGGCCTCCGCCATATTGTCGAACACGGCGTTCACCACCATTTCCGCCTTTTTCAAGGTGATGTTTTCGGCTTTGGCCAGGGCCTCGATAAGCTGCGACTTATTCATGCCGCTCTACTCCTTGCTGTTGCTGCGCCGGGTCCCGGACCGGTGGGGCGCCAACGCATGGGCTAATTTGGCTAAATTATAAACAAAATCGGACGCAAAGGTAAAGGAAAAAATTCTACCTGTCCGGGAAGTTACCAGGGGCCTCTGGTCAACCCCAGCGGTCTCGAGGTTAGAATCGTCTTTCCTTTGTCCTTTAAACGTCCTAATATAAAGGTATTTTCAGGAGAGGAGGTCCCCCGCATGATTACCGCGGCGCTGAAGTCCCAGCTGCTCCAGGCGGCCCGGGAAGTCCTGGAAAAAGCCTATGCCCCCTACTCCCGTTTCCGGGTGGGGGCGGCCCTGCTGACGGATCAAGGCCACCTGTTCTCCGGGGCCAACGTGGAGAACGCCTCCTACGGCTTGACTCTCTGTGCCGAACGGGCGGCCGTGGCCGCGGCCGTGGCCGCCGAAGGCCCGGGCCTGAAAATCAAGGCCCTGGCAGTGGTCAGCGAGGCCCCGGGGGCCTGCCCTCCCTGCGGCGCCTGCCGCCAGGTGCTCCAGGAGTTCAGCACCGAGGCCGTGGTGATCTATTCCGGTCCGGAGGGCCTGGTGCAAAGACGTCTGGAGGAATTATTGCCGGAGGGCTTTGCTCTGAGTCAGAAATAAGTGAGTCGGTCGCAAAAAAATATTTGCGCCGGACCGAGCGTTAGAGAGGCGCCCCGATACACTGTTGAGTTCAAACAGTAACCTAGATTCTGCGCGGCGCTCAGAATGACCACTACTTTCACGACCGCAACTCGGTATGAAAAATTCCGGCGCCGGTTTTAGCCTGGCTCGAGAACCCTTCCCAGCCGCTTAAAAAATTCCAGCAGTTAACGCCAAATTATGGCGCTTAGCCCCGCCGGGTCAAGGCCAGGCCCCAGTCCTGCAGCCGGGCGACGATCCGGGCCAGTAGCTCGGGCAGCTTGGCTTGCAGCAGGTCGGAGAGTTCCAGACCGGTTTCGATGGTGTGGGGCTGGATGCCGATGAGGCAGACCTCCCGAGGGGAGCGGTCCAGGAGTTGGGCGGCGGCCAGGACGTCCATGAGGCCCAGGTGGTGCAAGGAATCCTTGGTGGCAAAGAGGGTGGGGACCTCCTGATTTTCCAGGACGCCGATATAGCCGGGCTCTTGGTGGAAATTCACCGCGTCGACAAAAATGACCCGGTCCCGGTCCTCGATGTAAGGCAGCAGGTCCAGGCCGGCGGTGCCCCCGTCCACGATTTCGAGGCCGGGGTCCGCCTGGTAGCCCGCCTCGAGGGCCCGAATGGCATGGATGCCGATGCCTTCGTCCCGCAGCAGGAGGTTGCCGAGACCTATCAGGGTTAGTTTCGGTGCCAACAATGTTTACCTCACCCAACGACGCCAAGCCATTCCCATTTTAAAAACCAAGCCCCTGCCCGTCCTTGGGCAAGGGCTTGACCTGTTTCGGTTTATTCAAGCCTGCTTATACGGCCTTGACCTTCACGATGGACTGGCCTTTGGGGTCCACCAGGTGGATGGCGCAGGCCAGGCAGGGGTCAAAGGAGTGGACGGTGCGCACCACTTCCAGGGGCTTGTCGGGGTCGGCAATCGGGTTACCCACCAGGGAGGCCTCGTAGGGGCCCATCGCGTCGTTCTGGTTGCGGGGCCCGGAGTTCCAGGTGGAGGGCACCACGCACTGGTAGTTTTTGATTTTGTTGTCCTCGATGACCACCCAATGGGACAGGACACCCCGGGGCGCTTCGTGGAAGCCGAAGCCCCGGCTTTCGCCCGCCTTCATGGGATATTTGTTGCAGATGGCCAGATCGCCCTTGGCGATGTTATCCACCAGGGCCTGCCACTGGGTGTTCAATTCATCGTAGAGCACGGCGCAGCGGATGGCCCGGGCGGCGTGGCGGCCGATGGTGGAGTGCAGCGCTTCGACGCCCACTTTGGCGCCGGCCAGCTTGCTGACGGTGTCCAGGGCCAGGGTGGCGTACTTTTTGGTGGGTTCGTGGCCGGCGACGAACATGCAGAGGACGTTGGCCAGAGGGCCCACCTGGGCCGGCTTGTCGTAGAAGGACGGGGCCTTGACCCAGGAGTATTTGCCGTCGTCCTTGAAGCCGGTGTAATTGGGTTCGGTGGTTTCGTCATAGGGATGCTTGGCCCAATCGCCTTTGTACCAGGAGTGCTTGATGGACTCCTTGACCCCTTCCCGGAAGTAGTCGTCATGATAGGAAGTGATGGGCTTGAAGCTCTTGAGGTCGGCGTTGGCGATGTAACCGCCGGGCATATTGAAGGCCGTGCCCTTGGTGTCCATGGGCATGTCGGGCACACAGAGGTAGTTGGTGACCCCGGCGCCGTATTTGGTCCAGTCGGCGTACATGGCGCCCACGGCGCAGACGTCCGGCAGGTAAACGTTTTTGACGAAGCCGCCCACATCATCGATGAGGGTCTTGATGTAATAGAGCCGCTCCATGTTGAGGGCGGAGGGGGAGTCCAGATTGATGGCGGTGGAGACGCCGCCCGGCACCATATTGGCGACGTGGGGCGTCTTGCTGCCCAGGATGGAGACGATTTGGTTGGCCTTGCGCTGGTATTCCAGGGCCTGGAGGTAGTGGGAGACGGCCATCAGGTTGACTTCCGGCGGCAGCTTCATGGCGGGATGGCCCCAATAGCCGTTGGCGAAGATGCCGAGCTGGCCCGAGGCCACGATAGCCTTGAGCTTATCCTGGACGGCCTTCATCTGCTGCTGGCTGTTATTGGGCCAGGAGGACAGGCTTTGGCCCAATTCGGCCGCCTTCTTGGGATCGGCCTTGATGGCGGAGGTGATGTCCACCCAATCCAGGGCCGAGAGATGGTAAAAATGCACCATGTGATCATGCACGGCGTGGGCGGCGATGATCAGGTTGCGGACGTACTGGGCGTTAAGGGGCACTTCCAGCTTCAGGGCGTTCTCCACGGCCCGGACCGAGGCGAGGGCGTGGACCGTGGTGCAGACGCCGCAGATGCGCTGGGTGAAGGTGGGGGCGTCCCGGGGGTCGCGGCCCTGGAGGATGACCTCGATGCCGCGCCACATCTGGCCCGAAGACCAGGCGTTGGTCACCTTACCGCCATCAACTTCACACTCTATGCGTAGATGCCCTTCGATCCGAGTTATGGGGTCGACGACAATTCTTTTGGCCATATCCAAATTCTCCTTGAGGCAAGGTTAGGCGTGCTCAGCCTCGGGCAGCACCGGAAATTTTTTGACGAAATAGAGATAAGCCATGAGTTCGATGGCCACGATCCCCAGGGTAACCAAAATTTCCGGGATGGCCGGAAAATAGTGCCATCCGGGCCCGGGGTTAAAGCCGATGATAAAGGCGTCGAACCGATACAGGGAGCCCGCCAGGAGCAGGGAGACGGCCACGAGGAACAGGAAGCGGAGGTCGCTCCGGAGCGAGGGACTGGCCAGGATCAGCACGGGCACTAGATAGAGGAGATTCTCCACGAGGAACATGAAGGTCAGGAAGCCGCTGGTGAAGACCGGAGCGCCCCGAAGAGTTCGA
>JBIOJX010000130.1:0-7685 GCA_044451265.1 Desulfobaccales bacterium
GCCCTGGTGGCCGCCGCGGCCGCCGACCTGGACCCCCTGCCCCACCTCCAGGACTTGATCGGCCGGGCCCTGGTGGACGACCCGCCCTTAAGCATTAAAGAAGGGGGGATCATCCGGGAAGGCTATGACGCGGAGTTGGACGAACTCATCGGCCTCAGCCGGGAAGGCAAGGACTGGATCGCCCGCCTGGAAGCCCAGGAGCGCAGCCGCACCGGGATCAACAGCCTGAAAGTGCGCTACAACAAGGTCTTCGGTTATTACCTGGAGATCTCCAAGGCCAACCTGCACCTGGCGCCCGCCGACTACATCCGCAAACAGACCCTGGTGAACGCCGAGCGCTTCATCACCGCGGACCTCAAAGATTACGAATCCCGGGTCCTGGGGGCGGAAGAGATCCGGACCAAAAGGGAGGCGGAACTCTTCCTGGACCTGCGCCGGCGCCTGGGGCAGGAGGTCCCCCGTCTCAAGCAGGTGGCCCGGGCCCTGGCCATTTTTGGATGTCCTGGCCGCCCTGGCCGATCTGGCGGCTCAACATCGCTACTGCCGTCCCCAGCTAACTCCCGAGCCGCGGCTGGACCTGAAGCAGGGGCGCCATCCGGTCATCGAGCGCCTGTTGCCCGCCGGTTCGTTTGTTCCCAACGATGTGGCCCTGGATGCCGACGCCCAGGTGCTCATCGTCACCGGCCCCAACATGTCGGGGAAATCCACCATCCTGCGTCAGGTGGCTCTCATTACCCTGATGGCCCACCTGGGCAGCTTCGTGCCGGCCCAGGCGGCCATCATCGGCCTCACCGACCGCATCTTCACCCGGGTGGGGGCGGTGGACGACATCGGCCGGGGCCAAAGCACCTTTCTGGTGGAGATGCACGAAACCGCCCGCATCCTGCATCAGGCCACGCCCCGCAGCCTGGTGATCCTGGACGAGATCGGCCGGGGCACTTCCACCTTCGACGGTCTGGCCCTGGCCTGGGCCGTGGCCGAACACCTCCACGACCTGGAGGGGGTCGGGGTCAAGACCCTGTTCGCCACCCACTACCAGGAACTCACCGAGTTGACCCGCCTCAAACCCCGGGTCAAGAATTTCCAGGTATTGGTGGCGGAGTCCGGCCACAACATCGTCTTTCTTCACCAACTGGCCCCCGGGGCCGCACCCCAGAGTTACGGCATCCAGGTAGCCCGGCTGGCCGGGGTGCCCCAGGGGGTCGTGGACCGGGCCCGGGAGGTTCTGGAGAACCTGGAGTCCGGCAGCCTCGATCCCATGGGCCTGCCCCGCCTGGCCCGCTCCCGCCGCCGGCCGGTCCGGGAGGTGCCCCAGCCTAAGCTGTTCGGCAGCCAGTCAGAGGACTGAAGAGAAAAGCCTGACAACCGATCTTTTGCTGAAAACAGATCGATAGTCCTGATCCTACAAGGTTTTTCCACCGGCAACCACTATCCTGAATCCGCCAACCGAAAACCAGAAACCTGCTTTTTCCCCTTGACAACGGCGGCATTTTTCCGAAAATATGTAATTACGTTGAGCGGGAATAACTCAGCGGTAGAGTGCGACCTTGCCAAGGTCGAAGTCGCGGGTTCAAATCCCGTTTCCCGCTCCATTTTTTTTTGAGGCGGCATAGCCAAGAGGTAAGGCAACGGTCTGCAAAACCGTTATTCTCCGGTTCGAATCCGGATGCCGCCTCCAGTCGTTTCAGATACTGAGCAAATTAATCCTTCCTAAAACCTGATTTTGGTTGCGGATAGGTTACAGATGGGCGCTGGTAGCCGCAAGGTTACTGGCGTTTTTTTGTTGAGACTGGTGATTATATGTGTTATGGCTGGCCCAAGGCATCCGGGGGGGCCAGGGTTCGAAGGCTCCCGGTGAGGAAGAGAAGCTGATGGAAACATTGGAACCAAATGAAATATTGGGACCGACTGAAATACCGGTACCAGATGAGACAGGCTCCTCGGGAACTCAAACCGTGGCGGTTGGTGAGATTGTTCCCGTGGCAGAAGAAAGTCCGCTAAAAGGCTTGGCAATTGCTCGACTCGAAGGACTCTACGCGGCAAGATCAAGAATCTTCGGTAGTGAGTTGACTGGAAGTTTAATACTCGGTTTTTTTAATCAATATGAATATGATATTCAAACGCTTAAGAAGGAGTTGGAAAAAACTCGTGAAGAACTGAGGCAAGCTACCGCAGAATTATCTGAGGTTAAAACAAAAGCTGCCGTGCTTCAGGAACGTGTGAATGCTAATAAAAGAGAAAGGCGTTTAAGAAATCTAAGTATCGGCGCTGGGCCAGTAATGATTGGGATAGGAATCCAATTTATCCGAAACAATTTTGATACCTATGGCTATATAATTGGGGTTTTGGGGATACTGCTTCTTTTCTTCGGTTGGTTTTCGAAGTCAGAGGAGGCAGGGAAATGATCGTCACTTTAATAACCGAATTTACAGTCAACGTATTTGATCGCGGTATAGCTAACAAAGAGAGAATCGTTTTATTCGTAAATGAGAAGGTAAACCTTGGTCAATATGGTTTAATGATTGGTATCCGTGCGCAGGCCGGCAGTGCAGTACCAATCAGGGATAATATGCTATGGTTTGGCGATGGTATAGTTAATAAGGGCGATTGGATTTTTGTATATACAGGCCCAGGTGAAGCCAAAACAACGATGCTGCCTAACAACCAAGAGCGTTTGTTTTCGATTCATTGGGGGCGGAAAGAAACCATCCTTCATCACCCTGACTTGGTTCCTATTCTCTTTCGAGTTGATGCAGTACAAATACCTCAAGAAATGGAGAATCTCGCTAAGATTGCCCCTTAAAGTACCGATCAAATATCGTTCTAAGCCCCGTCCCTCAGCCCAGGATTTATAGGGATTAGCGGGCATTTTTAGGATCGCATTTATGGAAGAGGGTCAACGATTTAGTCTTTTATATCTCGACCGGTCAAAAATATTGAGAGACAGCCCGAGGTTTAGAAATCGACTGGCGGCCTTTTATTGGGAATCTCTGTTTGAAGGTTACAATAGTAAAATTGTGGCAGCAATCCAGACAGAAATTGGCGCAGAGGTACCCTCAGCAGTCTATGGATACAGTGTCCCTGATTTTTTTAAAGAAACAGAACTTCGAGATCTTCTGGATTCTATTACTGTAATTTATAAAGTTGTTGTTTATCCTGGCGATTTAAGGCGAGGTGAAGAATGGAAAACATTTGTTCGTCGAGCATTGTCAGAAGAAAATATGGGATATCGTCTTGATAATAAATGTGGAGTACATTTTTTCGTGGACGAAGAATTTGAAAGGAATAGATTTTCGACACTCTCAGCTCTTGATAACCCCAGATATAATGCCGTCAAGGCTGCTTACAATAAGGCTTACCAATATTTAGATGATGATCCAATTGATACTAAAGGTGCAGTGAGATCGATATTTGAATCTATAGAAATTCTTGTCAAACAGATGGTTACCACTAATAATCTTAATAAATGGATTGTTGAAAAGACTTTAAAAGACAGATGTTTATAACTTTATGCAAACGATGAAACTGCTAAGAAAGTAATTTCACAAATGTTTGATGGTTTTGCCCAATGGGTAGATGCAATGCATAATTATCGGCATGGGCAACCAGACCAAGAGCCGGTAGCTCCTCCATTAAATGTCGCAATATATATAATCAGTAGCGGAACCAGCTTTTTAAGGTGGCTGATTGAGATAAATAACGTAATCGAAAAAACCGGTAGCGTCTAAGTACACTACCAAAAATAATCTATCACCCCCTCCCCAGGCGGCCTCCGGGTCGCTTTTCTTTTTCCAGCCCTGGCGAGCGATCTTGCCGGGGCCCTTTTTTGTTCTCCTTCCCCGACCTTTGATTGCCTGGCTGCAGAGACCGCTGGGCCCTTGCATGATAAAACTTTCACAAACGTATTTTCTTTTTGACCAAGGGGCCATAATGTGGCATTCTTAAAGTAATTATATAAAAAAGATTATTAGCAATATTTAACCTACTGATAACCTTAGCAAAATATCGGCTTTAAGTTCCACTTATTGATAAATTTTATTCAAGGCGGAGGGTGTATGCAGGATAAGGATTTTCAACATCTCCCCGACCATTTTGGGACAGTCTCCCGTCGGGACTTCTTGAAGTTCTGTGCCATTGCGGCAGCCAGTATGGGCCTGCCGCTGGGCATGGGAGCCCAAATCGCCGCAGCGGTGGCTGCTCTCAAGCGTCCACCGGTCATCTGGCTCTCGGGCCAGGAGTGCACCGGCTGCACCGAAACCCTGCTCCGTTCCACCCATCCCACGGTGGAGCAACTGATCCTCGACCTCATCTCCCTCGATTATCACGAAACGCTGAGCACTCCTTCGGGCCACCTGGCGGAAGAAGCCAGGGCCAAATCCATCGCCGAAAACAAGGGTAAGTTCATCCTGGTGACGGACGGCTCCATCCCCATGAAGGACGGCGGCGTCTATTGCCAGATCGGGGGCAAGCCGGTGCTGCAGATCCTGAAGGAGACCGCGCCCCAGGCCATGGCGGTGATCGCCATCGGCTCCTGCGCCTCCTGGGGCGGCATCCCTTCGGCCTCTCCCAACCCCACCGGCGCGGTGTCCGTGGCCGAGGCCCTGGGCGGCAAAACCACGGTGATCAATATCCCGGGCTGCCCGCCCAACCCTTACAACTTCCTGTCCACCGTGCTCTATGTCTTGACCTTCAAGAAACTGCCCGATCTGGACAAGCTGAACCGGCCAATGTTTGCTTACCGCCGGCTCATCCACGAGGGCTGCGAGCGCCGGGCCCATTTCGACGCCGGGCGCTTCGCCCTGGAGTTCGGCGACGAAGGCCATCGCCGGGGCTGGTGCCTTTACAAACTGGGCTGCAAGGGGCCTGAGACCTATAACAACTGCCCCGAACAACTCTTCGGCGACGTCGGTCCCCGGAGTTGGCCGGTGGGTACCGGCTGCCCCTGCTTCGGCTGCTCCGAGAAAGGCGTGGGCTTTACCAAACCCATACCTGAACAGGCCAGCCTGGCGCATTTCACCCCGGGGGGCTTACCCTTGGATGAAGCTGGTAAGGTTCGGGTAGGTGGCGGGGAGCTGCGTCTAACTCCGCCGACCGCCTTTGCGCCCATCGAGGCCGCCGAGGGCCATGGCGCCACTACCGCGGCCGTGGCCGCAGTGGCCGGGTTGGCCGGGTTGGCGGTGGGCGCGGGCGCCGTCACCGCCATGAAACTGGGCAAAGAGAAATCGGACCCCGGCGCCGAGACCAAGAAGGACTAGCCGATGGGACTCAGCCGAAGAGATTTTCTAAAGCTTTCCGCGAGCAGCGGCCTGGTACTGGCGTCGAACCTCAGTCCGGTGCCGGCCGCGGCCCGGGAGCCCGTTCCTCGCCTCGCCGAGGCCATGGGTATTCTTTACGATGCCACAGCCTGCATCGGCTGCAAGGCCTGCATGACCGCCTGCAAAGAATACAATCACCTGCCTCCGGACCATTACAACCCCAGCAATGTCTGGGACGATCCCGTGGATCTGTCTTCCAGGACCTACAACATCGTCAAGCTTTACACCAACGGCACCGGGATAGCCAAAGACCAGGCAGTCAATGGCTACTCTTACATCCGGCGCCTCTGCATGCACTGCGTCGACCCAAGCTGCGTCTCGGCCTGCCCGGTATCGGCCCTCACCAAAGACCCGACAACCGGGATCGTCCGGTATAACAAAAATAACTGCATCGGCTGCCGGTACTGCCAGATAGCCTGCCCCTATAATGTGCCCAAATTTGAGTGGGACCAGGCCTTCCCCCAAATCCAGAAGTGTCAGCTTTGCGCCCACCGCATCCCCCAGGGCGGCTATGCGGCTTGCTGCGAGTTTTGCCCCACCGGCGCCTCGATTTACGGCAACGTCCAGGACCTCATGAAGGAGGCGAAAAGGCGGCTGGCTTTGACCAGCGGACAGATGGCCGATTACCCTTTACGCCGGGTGGATTCACCCGATAAAACCCAGCGTAAGGTGACGCCGTATCTCAATCACCTCTACGGCGCCCAGGAAGGCGGCGGCACCCAGGTCCTCATGCTGGCCAATGTCCCCTTCGACAAGCTGGGGCTGCCGGAGTTGCCGCCCGAATCCCAGGCCAGCCGCTCCGAAACCCTCTACCATACCCTGTATAAGGGCATGATCATCCCCTACGTCATCCTGGGCGGCCTGTTTTTCCTGATCTACAAGAATACCACCGGCCATGATTTACCCTAAGCTGGAGAGTCTATAATGTCTGAATTCGATAAACCTTCAGGTAGGAAAGCGGTCAGCAAGTCCCGGGCCGGGGTGCATGCCCGGACTCTGACCGAATGGGGAAATTTGGAGGGCAAGGTGGTCACCAAGCCGTTTCTGGTTTTGGCCGCCCTGGCCCTGATCGGCGTCATCCTCATTGTCTACCGCTATGCCGCCGGCCTGGGGGCCGTCACCAACCTGAGCGACGGCTTCCCCTGGGGCATCTGGATCACCTACGATGTTCTGGTGGGCACCGCCCTGGGTTGCGGCGGCTACGCCGTAGCCATCCTGGTCTATGCCTTCAACCGCTGGGAGTACCACCCCGTGGTGCGCTCCGCCGTGCTCACCAGCGTCTTCGGCTACAGTCTGGCGGGCCTGGCCATCTTCCTCGACATCGGGCGCTACTGGAACGGCTATAAGCTCTTCCTGCCCTGGACGGTCAACTTCAACTCCGTCCTGGTGGAAGTGGCCCTCTGCATCGCCGCCTACGTGGTGGTGTTGTGGATTGAGCTCCTGCCCACCATTCTGGAGGGCTATCCCCAGAACGCCAAAGCCGCGGAAACCCGGCGACGCCTGGAGCGTTGGCTGCCGGTCATCGCCGCGGTGGGCATCCTGCTGCCCACCATGCACCAGTCCTCCCTGGGGACCCTGATGGTCATTGCCGGCCATAAGCTTTCGCCCCTCTGGCAGAGCAGCCTCCTGCCCCTCTTCTTCCTGCTTTCGGCGATTGCCATGGGCTTTGCGGTGACGGCCTTCGAATCCATCCTCTCCTCCGTCGCCTTCAAGCGGCCCTTTGAGACTCCCATGCTCTCCAAGCTGGCCGAGGTCGTGGCCTGGATTGTCGCGGTCTACCTGGTTCTCCGTTTTGCCGACCTCCTTTTCCGGGGCGTCCCGGTCTTCACCAGCGGCTTCCTGAGCTTCATGTTCATCCTGGAGAATCTCTTTTACCTGGTGCCCGTTTTGATCGCGGCCAGCCCCTCGCTCCGGCGCGAACTCCGCTTCATTTTCCTGGGGTCGTGCTCGCTGCTCCTGGCAGGCTCCCTCTATCGGTTCGACGCCTTTCTCATCGGCTTTAACCCCGGGCCCGGGTGGCACTATTTCCCGGCCGTCCCGGAAATTTTGATCACCCTGGGAATCGTGGCCATCGAACTCATGGCCTACCTTTATTTTGTCAAAAGATTCCCGGTGCTGCCCGAGGCTGAGCACGCCTAACCTTGCGTCAAGGAGAATGTGAATATGTCCAAAAGAATTACCATCGATCCCATCACCCGCATCGAAGGACATCTACGCATAGATTGTGAAATCGACGGCGGCAAGGTGACCAACGCCTGGTCGTCCGGCCAGATGTGGCGCGGCATCGAGGTCATCGTTCAGGGCCGCGACCCTCGGGATGCTCCCACCTTCACCCAGCGCATCTGCGGCGTCTGAACTACGGTACACGCC
>JBIOJX010000131.1:0-7682 GCA_044451265.1 Desulfobaccales bacterium
ATGGAATTCCCGGGCGTCTTCGTCGGCGGGCCGGCTGAAGGTGGTGGCGCCTTTGCCTTCCGGGGATTTCTTGACCACGATGCCCTTTTCCCCGAAGAGTTTTAGAGCGTTTTGGAAGGCGGATTCAGACAGGGCTTCGGCCCGCTCCACTTCGCCCAGCTTATAGAGCTTTTGGCCGATGGACTGGATCCGCTTAAGGAAATCCCGTTCGTTACGGGGTTTCTTTTGCAGGTACTTGATGGAGCGGAAGACGATCCAGTACGATTCAAAGTAGTTGTACAGGATGTTGGCGAAGTAGGCCAGTTCCTTGAGGCCGGAGGCCGCTAGGGTATAGGTGGCCGCCTGGGGGTCCAGGTTGATGATCACTCCCCGGGAGGCGAAGTAGGCCAGGATTTCCTCCACCTGGGTCTGGGGCTCGGCGGTGTCGAAGATGAATTCATTCTTGAAAAAGTCTTTGAGAAAGTCGAAATCCGTCAGGACCTGCTCGCGGTCGAATTCAAACCCCTGGCGGGCCAGGATGGCCAGGGCGACCAGAGAAGCGGGCAGGAAGAAATGGATGATATTGTTTTTGTAGTATTCCAGCAAGGGGCGCTTGGATTCGTCGATGCTGTAGCCGCCCAGCCCGAGTTCGTCGGTGAGGCCCTCTTCCTTCTCGATGGGGGTGATGAGTTTGCGGGCTTCGCACTGGACCAGGGTCTCTTCCACCGCCGAGGTGAGACTCTCCAGAGAATCGGCCCGAGGCGCCTTCCTGGCCTGGAGGTAATCGTAGAGCACCTGGATGATTTGCAGCAGCTCCCGGCGATAAACCCCTTTGCGGGGGTAGGTGAGCAGGGCGGCGCAGACCAGGGAGAAGGGGGTGACCACGGAGATGTCATTGATGGCCTGAATGATGTGGGAGGCCAGGTTCTGGGCGCGGTTACGCAGCTGGTTGACCCCCGGAGCTACCTCCGGCGCCCGGCCCAGGAACTCGTTCAGGGAGATGGGCTCGCTGAACTGGATATAGGCCCGGCCGTAGCGCCGATGCAGAAATTTTCTGGCCTTGACCAACTGGCCCACCGATTCGTCCTGCTTGGCCCGGCCCCCCAGCTCTTTGAGGTAGGCCTTTTCTTCCGGCACCTGGTCATAGCCGATAAAGGTGGGGACAAACAAGAGGTCCGGGGCGGCCTTTTCCTCATAAGCCCGCAGGATCATGTTCATGAGGCCCAGTTTGGGCAGCACCAGTTTGCCGGTGCGGCTGCGGCCCCCTTCGATGAAAAACTCCAGATTGTAGCCGCTGCTGATCAGGGTTTTGATATAGGTGTAGAGCACCTCGGCGTAGAGCTTGCCTCCCAGGAAGCGGCGGCGGATGAAAAAGGCGCCGGAGCCCCGGAAGAGAGGGCCCAACGGCCAGAAGGACAGGTTCTTGCCCGCGGCGACGCGGGGCGGGTGCATGTGATGCCGGTAAATCAAGTTGTTCAAGAGCAGGTAATCCAGGTGGCTTTTATGGCAGGGGACAAAGATCAGGCTGCCTCGCTGTCCGGCCTCTTTCACCCGCTCAAAGCCTTCGGTGTCGAAATGAACGCCCTCGAAGATGTGCTCCGTCAACCAGTCGATGCCGCGCAGCATCAGGTTGATGTAAAGCTGGTTCCAATCGGCCGAGATCTCCCAGAAGCAATCCTGGGCGTCGTTCTTGATCTTATAGAGCTTTTTCTTTTCGGTCTCGGCCAGGTGCTCCATAGAGCGGGTGAGGCCCGGGTCGGTGAGGGTGAGTTCCATGACCTCTTCCCGGGATTTGATCACCGGGCCGGTGACCATCCGGCGCTTGAGGTCGATGCGGTTGATCAGCTCCCGGCGGATCTCCTGGGCCATTACCCGCAGGAGCCCCTCTTTGGGGGCCCCGGCCAGGATTTCCTGGAGATTAACCGGTTCGGCCACTTCGACCACGGCCCGTTTAGCCTTGAAGAAGCAGAGGACCAGTTTGCGCAACTTCCCGGGATTTTCCACGTCGCCGAAGAATAGTTGCAGCAAGCCCTTGTACTCCCGGGAGGGCCCCTTCTCGTACATCACCATCTGGGGCACCAGGAAGATGGGAAAGTCCAGTTGCTCCTGGATCTCCAGGAGGTGGCGGATGGGGTCTTCCCGGGGCTTGAGGAACCGCTGGCGGAAGCCCACCTGATCCACCAGGAAGAGCAGGGAGCCCCGCCGCTCCTGGATGGTTTTCAGAAAATAGCCGTCCTGGAAGGGATTGGGCCAGGCCCGGCGGCGGGTAACGTAGTTGAGGGTGGCGGAGGCGATCTGCACCATGTGGGAGAAGGGCTGCCACATCCACAGGCTCAGATCGAAGGCCACTTCGGGGGCTTTGACCCCCAGCTTCTGATAGCGGCGGTTAAAAAAGAGGAAATCCAGGTGGCTGCGATACTTCAGGGCATAAACCACCGCCCCCTTCTGGGCCAGCTCATTGAGACGGTCCAGATGCTTGGGGTTAACCTCGACCCGGGAGAAAAAAGGATCCAGGGTCCAGCGCAATAAAAAACCGGGGCGGCTGGGGAGATAGCCGGCGTAATGGTATTCCTGCCCGCCCCGCCAGCCGGAAATGCGGCTCAACAGGCGGCCCAGCCAGCTCCTGGGTTTTTCGGGTTCGGTCGGGGCGCCATTCCCCTGGGTTTTATCTTCAATGGTCATACCAAAACCTTTAGGTTGTTCCTGATAAAGCTTCTATATATCGGCAAGTTCCCGATTCTGTCAACTGAAAGGTGGGGTGGCCGTCCTGGGCCGCTAAAATTGGGCGGGCGGCCGCTCTACCCGAGCATCGTCTCGCCAAGCAGGCTAGGAGGACGAGGGCGGACCCAATCCCGTTTCCGCCGGGAGCGGTTCCGCCTCTTCGTCCTCGCGGGGGGCGGGCCGACCGAAGAGGCGGACCGTCAGGATAGAAAGTTCATACATCAGGTAGATGGGGATGGCGATGGCCATCATGGTGAGCACATCGGCGTGGAAGGCGGCCACCACGGCGCTGAGTAGAATCGCCGTGCGTCGCTGCCGCCGCAGGAAATCCACCTCCACGAGGCCGACGCGGGCCAAAATCAACAGAATCAGAGGCAACTCGAAGATCAAGCCGAACAAGATCAGCAGGCGCAAACAAAAGTTAACAAACGAGGTCAGGTTGAGCATGGAGAAGAGGAAGTCGCTTTCATACCGCAAGGAAAAGGAGATGACCAGCGGCCACACCAGGTGCAGAAAAAAAAGATCCCCCAGGATAAAGGCCACGGTGCCGAGAGGAATGAAAAAGACGACGATCCTTCTTTCCTTGGGATAAAGGGCCGGGGCAAAAAAGAGCCACATCTGGTAAAGGATCAACGGAAAGGCGAGGGCCAGGCCGGAGATCAGGGAGATCTTCATCTGGACGAAAAACGGCTCCAGGGGGGCCATGTAATTTAACTTATGGGGGTTGACCTTGGGCGGCTCCGGCTGTTCCAAACCGAAGTTTTTGGCGGCATTGGGGAATTTCTGCAAGACAAACGATTCGATGGCATAATGCCATCTCTGGGTGATGGAGGGCTCGTTCAGCGGCCGGGTGATGATCTTCTGCACCGTGGGCACCAGGGGCCAGGCGATGGCCATGCCGATCACCACGGCGATGATCGAGATAATCAGGCGTTTGCGCAATTCTTCCAGATGTTCCAGAAAGGACATCGTGGTCACGTAACTCAATCCTCGCCAAAGCCTGCTACCCGGAAATGGTCCGGCGCTCGCAGGAGGGAATAACTTCACGAAAAAACTTATAGGCTTATATTAACTCATCGACCGGGTCATGGCAATGCGGCCGGCAGGCAATTCCCCAGGCTCACCGGAATAGTCGGGCAAGGTCTGCTGCGGAGAGGTGATGAATCTCAAGGAGGGCGGCCTCAGGACCGGCATGAGGCCCCGGCCGTCATAAGGCGCCGGATTTAATCTTGGGCCCGGCGAGTTGCAGGCGCGGTTTGAGCGGCTGAGGCGGCTCGGCTTGAACTTGCGCCGGCTTGGGGGCGCGGTCCCCCGCCACCAGCTCCGAAATGGTGACCAGGCGGTAACCCATCTCCTGCAAGGCCGGCAGGATCAGTTTCAGGGCCTCCACGGTGGGGCGACGGTCGGCTTTATCCTTCTCATCGCTGTCGTGAAAGATGATGATGGACCCGGGGTGCACCCGGTTGACCACATTGTTGACAATGGTGTCGCGGTCCAGCCCTCGCCAATCTCCGGAGTCGAGGCTCCACATCACCAGACGGCCATGGGTGTGGGCCATATAATCCTGGAAGCGGGCGTCATAGGCGCTGAAAGGCGGGCGAACCCAGCGGGAGGTCCGGTCGCCCAGAAGTTCCAGATCGACCGCGGTTCGCTCTACTTCGCTCTCCCGGAGGGCTTCTGCCGTCTTGGTCAGCCGCGGGTGGTCGAAGGTGTGATTGCCCACTTCGTTGCCGGCCTGCAGCAGGGCCTGCACCAGATGGGGGTATTGTTCCACCTTCCGTCCCAAGACAAAAAAAGTGGCATGCGCCTGGTAATGCTGCAGTATGGCCAGGATCTCCGGAGTATAGCGGGGTGAGGGGCCATCGTCGAAGGTGATGGCCACCTGTCTCACCGTGGCCGGCCCGCCCCAGATCACCACCGGGTCGGCCCCCAGGGCCGGCAACGGCTGGACGGCCAACAGCAGCAGGGCCAGCAGCAGCCCGGGGACCATCGAGACGGCATACCTTTTCAGCGGTAGGTTCAAATCAGTCTCACTGACAAAAAAGTTGGCAAAAGTACGAAATTTGTTAGCATTATTAACCATGGTGGTCAAGCAATATTTGGCTTTGCCTGCAAAAAATTAGTTCTAGAAGCCTAAATAATCATCCAGGCCCAGACACCTAAAAGGCGCTCGGCGCTGCAGTCTTAGAACCGGATTAAATAATCATGATATCCCTGGGGCTGCGGGTGAGCCACTCCACCCCGGCCGGGGTGATGACGCCGGTGTCCTCCAGGCCCACCATGCCGATCTCCGGCAGGAAGAGCTTGGGCTCGAAGGCCACCACCATGTTTTCCGCCAGGGGAAAGGGGAAGCGGGCGCTGATAAAGGGAAATTCATCGAGTTCCAGACCCACGCCGTGGCCCAGAAAGCCCACCCGGTCGGGGCCCGAACCCATGAAATAGTCCTGTAAGCCCCGGTCCCGCACCAGGTCCCAGAGCCGATGATAGAGCTGGCCGGGCTTTACTCCCGGCCGGGCTTCCTGCTGAAAAGTTTCGTGAAGTTCCCGCACCGCCCGCCAGGCCTCCCAGGCCTTTTCCGGCAGCGACCCCAGGGCATACATCCGGGTCATGTCCACCAGATAACCGTTGACGCAGGCCACCAGGTCGATGCTGATGGGCTCACCCGGGGCCAGCTTCTTCAACGACGGCCCCTGGGGAAAGGCGGGGCTGAAACCGAGGCCGCCGCTGGGGGTGTCGGTATAGGCCGGGTGCAGCCCCGCGGTCCCGGAGAGCACGTGGCCGTAATGGAGCTCCAGGTCCCAATTGCGCACCCGCACCATCCCCTGATGCCCCAGGAGGCGCAGGCGGTACTCCAGGGCGGCGGACAGTTCCAGCTCGGAAATCCCCGGCTTGATTAACTCCGGCGCCTGCTCAAAAGCCTGATCCATAATGGCTGCGGCCCGGCGCAACTGCTCAATTTCATAGGAACTCTTCACCATCCGCTGCTGCCGGATCAGCGGCGAGACGTCCCGGATGGGGTGCTGCGGAAAGAGCTGCTCCTGGACCCTTTGGTAAAACCCGGCGGGCATGACGTCCAACTCCAGACCCACCGCCCCCTCGGGCTTGAGCCCATAGCTTCCCAGCAGCGCCGGAATTTCCTTGAGATTGTTATAGAAAACCTGAGGCCAGGCGGGCGGGGCGGCCGCAATCCGGTGCTGGGGCCGGCGCACCAGCAGTAAGGGGCTGCCTTGCGGGGCCACCGCCAGGAAGCCGTCCACCAGGGTGCCGGTATAATAGAACAGGTCGGCGGCCTGGTGCACCAGGGCCAGATCCAAGTTTTGTCCGGCCAGGGCCTTTTGCAGGGCCGTACCCCGGGGAGTGATTTCAGGAAGCGGAACCTGTTCCATCATGCCTTGCTCTCGGGGGGCGCCACGCCAGGCGTGCGCCCGGTAGTCTTTAGCGGCTCAGGCTTTCCAGCCTGTGCCGGCGCAGGTTTTTGGTTAGGGCCTGCGGCTGCATTTTTGTCATCTTTCGCCCGGTAAATTACCGCGTGGAGGCAGCCCTCACCAACCGAGAGCGCCCTGGGGCTTCCGGCAGTGGGACCGGTAGCGGAGATTTTTGCAGGGTCCAATGGTTTCAGTCGGGGTTTTTCGATTTGTAAGTTTTGACGCAGGCGTCGAATTTATCCATCCATTCGGGAAAGTGCAAGTCCTCGGGCCTTTCGGTGGCCAGGGCCAGAAATGCGTTGCCCTGTTCCTGAATCCAGGGGTGGTTAGCAAAATCTTCGATGGCCTTTTCCATCACATCCTTAAAGTCCACCGGCATGGTTTGGTCGCAGGCGATCTGGCTCTTTAAATAGGCCGCCATCATGGGGAGGGTGATCATTTTCTTTTCCACCCCGAAGCGGCGCAGGGTGTCCTTGATGTCCTCCCGAACCCGTTCGGTGGCCAGGTCATGGAGGAAATGAAAGGGGTTGGCGCCGCTGAACAGCGAGGACCCGACATAACGCAAATAATAGAACCTTTTGCCGGTGTGCCAGACATTATGGATAAGTTCATGCCTTTCCGGCTCGCCGGTCATCGCGGCCAGGGCGTCCCGGTACGGCCGTTCCAACCTGGCCAGGAGCAGGTTGTAAAGCATATAGAGGTTGACGAGAAACATGCCGAAAACGCTGATGCTGCGTAAGGTCGGCTGCACGGTGCTCGCCCAGATGAACATGAAATAAAAGAAAACCAGGATCACCAGCAGGGTGCGCACTATGCGGATGCCGGAGACCACCAGCCGCGGGTCCCGGCGGTGCATGACAAAGGCAAGGAGCAAGAAGAATAAAATTACTATTTCAACATAAGCGCTGGACAGGATGCTAACCAAACCTTGAAGCATGTCTTCTCCTCTCGGGACCACCATTGGTCTGCTCCAACGCCGACAGGGCGTCTAGGCTATCGGGTTGGGGACTGTTTGTTCATCTCCAAGGATGCTGACAAAATTTTAGCATAATCAGGCCCGGATGCGGCCAGATATTTTAGGCGACCACTGCCCGGGCAAAGTGGGCATGCTCGCAGGCCCGATAGCCATCCTGGCGCCCGGCAAAGAAATGCCCCTGGATGTCGGCCGGGCTCAGGTCCTCCTCCAGACGCAAGCCCAGACCCGCCAGGTCCGCGGCCAGGGTGATTGGGTCGAAACCCGTGATCATGGGCTCGCCCATCCGCCCCACCAGCTCCATCATGATCTGGACTCGCCCGGCCACTTTCCCGGGGACGAAGGCCTCGGTATCCAGGTAATCGAAGCAGACCGCGCTGCCCGCCGGCGCCAGCTCGGCGATGGCTTGCAGCGTGGCGAAGACCGCGGCGCGGCTCAAATAATAGGTGACGCCCAGCCAGCCAAAAAAGCTCGGGGCCTGGGGATCGAACGCCGAGCGCCGGAGGGCCGTGGCCAGGTTCTCCCGGTCAAAATCCACCGGCACGAAATGGAGCTGGGCCGGAGGCCCCTCGTCCAGTTGCCGG
>JBIOJX010000132.1:0-7613 GCA_044451265.1 Desulfobaccales bacterium
CCGCGGTCGCCGGGGCCGGGGGTGCAGCCGCCTGGGGCATTTCTTGGGACACTGCTTTGGGTTCCGGGGTCAGCAATCCCCAGGAGTAAGCGGCCCGATAGATATCCCCCCGGCCAGCCAGGGCCCCGAGGGTGAAACTTAAACTCATCAAACCCACTACACCGATGCCGACGATGATGACGTCCATCAGCCCCAGGCTCAGATGCCATGCCGCTTTCTTGCCCTTTTTGCCCCGGCCTGTCTCCATCTCCCCCTCCTCAATTTCCGGTGTTGGTCTGGAAGTTGCACGGCTTACCTGGGAGGGCGGTTCACATGGTTTCCGGCGCCTCCACCCCCAGGATCTTCAAACCGTGGGCCAAAACCATCTTTACCGCCGCCACTAGCCACAAACGGGCCTGGGTCAGCCACACGTCGTCGGTGATGAAGCGGTGTTTGTAGTAATAACTATGCAGTTGTGAGGCCAGTTCCGTCAAGTAATAAGTGAGGCGGTGGGGCTCCAAATTGCGGGCCGCGGCCTCCACCAGTTCCGGATAGCCGGCCAGCAATTTGAGCAGGCCTAGCTCTTCGGGCAGATCGAGCCGCGGAAAGACTTTTGGGTCAAGTTTCTCCACCGGGATACCTGCCTGCTCGGCCTGGCGAAAAACGCTGGCCAGGCGGGCGTGGGCATACTGCACGTAATAGACCGGGTTCTCGCTGCTCTGCTGCTTGGCCAGGTCCAGATCGAACTCCAGTTGGGCATCGGGACGCCGGGTGAGAAAGATGAAGCGGGCCGCATCCTTACCCACTTCGTCCAAGACCTCCCTGAGGGTGACGAAGGTGCCGCCCCGGGTGGTCATGGCCACCGGCAGCCCCTGGCGCAGGAGCGAGACCAACTGGACCAGGATCACCTTGAGGTGACCTGGGCAGCCCAGGGCCTGGGCCGCGGCCTGGAGGCGGGGGACATAGCCGTGGTGGTCGGCCCCCCAGATGTCCACCACCAGGTCAAAGCCCTGCTGGAATTTGAGCAGGTGGTAGGCCACATCCGAGGCGAAGTAGGTGGTGGCGCCGTTGCTGCGCCGCACCACCCGGTCCTTTTCGTCGCCGAACTCGGTGGCCTTGAACCACAGGGCGCCGTCCTGCTCATAGAGGAAGCCGCGCCCTTTCAGGAGCTCGAAACTCTTCTCCACCAGGCCTTTTTGGTAGAGTTCGGTTTCGCTGAACCAAACGTCGAAGCGGACCCCGAAGTCCTCCAGGTCCTGCTGGATTTCGGCCAGGATGGCGTCCCCGGCGTAGCGGCCCAACTCCCGCAGATCGTTCTCGTGGGCCGGGACCGGTGGAGCGGGATGGCCCTGGGCCAGATATTCCCGGGCCAGGTCCTTCATATAGCCGCCCTGGTAGCCGTCTTCGGGGAACTCGATGACCTCGCCCAGGTGTTCCCGCAGGCGGAAGTAGAGGGATTTCCCCAGGGTGAGGATCTGGTTGCCCACGTCGTTGATGTAATATTCCCGCACCACCTCATGCCCGGTGGCGGCGAGCAGATTGGCCAGGGCGTCTCCCAGGGCCGCTCCCCGGCCGTGGCCGATGTGCAGCGGGCCGGTGGGGTTGGCGCTGACGAACTCCACCTGGACCTTTTGCCCCGCGCCCAGGTCGCTGTTGCCGTAGGCCATCCCCAGTTCGTAAATCTCGGGAATCACCCGGTACCAGAAGGCGTCGGCGATGAAGAAGTTGATAAACCCGGGGCCGGCGATTTCCACCTTACTCAGCATACCCTCAGGCGCAGCTAAGCGCCTGACCAGAATTTCGGCCGCTTTCCGGGGCGGCAGCTTGGCCTGCTTGGCCAGGACCAGGGCCAGGTTGGTGGCCAGGTCGCCATGGTCGGCCTGTTTGGGCGCTTCTACGTCGAAGGCCGGCAGGGCGTCAAAGGTGAGTTCGCCCGCGGCCCGGGCGGTTTCCACCGCTTTAGTAATTAAGTCGCGTAAGATTTTTTTTAGTTGCATTGATCAACTTTCAGATGGTTATTAATGGAGAGGCGACCCGGCAGGTCGCCCTATTAATGATAGCCAGAGGCTTATCTCTCGCTCTCGTCCTGAAACAATGTTTCCTGCCTAGCTCAATTTGAAAGAATTAGTAACTCGTCATTGGATACTAAACGCTCCACTACAGTTCTATATTCGTCCAAAGAATTTCGGAGGCCTGCGATTTCAGAAGAGATTTTATCTAAGTCTAATATTTCATTCTCCTCCGCACCAGCCATTAAAGTTACTAAACCAGCCTTTTCTTCGTCGCTGTACTCTATTGGGAACATGTTTAAAAAGAAAAGTCCAGCACCGATGAGGTGCAGTGTGACTGTTCGATCCATTTTGTACTTAATAATCTCACTGATCTCGTCTTGAAGCTTGGGATTAATGATTGCAAGGTGGTTCTGATCAAAGATAAAGCCTTGTAAGGTTCTTAGCCGGATTCCCTGTTTCTTAAGAGTGCTTACCCATATTTCGAGTGTTCTTCTTGCTTCGGTGGTGTCCATTGCCTTGATTTTTGCAATGGGGTCACTACCAGCCTCGGTTATTAATTTCTCTCCATCTTCGACGCAATCCTTAAGAAGGAAATATGTCCTAAGAACGCCGAGAATAATTTCTTCTCGCTCTTGATCTGTCTTAAATTTCCGAAAGCCTGAAATTGCGGACCTAATTAGATCTACGATACTCTTAAGTTCTGAAAACATATTACTCCCAATGCATAACTTTCTATCTCGTTTTTCCGAAAATGGGCATTGGAACAGAAATAGTTTTAAAGTGGCCTATGACCCCAAGATTGGCGGGCGCAGCCCGCCCTAAACTGACCACGGGCTACTGACTACTGCTCACTTCTTCTCACTGGGCGGCGTTTCTCCCACCGGCTTCGCCTTTAGGGTCAGATCCCGGGTGTATTCCAGGCAATGCTGGCCGGTGAAGGAAAATTTCTTGACGCAATTCTCCCGCCAGGCGCACACCAGGCAGATGCTGGGCTCCGTGGTATCCGGTTTTCTTTCCATCTCAGACCCCCCGGTAGCGCCTCAGGTTGGCCGCGCCCAGCTGGCAATAAACCTCGTAGCTGATGGTGTCGGCCCAGGCCGCCAGTTCGTCGGCGCTGATGCGGTCGTCCCCGTCCCGGCCCATCAGGGTGACCCGGTCCCCCTCCCTGACGCCGGGAATGCCGGTCACTTCCGCCATGGTCAGGTTCATGCAGACCCGGCCCCGGATGGGGGCCCGGCGGCCTTGCACCAAAACCTCGCCCCGGTTGGAGAGCAGCCGGTTATAGCCGTTACAGTAGCCGATGGGCAGCACCGCCAGGTCGCACCAGTCGGCGGTAGTGAAGGTGCAGCCGTAACTGATGCTGCTCCCCGGCGGCAGGCGCTTCACCTGGAGGACTTGCGTGGTCAGGCTCATCACCGGCCTGAGTTCCACCGGCGGCGGCCGGTCGGGCGAAGTCGGCGAACCGTAGAGCATCAGTCCCGGCCGCACCAGGCCCAGGTGGGCCTCTTTCAAATCCCAGAGGGCGGCGCTGTTGCTGATGTGGCTCAGCGGCAAGGCCCAGCCCTGGCCCCGAACCGTGGCCAGGAGATCAGTGAACTCCGCCAACTGCCTTAAAGTATATGTCTTATCTTCCAGGTCCGCTACTGCCAGGTGGGAGGTTAGCCCCAAAATCTCCAGTTGGCGGAATTCCTTCAGATTGGCGAGAAACTCGGGGACCGCGCCGGGAAGCAGGCCCAGGCGGCCCATGCCGGTGTCCACCTTGAGGTGCGCCTTGGCCTTTTTCATCTGGCTTCGGCCTGCGGACGCCAGGGCCAGGGCCACGTCCTGACGATAGAGGGCCACTTCCAGGTCCGCGGCTACGGCCCGCTCCGCCTCCCGGGGCAGGATGCCCAAGAGCAGCAGGATCGGCAGGGTCAGTCCCGCCTGGCGCAGGGTCAACCCCTCCTCCAGGGAACCCACCCCCAGGTAATCCGCGCCGGCCCGGACCAAAGTCCGGGCCGCCGGCAGCAGACCGTGGCCGTAGGCATCGGCCTTGACCACCGCCAGCAGCTTGACTTGGGGCTCGCATAGGCCCCGCAACTGACGGTAGTTGTGTTCCAGGGCCCCCAGATCAATGCCCAGGTTCACCATGGACGTAACGATCATATCTCTGCTTCCCTTCCGATGGTCAGGAGAAATTTAGTCTTTGCCCTGGAATTCCTTGGGGATCTGCTCCGCCTGCCGAGCCACCTGGCGCTCCAGGTCCTGTTTGTGCTGCGCCAGGACTTCCTGTAAGCGGGGATCGCTCAGGGCCAGGATCTGGGCGGCGAAGATGGCGGCGTTCCGAGCCCCGGCCTTACCGATGGCCATGGTGGCCACCGGCACCCCGGGGGGCATCTGCACCGTGGCCAGCAGGCTGTCCAGCCCCTGAAGATGGGAACCGGCCAGGGGTACGCCGATGACCGGCAGGGTGGTCTCCGCCGCCAGAACCCCGGCCAGATGGGCCGCCATGCCGGCCGCGGCAATGATGACCTTCAGTCCCCGGCCGGCAGCCTCCCGGGCATAGGCCTGGACCTTCCGGGGCGCCCGGTGGGCCGAAGCCACCACCACCTCAACCGGAATCCCCCACTCCTTCAACAACAACGCCGCCGGCTCCACTTCGGGCCAATCCGAGGCGCTCCCCAAGACGATTCCCACCGCCACCGCCATGTTAGTCCCCTTTGGTTTGGTATTGTTAGGGAGGGACCGCGCCAGTGGCACGGGCGCCCCGCCGGTGGGAGCCCTTACTCTCCCGCCAATCCGCGTCAGGGCCCCTAGGGGTGGTTCTCGAACCGCCCTTACGCGGCTTGTTTCAAATATTATGAATGTTATCTCAAAAGGAATTGATCTACCAAGGAATTAGTCCACCGCGGCCCCTCAATACCAGCCGGCCAGGGTGAGTATCGTGTCCGCGTAGGCGTCGGAGTGATTATAGCTGAGCACGGCCCGGCGCCAGGAAGCCCGGTTCTGTCGCTGGAAGCCGCTCTTTTTCAAGTAGCAGGCGATGGAAAAGATGGCGTCGTCGTGGGTGAACAGGTCCACCGGCCCCTTGCCGCCGGCCGAGACGCCGCAGCTCTTCAGGCTGGAGGGCAGGAACTGGCAAAAGCCCATGGCCCCGGCCCAGGAGCCGCAGTAGGAGTAGGGGTCCAGATGGCGGGCGGCGCAGTATTCGAGAAAGACCTGCAGTTCCCGCCGGGCCCAAGTGGCCTTCTTTTTCAGGCGGTCCCGGCCCGCCGCGCCCAGGTCCAAAGCCTCGATGATTTCCGGGGTATCCATTACCGCCAGCGAGGCGAAGACGTTGAATACCGGGTACTTGCCGGTGTTGCTGCCCAGGCCGCTTTCCACCGTCAGGATGCCGACAATCACTTCCGGGGCCACGCCGTATTGGGCCTCAGCCCGGTTCAGGGTGGCTCGGTGGGCCTGGATATAGGCCCGGCCCTGGGCCGCCACTGCCGGGGTCAGGAATTTGCCGTAGATATCCTTGGACTCTTTGCGCAGAAAGGCGATTTTCCGCACCACGTCGGGCAGGAAGCTGTCGCGGGGGTCGTCGAAGGTGCGAAAGACGTAGCCCTTGTCCAGGCCGTGACGCACCAGGTCATATTTCAGTCCCACGTAGGCCACCGGTGGGGCCTCGGCCCGAACCGGCGCGGCCAACCCCACCAGGACCAATATCATGACCCCGGCCACTATCCCCCATAAGCACCGCTGCGCCATGCTATCCCCCGTAATTCACTGCCGTAAAGCTACCCGGTTTCCCTATGATTGTCAAGGCGGGTGGGGGTTTCTCATGGAGGAAGAGAGAAGAGAATAATGACTTTTTTTCCCATAGGTATCTTGATTTTTTCTTGACATGAGTTTATGTTTATGTAAACTACATCTCATGCCGAAGCGGGAGGTATTATACAGGGGTAAATTTCACACGGTTGAACTCGCCATTACCGCAAATGGCAGGTGCCCCGGAAAGAAATTTCTGAATAGCCTCTCCAAAGACGATAGAGAAAAGATTTTGCGCGTGATAAAGCGCCTGGCAGATGAAGGCAAAGTGAGCAACCGGGAGCAGTTCAAGAAAATTGAAGGTGAAGACTTCTTTGAATTTAAGAACTTCCAAATGGGGATGCCCTGTTATTTCCAGACGGCTGGTCGGTTAATCATTACGCACGGTTTTATGAAAAAAGAGGCTTGGATTAGGCCTGAGGAAATTGATCGGATGAAAAGGATTCGCGATGAATACGAAAAGAGAACCTGAAAAGACCTTGATGGACAAGTACCTGGAAGACCCGGAATTTGCCAGAATGGTGGCCCAGGGAGACTTGATCATGGAGGTCACGGAAACGCTTTGTGAACTCCTGGAGAAGGAGAAGGTTTCAAGGACAGAATTGGCCGAGCGTTTGGGTAAATCTAAGGGCTTCATCTCGCAATTGCTGAACGGCGGCCGCAATCTTACCCTGCGCACGGTGGCTGATATCTTGCACGTTTTGGGATATAAAGTTTCTCTTGTGCCGCATAAAGTAGAGATCCAACGGGAAAGCAGCGAAACGTCAGACTGCCAAAAGCAGTCGAAAGAGGCGCCGGGCGTGAACCTGCAAGCCTGAAACTGATCATCGAAGCGCGAGCCGCGGTGCCAAGTGAAATTGAGGTAAAAAACCTGAAAGGATCCATCCTGGAAAACCAGCCTCTGGCCCCGCTGACTACCTGGAAGATCGGCGGGCCGGCGCAGTATCTGGCTGCCGCGGACGGGCTGGAGGAGGTTTACCGTCTCATGGCCCTGGCTCAGGACCGGGGCTGGCCCTTGTGGTTTCTGGGCCGGGGCTCCAACATGCTCATTGATGATGCCGGCCTGCCCGGGATCACCGTGCACCTGGCCCGCAGTCTCCAGACCCTGGAGCGCCGGGGCGACACCTTGCGGGCCGGGGCCGGGGTGTCGCTGCCGCGCCTGGCCCGCGCCGCGACCGACCTCGGCTTTGCCGGCTTCGAATTCCTGGCCGGCATCCCCGGCACCGTGGGCGCCGCGGTGCGCCTCAACGCCGGCGCCGACGGCCGGGACCTGGCCGCGGCGCTGAACCGGGTCTGGGTGGTCACCCCGCGGTTGCAGCTGCGGGAATTTCAGGCCGCAGAACTGGGCCTGGGCTACCGCGCCTCCCTGCTCCTCAACTTCCCCCACTGGCTGGTGGCGGAGGCCGAGTTCATCCTGACCACCCCGGCCCCACCGGAGATGATCAAGCAGCGTCTACGGGATTTACAGGCGGCCCGCCGGGCCCGGCAACCCGCCAATTATCGCAACTGCGGCAGCGTCTTCAAGAATCCGCCCGGGACTCCCGGGGCGGGCTGCCTCATCGACCAATCCGGACTCAAGGGCCGGCGGGTGGGCGAGGCCCAGGTCTCCCGCAAGCACGCCAACTTCATCCTCAACCAGGGCCGGGCCACCGCGGCCCAGGTGAAGGCCCTCATCAGCGAGATCCAGGAGCAGGTTTGGCGCCAGCAGGGTGTCGCCCTGGAGCGGGAAGTGATCTTTCTGCCGGATGATTTATTAGCGTGAGCAGTGAGCGGTAATACCGAGTTGCAATCAAAAAGTAATTATTGGTAACCGCAGGCTTTAGCCTGCGC
>JBIOJX010000133.1:0-7530 GCA_044451265.1 Desulfobaccales bacterium
CCGGCAGGGAGGGGGACCACCCCCTCCCCTGCCGTGCTTTGACGGTCCTAAAGGCTCCTGGCCGACGGCTTAGCGCAGGACCTCCGGGAGGTAATCCCGCCCCATTTTTTTACCGGCCGCGGTCACGGCGGCAAAGATGCTTGCCACGTTCACCAAGACGGATTCGAAGCGCACCGAGAAAAAATCCTGGTCGGCGTGATACTGCACTGCCAGCATGCCGGTCAAAATTAAGCAGTTCGGCGCGCACGGCGTCGGGGCAACCGGCTCAGGTGAAGCCCCCTTGTTGCACCATGCCCTTTACCTGGAGACGAACTTCAGTGATCAACCTGATTCCTGCTCTAGTTGCGCCGCCATCTGCCTGATAAAACTAAACGATTTTGAGTAATCCGAGAGGTATACTGATCACTCTCCTAAGCTTTACCGTAGAAAAGCAAAATCCCCCTAAATCCCCCTTTTTCAAAGGGGGACTTTTACACCCCCCTTTGAAAAAGGGGGGCAGAAGGGATTCTCATTCTCGGGAGTGAAACACTTAGGGTCCATGAATGTTTAGCTTATTTCTGGGAGACCTTGCCGGACTGACGAAAACTGGTGATATCCCGGACGGTCCCGAACATGCTGACCGGTCTGCCGCCCTGATCAAATTTAACTTCGGCTTCTCCTTGCACGAAGCGCACCGAGCCATCGGGCCAGACGATGCGATGTTCAATCCGGTAAGGCTGCTCGCCGACCAGGGCCCGTCCAAAGGCCCGCACCACCCGGTCCTTATCTTCGGGGTGGACACAATTGAAAAAGCTGCCGGTCCGGAGGGGTAGTGGTTGGGGGGAAAGATTTAAAATCCGGTACATTTCTTCGCACCAGACAAACTTTTTAGTCAATAAATGCCATTCCCATTTCCCCACCTGAGCCAGTGGTTGCTGCCTCAGGGAGCGGCCCTCGCCTGGTTGACCTTCATCCTGGGCCGGCTGGCGCTTCCCTACATATTGCCCGTTCATGCTCCTTCTCCTCTTAGACTAAATTGACCGTCGAAAACGCCTGAATGACAGAGCCATAACCCGTTGAGGGCATGGGAGGTGCGATTAACTGACGAAGATAATTGAGTTTTACGGTTCGACCGAAAAAAGGCGCGAAGTCGAGCCTGACTTAGAGGGTGATGGCCGCAAGGCTTGTAATCATTGTAAGTACAAGCATCTCAAAGTCAAGGCGCGAAATTAGAAATTTAGATACCGAACCAAGCCTGGTAAACGGGAGCAGGTTGGCTGAGGTGACACCGGGCCTCAGGGTCGATCTGCCTGCTTTTGGGAGGTTTTGGGCCCGGCGCTAAATTTCGGATCCTGGCGGTCAGGTTCTCTGGAGTTTGGCCAGACCGTCAGCACTGAGGGGTTGGTCCAGCAGCTGGCGCACTTTGTGGACCAGCAGGTCACTTCTGAAGGGCTTTTGGATAAAGGCGACCCCCGGGTCCAGCACCCCGTGGTGGACGATGGAGTTTTCGGTATGCCCCGACATGAACAAAACCTTCAGTTCCGGCCGTTGGGCCTGGAGCCGCTCCGCCGTCTCGCCGCCGCTCATCCCGGGCATGACTACATCGGTGAGCATTAAGTGAATGGAGCCCCGGGTCTTTTGGCTTGCCAGCAAGGCGTCAGGGCCAGAGACGGCCTCCAGCACGGTATAGCCGTGCATTTCCAAGATGCGCCGGGCCACCTGGCGCACCATGTCTTCGTCCTCCACCAGCAGGATGGTTTCCGTGCCCCGGTCAAAGGGGCAACTGGTGGGGGCGGCGGCCTCCGCCTGCACCGGCTGGCGGAGGCGAGGCAGGTAGACTTTGAAGGTGGCGCCCTGGCCCACTTCGCTGTAAACGGTAATGTGGCCGCCGCTCTGCTTGATGATGCCGTGGACGGTGGAGAGCCCCAGCCCGGTGCCCTGCCCCAACTTCTTGGTGGTAAAGAAAGGCTCAAAGATTCGGGCCCGGGAGGCCTCATCCAGGCCACTGCCGGTATCACTTACCGCCAGCATTACGTAATCACCCGGTTGCACCTCCCCGTACTTTTGGGCGTAAGCCGCATCCAGAAAGACGTTTTGGGTTTCAATGGTGATCACCCCGCCCCGGGGCGTGGCATCACGGGCGTTGACCGCCAGGTTGATGATGACTTGCTCTATCTGGCCGGGGTCGGCCATGACCTCTCCCAGATTCTCCCCCTGGATGGTGACCAGTTTAATATCTTCATTGAGGAGGCGCCGCAGCATCTTATCCAGATTCAGGATCAGATTATTGAGGTTAAGCACCCTGGGGGCAAAGATCTGCTTGCGGCTGAAGGCCAGGAGCTGGCGGGTCAAGGAGGCGGCCCTCTCCGCCGCCCGGTGGATTTCCTCCAGATCATTCAGGCGCGGGTCGCCTGGTTCGAATTTCCCCTGCAAGAGTTCACTGTAACCGATAATCGCGGTCAGGATGTTATTAAAGTCGTGGGCCACGCCACCGGCCAGGCGGCCGACGGCCTCCATTTTTTGCGACTGGCGCAGGTTTTCTTCGCTAAGGCGCAAGGCCTCTTCGGCCTGCTTCTGTTGGGTGATGTCCCGGATATACTCGATGACCCCGCTAATTTTTCTAGTGGCCGGATCCAACAGGGGAAAGCTGCGGATTTCCACCCATTCGGCGATCTCCCCAGGTTTTCCCCTGATATTCTCAAACTTCAAATCGGCTTGACCGGTCTCCATAGTCCGGATGGCGGCGCACTCTTGGCACGGGTTATCCCGTCCCTGATAGGCGGTGTAACATTTTTTCCCCACCAGAGGCAGGGCTTGGGGAAACTTCCTTTCCATGGAATGGTTGGTTCGCAGGATGGTAAAATTGGTATCTACGATATTGATGCCGTCCTGGATGCTGTCAAAGATATTGACCAGGAAGCTCTCGCTGGCCCGCAGGGCTTCCTCGGCTTGACGCCGGGCCGTGATGTCGATATCGGCGCCCCGATAGCCCTGGAGATTACCCTGCACATCGAGGATGGGCACGCCGCTAGTGGAGATCCAGACGGTTTCTCCGTTCTTGTTGAGATTGCGGTTGACAAAATCCCGAAAGGGCAATTTTTGCGCAAAGAACCTGAAGGCGCCCTGTTTGAGGTCTTCCCGATCCTCAGGATGAAACAGATCGTAGAAATGTTTGTCCAGCACTTCTTCGGGCCGGTATCCGAGCAGTTCTTCCACCACCGGGGAGACATAAGTGTATTTGCCGAATTGGTCCACCTCCCAGATCCATTCCGCCGAGTTCTCGGCGAGGTCCCGAAAGCGGCGCTCACTTTCCACCAGGGCTGCTTCGGACTTCCGGTGTTCGGTGATATCGATGGCGATACAGACGATGTAGCTGATTTGACCGTCGGCATCCCGCCGGACCCTGCTACTTAACAACACCGGCACCTGGCAGCCATCCTTGGTTTGGTAGCTGAGTTCCGAATTGGTTAAGTCGTCTGCCTCGAAAAGCTTCGCCAGCCCAGGGCCGAGGGACTGGTCCTGGCCCAAGACCTTGGCCATCGGCGCCCCGATGAGTTCCCCTCTGGCGTAACCCAGGAGGCGGCAGGCCGACCTGTTGGTGGTGATGATCCTGGCGTCGGGGTTCACCACGATCAGGGCACCCGACATGGTTTCCATGATGCTGTCCATGTAATCCCGGGTAACCGTGGTCATCGCGAGGTCAGACGCCATCTGATTGAAGGCGTGGGCCAGTTGCCCGATCTCGTCTCTCGACTTGATCGCCACCCTGGGGCTCAGATCTCCCTTGCCGACGGCGGCCGCGGCCAGGGTCAGGTCCCCGATGGGCTTCACCATGTGGCCGATGACGATATAAAGGATGGTTCCCAGCCCGAGGGAGGCAGCCATGGAGACCAGCAGACTCAAAAGTATAATGTTTTTCTTGATCTCCCAGATTTGGGTCAGGGAAAAACCGAGCCAGAAGGTCCACTTCTTTTTACCAATTTCCAGCGGGGTGATAAATAACCCATAGTTTTTCCGCCAGTTCAGCACCACCTTATCCTGAAGAGCCCTCGAGGCCACCTGGGGGAAATAGTCTCGGGCGTAAGTGCCCATCATCGCGGCCTGGTCAGCCAGGTGGATGACGCCGTCCTCCCGGACCACCCACCAGAACAGGAAGCCCTCCTGTTTTGAAAGCCTATTCAGCCTATCAAACGGCCACCTGGACTCGACCTGGTAATGTTCCATCTCCCGGGAAACTAAATCTCCGGTGGTGGTGTATTTTTCCACGAGGTGCTGCTCAGCATTAGTGATCTGCCTGACAGTGGTGAAATAGGCAATGATAAATATCGCCCCGACCAGAGTAATGAAAACGGCGGTGAAGATTTTCCAGAACAGCCTCATCTACCTGAGTTCCTTCTCCCCAATAACCAGGAAAGACGTGAGCAGATTGCCGTGTTTGTAGCCGACTCCGGGAAAATAACCCTGTTCTCCCCAACTGAAAGCGGCGATGAATGGAGCCTGATTATTGGCATAGTTGATTAATAAGGGCATCTTCTCCCACTCTGCTTCGGGGATGGCCCGCATGACCCCGGCACAGACAAAACCGATGCCGAGCAAGGGCGTCCACTCGGGAGCGATGCCGCATTGGATGCGGGCCTTCAGCGGCAGGTTGCCGACGCGATTAATGAGTCTTTCCCAGGTACCGTGGCTCAGGTGGATTTCGTCCCCCATGCTGATCTCGGTGGACGTCACGAAGGATTTATCCTGCGGGGTCTGATTTCTGGGCCAGGGAACCGAAAACAGGAAATAATTATGGCCGTCCGGAGAGGTGTAACGCCGGTAAAAGGGATTCAAGCTCATGAAGTTCCTGATTTTTACAAGGTCAGCGCCTTCTCGTTGGAGTTTCGAAATTTTACCCCCCAACCATTCATCATAAACGTCCAGGGCCGGGCGCCAGTTGATTTGCAAGACGGCGGCGCCGTCCATTTTGGTAACCACCCCTCTATACGTATCCGGCACTTCGAAACCCCCTTCAAATACCCAGCACAAAGGCAGCTTGGTATAGATGACCGCCAGGGAAATGCCCTGAGCAAAAACTTCCTGGTCCCCCAAGACCTCAAATTTGGGACCTCCAGTGGTGCCGCCCAATAGAGGAACGTGGTGGCCCACCACTTCCGAGATGCCCTTCAGGGCCTCATCCTCAACACTCCTGGAGATGACGGCCAAAATTGCCTGGGGCGTTTCCTGGGAAGATTTGCCGGAACTTTCCAGGGCCTGCCGCATCGCGGCCCTGGCGCCCTCTTTGGGGGTGGCATAGCGCGAAAAATCGGCTGAACCCACCCCGAAGACAATATTTCGCGAGGAGACCGTCATCACTGCCAGGCCTTTGACCTTGCCGGTTATGGCATAATCCTTTTCCCCCGCATGGATAAATCCCCGGTTGGTCATGAGGCCCCGGGAGTCGGAAGTGCCGCCGTAGATTTTGGGCTGGTTACCCAAGAGTTTTCGGGTCGCGACCAGGATATTCCTGAGATCCGTCCCGGAGGAGGCAAATATCGCGACAAAATCGGGGGCGGCTTGCTGCTTGCCTTGGAGAGCCATGCCCAGGGCCTCGCGCACGGCCTCGCCGGGGTCCTCTTTAACGCTCCAGCCGGTGCCCACCTCGGCGCCTGAAGCCGGGCCGGCGGCGCTGACCGCCTTTTTTTGGGGAATCAAGTGCAATTCTTTCTGCCCGGTTGACCAAAAAACATAGGCCGCACCGGCCCCGATCATGACAAAGACGGCCATTAGGATAACGACGTAGCTTTTTTTTGCAGGCACCACGATCTCCATTCCAGGCCGGATTTAGGCATTTACCGTCTCAAACTGCCAAGACCCTGGCCCCCGACGCTTAACTCCCGCCACCGCAAGAAATATCCGGGCTGCGCAGCCGCCCCCCGAGAAAGCGCGGCTTTCGCCGCGCGCCTATTTGCCTGACTAGTCAATCGGCAGCAACTGGAGAATCTTTAAATAGAGAGAGAGGTTTCGAAGTTTATGGCGGGAAATAGAGTCAGGGGGCCCCGCAGACCCGATCTCGCCGGGATGACCCGCTTCCCAGGCAGCCGCGTTATAAGGCCCAGAGGATCAAGCCGATGAGGCAGGAGGCAGCCAGGCCCAGGGGGATGGTGCGCCGCAGAATCCGGCCCTCCTGCCCCAGGGCGCCGCACATGGGCGCGGCGATGGCGATCTTGAAGGGCGAGGAGATGGACCCAAGGGCGGCGCCCACGGTGAGGCCCGCGGCCAGATACACCGCCGAGACGTTGAGCAAGGCGGCGGCATGCACCTGCAAATCCCCGAAGAGCATCAGGGAGGCCACGCCATAGCCGGTCAGAAAGGTGCCCACCCAGCCCAGGAGGGGCACGAACACGGGGTAGAGGCTGCCGGTATAGGCCTTCAGCCCCATGGCCAGCACCCAGGGGATATTGTGGGCCTCGGTCAGGCTGACAAAACCCTGGGCGTAGCCCGAATAGGCGATGATCTGGCCCATGGCGCCGAACAGCCCCATGGCGGTAAGGGCCCGCCAGCCCTGGCTCAGGCCGGTGGCCAGCACCGGCCGGCGCTGGACCTCCCGGAAAATCGCCAGCGCCACCCCCAGGGCCAGAAACAGGTATAAATAGGCGGAAAAGCAGGGGGTCAGGGTGATCTGGTGAATGGGCACCAGGCGCACGTCAAACACCCAGCGGCGGCTGGTGAGGTCGTGGAGCCAGGGCACCGTGTTCACCAGGAGCAGGGGCACAAAGATGCAGGCAAAGGGCAGTAGGTCGCGGCCGATCTGAAGGCTGAAGTTATGCCGCCGGGGGCCCAGGAGAAGCAAAACGCCCATCAGCGCCAGACCGCCCACCATGCCGGATAAGGCCACCCCCACGGTGAGGACGGCGGCCAGGACCACCAGGCCAACCAGCAGGCCGGCCCCCAGGGCCTCGGGCAGCAAGCGCCAGCCGCCGTCGGCCGGGGGCAGGAACCAGGGGATACAGGCGGCCATGGCCAGCACCGCCGGCACTGACAGCCAGGCGGTGGCGACGGCCAGGTCCATCAGGGGGAGACCCGTGACCAGGGCCAGGACCGTGATGATGATGCCGGCCATTTCCAGGCTCATCAGGCCGGCATAGCCGATGATGGACAGGGCCGCGGCCCCGGCGGGACTCACTCCGGCGGCGCGCAGCATCGGCGCCACGATGGGTTCGGCGATGACGCTGGCCCCTTCCATGAAGTTGCCGATGCCCAGGGCGATGAACAGGTGCCGGTGCCGGGGGTGGCGCAGCCCCTGCAGGAACCAGGCGACCAGGCGGTCAATGGCCCCGGCGGCCACCAGCAGGTTGCAGAGCAGGATGCCCGCCAGGACCACCAGCAGCAGCGGCAGGGTGGTCACCACCCCGTCCAGCCCGGCCAGGAAAATGACCGAGAGGGGCGTCCGAAAGGCCAGATAGGCCAGGGCGGCCGTCAGGTAGAAGACCGTGGAGAGCGTATTTTTAAGCTCGCTGACCCAGGCCACGCTCTCCACCATCACCGGGTGGAAAGCAAATAGCGCTGCCG
>JBIOJX010000134.1:0-7498 GCA_044451265.1 Desulfobaccales bacterium
CAGTAGTCAGTAGTCAGTAGTCAGTAGTCAGTTAGGAAGAGCGCAAGGAAGCGAGAGGAGAGTGCATGAGGGTTCGGATGAAAATCCCCCTAAATCCCCCTTTAGAAAAGGGGGACTTAAAAAAAACTTCCGTATTCGGCGGTTGGGCTGATGTATGCCAAGTCAGCCATAATGATTCTCCACTGACTACTGACTACTGACTACTGACTACTGACTACTGAATACAGCGTATCCCGCTCCACCGGCTCGCAGCCGGCCTCCCGGATCAGGGCCCGGAGCTGCTTCCGGGTCAGGCCCTGTGGGGTCTGGGCCCCGGCCATGTGGGTGATGCGCTCCTCCATGACCGTGCCGTCCACGTCATCCACCCCGAAACACAGGGAAATCTGGGCCATCTTGGGTCCCAGCATCACCCAGAAGGCCTTGATGTGGGGGACGTTGTCCAGCATCAGACGGGAAACCGCCAGGGTCTTCAAATCGTCGATGGCGCTGGGACCGCTGAGGTCGCTCAGGCCGGTGTTCTGGGGGTGGAAGGCCAGGGGGATGAAGGCCAGGAACCCCTGAGTCTCATCCTGCGCTTCTCTTAACCTGACCAGATGGTCCACCCTTTCCTCCAGGGTCTCCATATGGCCATAAAGCATGGTGGCGTTGGAGTTCAACCCCAGACGATGGGCGGTTTGGGCCACTCCCAGCCAGCCCTCGGGCGAGAGCTTTTCCGGGCAGAGGTGTTGGCGGACGCGGGGGCTGAAGACCTCGGCGCCGCCGCCGGGCAGGGACCCCAGGCCCGCCTCCTTCAGAGCCTCCAGGGTGTCCGGGATACTCATACCGGCCTGGTCGGCCAGGTGGGCTATTTCCACCGCGGTGAAGGCCTGGAGATGCACCTCGGGGCGCAGCCTTTTAATGCCCCGGAGCATGTCGAGATAAAAGGCGAAGGGCAGGTCCGGGTGGCAGCCGCCGACGATGTGGATCTCGGTGATGGGTTCGTGGGCCCGCGCCTCGACCTTGCCCAGGATCTCGGCCAGGGACATCTCATAGGCCCCCGGCTCCCCGGCCTTGCGGCTGAAGGCGCAAAACTTGCACCCATTGATGCAGATATTGGAGTAGTTGATATGCTGGTTGTAGATATAGAAGGCCTGGCGGCCGTGGAGGCGCTCCCGCACCATCTGGGCCAGGGCCCCGACTCCCAGCAGATCGGCGCTCTGAAACAGCGCCAGGCCGTCTTCCCGGTCCAGACGAGCCCCGGCGGCCACCTTGGCATAGATGCCCTGCAGCCCGGGGTCCTGAAAATTGGGAAGCGCCATGATCTACCCTCCTTTATGACCGAGTGGTCACAAAATGGCAAAAATATTTTGTAGGGGCGAACCTTGTGTTCGCCCTTGTCTTGGGCAAATACAAGATTCGCCCCTACGCCGCCAGGCCATCCCGGAGGAGTTGCACCAGTTCATGAATCCGCCGGCGCACCACATCCTCCGGCGCCTGATTGAGATTCAGGGTCACATCCAGGGCCGGCACGGCCACGGCCTGGAGAAAGCGATCGAACAGGGCGTCCAGCAGAAACAGGACCGCGGCCTCCGGCACCGCGGGCCTAAGCTCGCCCCGGCCCTTGGCCCGCCGCACCAGGGAGGCGAAGTATTCCACCGCATGGCGGCGTACCGTGGCCATGAGGTCCTCCCGGAACGGCACGTTTCTATCAAACTGGATCTTGAGATACAGGCCGTAGACCCGGGGATGCTCCCGCAGGAAGCGCACCCCGGCCAACAGGGATTTCTCCAGGCGCACGAAGAAACCTTCCTCCTGGGTCTCGTCCTTGACCGTGGTGAGGGTGCGCCGCACCTGGCTCAGGGCGAACTGGAAGATGTGCCGGAAAATTCCTTCCTTATTGGGAAAATATTGATAGAGGGAGCCCTTGGCGATGCCGGCCTGGGCCACCAGGCGGTTGAGCGAGGCGGCCTGGTAGCCCTGCTCGGCGAACTCCGCCAGGGCGGCGTCCAGGACGCGTTCCTGCTTGTCCGGCGGCAATTGCCGGAAGGTGGACAATGATGCTTCTTCTGCTCTCAACATGACCACCTGGTCATACCAAATTTTTTCCCTTCCTGTCAAGTTTTAGTGATCGCATATCCTTGATATCCCCAACTCGAAAGCTGGAGAATGTAAGTTACTTGGCGTTCTGGATACTTTGGTGATAGAATTGCAGCCTAAGGAAAGAAAATGGCAGCGAAGCTGACCTTTAAGTATGATCGCGAGGCGGACATCCTGCATATCGATAAACGTCCACCCTACCGGGAACAGGACTCCGAGGAACTGGGGGATGATATTATCGCCCGGCTCAATCCTGAAACGGGTGAAGTGGAAAATCTGGAAGTGCTGTTCTTTTCCACCCGATTGTTGCGCCAAGACCTGTTTGAACTGCCGATAGAGGCGGATTTGCGTCTCGCGGCCCCGGGGATTTGATCGCCTCTCTCATAAGAATATTCACTTTCCACAGGAACCAACATGGCCGAAATTCTGGACAAAGTCTACGATCCCCAGCGGATCGAGGCGAAGTGGTATAAATATTGGGAGGAGCAGGGCCTTTTCCGGGCCCAGGCCGACGGCAGCAAGCCGCCCTATTGCATCGTCATCCCGCCCCCCAACGTCACCGGCGTCCTGCACATGGGCCACGCCCTGAACAACACCCTGCAGGACATCCTGGTGCGCAGCAAGCGCATGCAGGGCTTTGACGCCCTGTGGATGCCGGGCACCGACCACGCCGGCATCGCCACCCAAAACGGGGTGGAGCGCAAATTGGCCGCCGAAGGCACCGACCGCCACGCCCTGGGCCGGGAGGCCTTCATCCAGCGGGTCTGGCAGTGGAAGGCCGAATCCGGCGGCCAGATCATCAACCAGCTGAAGCGCCTGGGCGCCTCCTGCGACTGGAGCCGGGAGCGCTTCACCCTGGACGCAGGGCTCTCCCGGGCGGTGCGCGAGGTTTTTGTCCGCCTCTATGCCGAGGGCTTGATCTATAAAGGCGATTACATCATCAACTGGTGCCCCCGCTGCCGCACGGCCCTGGCCGATCTCGAAGTGGAGCACGACCCCCACGACGGCCACCTCTATCATATCCGCTATCCGCTGGCCGACGGCGACGGCCACCTCACCGTGGCCACCACCCGGCCCGAGACCCTGCTGGGCGACACCGCGGTGGCGGTCAACCCCACCGACCGGCGTTATCTGAAATTCCACGGCGCTACCCTGCGGCTGCCGGTCCTGGGGCGGGAGATTCCGGTGATCACCGACTCCTACGTCTCCCTGGAGTTCGGCACCGGCGCCCTGAAGATCACCCCGGCCCACGACTTCAACGACTTCGAAGTGGCCCGGCGCCATAACCTGCCCGCCATCCAGGTCATCGACGAAGCCGGCAACATGAACAAAGAGGCCGGCCCCAAGTACGTGGGCATGGACCGCTTCGTCTGCCGGGAGCAGATCGTCAAGGACCTGAAAAAACTCGGCCTGCTGGATAAAGTGGAGCCCTACCAGGTGCCGGTGGGCCACTGCTACCGCTGCAAGGTCATCGTCGAGCCGTTAGTCTCCAAGCAATGGTTCGTGGCGGTTAAGCCCCTGGCCGAGGCGGCCATAGCCGCGGTGCAGGACGGCCGCACCAAACTCATCCCGGCCAACTGGGACAAAAGCTATTTCGATTGGATGAACAACATTCGGGACTGGTGCATCTCTCGCCAGATCTGGTGGGGCCACCGCATCCCGGCCTGGACCTGTAAGCAGTGCGGCGAGGTCGTGGTCAGCCGGGAAGACCCGACGCAATGTCCGAAATGCGGCGCGGCAGAACTGGTCCAGGAGACCGACGTCCTGGACACCTGGTTCTCTTCGGCCCTGTGGCCCTTTTCCACCCTGGGCTGGCCCGACCAGACCCCGGAACTCAAGCTCTTCTATCCCACCAGCGTCCTGGTCACCGCCTTCGACATCCTCTTTTTCTGGGTGGCCCGTATGATGATGATGGGGATTCACTTCATGGGCGAGGTGCCCTTCCGGGAGGTTTACATCCACGCCCTGGTGCGGGACGCCGAAGGCCACAAGATGAGCAAATCCAAGGGCAACGTCGTCGATCCCTTGGACCTGATGAACGAATACGGCACCGACGCCTTCCGCTTTTCCCTGGCCGCCTTCGCCGCCATGGGCCGGGACGTGCGCCTCAACGAGGACCGCATCGCCGGCTACCGCAACTTCGCCAACAAGGTCTGGAACGCCTCCCGCTTCACCCTGATGAACCTGGAGGACTACGGTAGCGCAGGCGAACCAGCCGGTAGCGCAGGCTTCCAGCCTGTAAAATTCGCCACGGACGAGCAGCCCCTGACCACCGTGGAGGCCTGGATTTTAAGCCGCCTGCAACAGGTCGCCAAAGAGGTCGCGGTCCGCCTGGACGCCTACGAGTTCGACCTGGCGGCCAACGCCCTCTACCAGTTCATCTGGCACGAGTTCTGCGACTGGTACCTGGAACTCATCAAGCCCCAACTCTACGCTAAAGAAAACCCCGCGGCCCGCCGCCACTGCCAGGGGGTCCTGGTCGGCCTCCTGAGCGCCATCCTTAGGCTGCTCCACCCCTTCATGCCCTTCATCACCGAAGAGATCTACCAGAAGCTGCCCGGGATTCAGGGCTCCATCATGGTGGCCCCGTACCCCGAAGCCGACGCCGCCCTGCTCAACCCCGCGGCCGCCGCGGAGATGACCCTGCTGATGGACACCATCACCGCCATCCGCAACCTCCGGGGCGAAATGAACGTGCCCCCGGCCGCCCAGGTGGACGTCTTCCTCCAGAGCGGCGACGCCCAGGCCCTCGCGGCCCTGCAACGCCACGGCCAATCCCTCACCCTGCTGGCCAAGGTCAAGGAACTCACCTTTAACGCCCCTTCCGGCCCGCCCGCCGCCGCGGCCAAGGCCGTGGTGGACGCCGTGGACATCTTCCTGCCCCTGGCCGGCCTCATCGACTTCTCCGAAGAAGAACGCCGCCTCAACAAGGAGATCGATAAACTGAGCAAGGACCTCTCCGGCGCCCAACGCAAACTGACCAACGAAGACTTCCTCCACAAGGCCCCGGCCGAAGTGGTGGCCAAAGAAAAAGACAAGGTCCAGGGCTGGACCGAAAAACTCACCAAACTCAAAAACCACCGAGAGCGGATCAAGGAGTTGATGGGGTGAACGAAATGAAAGTTGAGGGCAGGACTGGGGGAAATAATCCCCAGATAATATTAGTCGATTCCTGGGAGAAATTTGAAAATGAGGTGTCAAGGATTTTTAAGGAGTTTGAAGATAAGAGAAAAAAACAACCGGATTTTTTTCCTCCACTATTCCGAGGACATGGAAAAAGTTGTTGGCTTTTGGATACTACGTTAGAACGATATTCAAAGAAGGAATATTCTATAAAAGATTATTATAATCTCCTTCGTAATAAAATCTATCCTGTTATAGAAAGTCTCACTTTAAAATCATGGCCCCTTCAAAAGAATCCTAAAATTAAACCAATTAATCCTCCGCCGGGATATGAGTTTATGGTTTATCTAAGGCATCACGGTTTCCCATCGCCGCTTTTGGATTGGACTATTTCTCCATATGTTGCCGCTTTTTTTGCCTTTCAAGATTGTCCTCAAAATGAAGATGAAGATGAATATATTGCAATATATCATTATGCTTACAATGGTAATGGAGAAGGAGGTGATCCTATAATATTTCGCTTAGGACCATCTATTCGTACCGATAAAAGACATTTTATCCAACAATGTTGGTACACTCTTTGTACAAAGCAGAAAATTGATGAGGAAGATTTGATTTATTGCAATCATGAGAAAGGTTTTCAAGAAAACGAAGAAGAGAAAGGTTCCCTAAAAAAGTATTTGATTCCTAGAAATGAAAGGTCAAAGGTTTTAAGCAAACTCGATTTTATGAATATAAATGCTCATTCTTTATTTGGAACTGAAGAAAGTCTTATGGAAACATTGGCATATCAACACATAGAGAGAAAAGAACTATCTTTTCGAAAGAAATAAAGAGCCAATTATGCCATCTTCACTGGAAATCGCCCCGGCCTGGTTTAAATTATCACCTGGAACACCAAAAGGCTTCCTGCCGTTCGCGCCTTCCCTGGGAGCCGGGAACCGTGGGGTTGGGAGGTAAAGTCCAAGAAGAAATATTTTGCGGTACAAGACCGTGATCCAACCGACAACTACCTGTAATCACTTTGATGTTAAGACCGTTTCCCTGATAATTAACCGTTCCCTAAGCGGCACCGATGCGGTACAGAGACGGACGGCAGCAAAACCTGAACGGCGCCCGGCGGCAGCTAACCTGAACCTGACCGGTGTCTGAACCCCGTATTAGCGCAATTTTTTTTCGAAGCGGCACAGGATAGGCCAGATTCACTCAAAAATTTGACCAAAGGTAGGTTAAAAATGGCGCGGCGATGGATCTTGAATAGTTAAAATACTTATAAAACCAAATAGTTATCCTTACCATAATCAAATGTAAAAAAACTAATCAAATAACCCTATGAAATCTTTTATGTTTTTAACCGAAAACCGAAAACTGCCCACCAAAAACCGCCTTAAATGGACCGAGGACTTTGACTGATGACCGTCTTTCCGACTTCCCCGCTGCTTGACCGCCTCATCGACCTGGCCCTGGAAGAGGACCTGGGGACCGGCGACGTCACCACCCAGGCCCTGATTCCCCCGGACCTCCAGGGCGAAGCCCACATCCGGGCCAAACAGGACCTGGTGGTGGCCGGCCTGCCGCTGGCCGCCCGAGTTTTTCGTAAGGTCGATGCGAATCTAATTTTTGAGCCCCAGGTGGCGGAAGGCGCCCAGGCCGCGCCCGGCACGGTCCTGGCCCGGCTCACCGGCCCGGTGGCCGCCATTCTTATGGGCGAGCGCACGGCCCTCAATTTCCTCCAGCGCCTCTCGGGCGTCGCCACCTTCACCCGCCGGATGGTGAGCCTGATCGCCGGCGCCACCGCGGCCCTGGTGGACACCCGCAAGACCACCCCGGGCTGGCGGGCCTTGGAGAAATACGCCGTGCGTCTGGGCGGCGCCCGCAACCACCGGGCCGGCCTCTATGACGGCGTTCTCATCAAGAACAACCACCTCACCGCCGCGGGCTCCATCATCCAGGCCGTCAAACAAGCCCGGCAAGAGGCCCATCACCTCCTGAAGATCGAAGTGGAAGTCACCGACCTGGATGGTCTGAAGGAGGCCCTGGCCGCCGGCGCGGACGTCATCCTGCTGGATAATATGGACGAAGCCGCCTTGACCCAGGCCGTGAAACTCGCCGCCGGACGCGCCCTGCTGGAGGCCTCCGGCTCCATGTCCGCCGCCCGCCTGCCAAAAGTTGCCGCCACCGGCGTCAACCTCATCTCCATGGGCGCCCTCACCCACAGCGCCCCCGCGGCGGATATTCATTTGAGATTGATAAAGACTTGGCGATAGGCTCTTGGGGGAAGGGGCCAGGGGCCGAGGGC
>JBIOJX010000135.1:0-7478 GCA_044451265.1 Desulfobaccales bacterium
GGGGGTGGAAACGGTGACGATCTCCGGCCGCGCCGAGGCTTCGCCGCTCTCCTCCTGACAAAATTCCCGCACGATTCCGGGCACGTCGTCGCCGATGGTTTCGGTCAGGCAGGTGGTGGCCACCCCGATGAGCCGGGCCCCATATTTGTTCATGACGTTGCCCAATCCCTGCTTGAGGTTGGGCCCGCCGCCATAGACCGCCTGCTTCTCTCCCAGAGAGGAGGAGGCGATGTCCATGGGCTCCCGGTAATGGCTGATGATGTAGCGGCGCATATAAGTGGCGCAGCCTTGGGAGCCGTGGAGAAAAGGCACTGCCCCCTCCACGCCCCGGAAGGCCAGGCAGGCCCCCAACGGCTTGCATAGCTTGCAGGCGTTGGTGGTGGAAACATATGCCGTATCTTGATGTTTGCCGCTATTCATGGCTATTTCCTTGTAAGGGCGAATCTTGTATTCGCCCCAGGGCGAACACAAGGTTCGCCCCTACGGTTTCTGACTACTGACTGCTGCCTTCCGGGGGACAAACCGCCACACCGGACTCATCACGGTGTTATAGACCTCCTGGGCAAAGTTGAGCATGCCCACGAAGCCTTCCAGACACTCTTTGCGTTCGTGATTGTGGTCGCAAAAACCCACCCCCAGCTTGAAAGCGATGGGGCGTTCTTTGACCCCGCCCACGAAGATGTCCACGTCCTTTTCCTTCAGGAAGCTCGACAGTTCCAGGGGATTGGAGTCGTCCACGATGATGGTCCCTTCGTCGGTGATGTCGTGCAGTTCCTGGTAATCTTCTTTAGTTCCCGTCTGGGAACCCACCAGGACCACCTGCATGCCCAGCAACCGGAAGGCCTTGACCAGGGAGAAGGCCTTGAAGGCGCCGCCCACATAGATGGCCGCCTTCTTGCCGGTCAGGGCCTGCTGGAACTCCCGCAGCTTGGGAAAGAGGCTGGCCAGTTCCTCCCGGACCAGTTCCCGGGTGCGCGCCAGCATCTCAGGATCGTTAAAGAAACGGGCCACGGCATAAAGGGATTCGGCCATGTCCTCCACTCCGAAATAGGACACCCGGAGATGAGGGATGCCGTATTTCTCCTCCATCATCTTCGCCAGGTCCAGGGTGGACCCGGAGCATTGCACCAGGTTCAGGGCCGCGCCGTGGGCCCGGCGAATGTCGGCCACCCGGCCGTCGCCGGTGATGTTGGCCACCACCTGAACGCCCATGCGGGCCAGGTAGTCCCGGATGACCCAGATTTCCCCGGCCAGGTTGAAGTCGCCCAGGATGTTGACGCTGTGAGGGCTGATGCCGGCCGCATCGCCGGTGCCCACCAGGCGAAACATGGCCTGGCAAGCGGCGTAGTAACCGTCCCGCTTGTTGCCCTTAAAACCCTCGGACTGCACCGGCAGGACCGGAATGCCCTTCTCGTTACTGACCTTTTTGCAAACCCCTTCCAGGTCGTCGCCGATCAGCCCCACGATGCAGGTGGAGTAGACGAAGGCGGCCTGGGGGTGATGCCGGTCGATGAGCTCCACCAACGCCTTATAAAGCTTAGTCTCCGCCCCGAAGATGACGTCCAACTCCTGGAGGTCGGTGCAGAAGCTCAGGCGGTGCAGCTCCGGGCCCGATGACAGGGCGCCCCGGATGTCCCAGGTGTAGGCGGCGCAGCCGATGGGGCCGTGCACCAGGTGCAGGGCGTCGGCGATGGGATAGAGCACCACCCGGGAGCCGCAGAAGACGCAGGCCCGCTGGCTCACCGCCCCGGCCAGGGACTCCCGGTCGCAGTCCATCTCGAAGGGCGCTTCGCCCTTGCGGTGGATTTGATTTTCCCGCTCTTTATAAATCGCCGGTTCCATGTCAGACCTCTGAGAATTCTTGGCTTTTAAAGGTTGGGGCGCCGGGCGCACCCTCCATTTCTGTCTTGTGGTTATCGCACCTACTCAACTCACCAAATAGTCCTTGGCCGGGCCGCCGTTTTCCAGGCCGTCCAGGATGGCGTCGATGGCCTCCTCGCCCTCCACTCCGGCGTACCAGTGGCCTTCGGGATAGACGATCAGCACCGGGCCCTGGTCGCAGAGCTTCAGGCAGCCGGTGGTGGAGACCATGACGTTTTCCAGGCCGCGGTCGGCCAGTTCCGACTCCAGATAGCCCAGCAGGTCCGGGGCATTTTTCTTGATGCACTTGCCCTTGGGCTCCAGGCCCCGGAAACTCATACACACGAAGATATGATGCTCAGGTTTTTCCATGGTTTATTTATCTCCTCGCATAATCTATTGTAGGGGCCGACATAGGTGTCGGCCCTTGGGCGGACACGCAGGTCCGCCCCTACATCACCAGCTCGAAGCTCTCCTCCGGGGCGTCCCGGTCCTGCCGGTCCAGCAGGGCGTCCAGGATCTTCTCCAGGAGCCTGAGCCCGCCGCGGTAGCCCACAGTGGGAAAGTAGCTGTGGCCGATGCGGTCCACGATGGGGAAGCCGAAGCGCACCAGGGGAATGTCCTCATCCCGGGCGATATACTTCATGTAGGTGTTGCCCATGAGCAGGTCCACCGGGTCGCTCTTCAGCCACTGATGCAGCAGGAACATATCGCCGGCGGCGCGGACGTTTACCGGGTGCGGCACGTCCTTGGTGATCTCCTTGATTTTGGCCTCGAACTTCTTCCCCGGCGTGCCGGTGACGAGGTGGATAGGCCACATGTCCAGGTCCACCAGAAACTCGGTGAGGGAGATCAATTGGTCCGGATCGCCCGCCAGGGCCACCTTGCGGTGGAAGAAGTATTGGTGCATGTCGGTGATTACGTCCACCAGCCGGCCCCGTTCGATATCGATGGACTCGGGCACGGTCACCCCGGCGATGCGCCGCAGGGTGTCGATGAAGACGTCGGTGGCCCTCAGGCCGATGGGCAGATTCAAGATTTCGCAGGGCACCTTGCACTTGGTGTCCAGGGCCCGGGCGGCCGGCCCGGAGGCCAGGGGGCCTAGAGCCACGGTGCCCATACTGCCGCCCGCGGCCACCAGTTCTGCCACCGTGGTGCCCCCGGCCGGAAACATGGCATAGCGGCCGGTTTGGGGACCATTGAGGACGTTGGAGGTATCCGGGAACATGATCACCGGCACGCCCAATTCCCCGGCCAGGCGCTTGATCTCCTCCATGTCGCACGGCTCCACGTAGCCGGGGATCAGGTTGATGCGGTTCTCCTTATGGCCGGTGCTCTGCGCCAGATAATCCACCATGCCCTTGACCATGTTGGCGAAGCCGGTGACATGGGAGCCCACGTAGCTCGGGGTGTTGGCATGGATGACGTGGCAGCCTGCCGGAATCTTGCCTTCGTCCCTGGCCTTGGCGACGATTTGGGGAATGTCATCCCCGATGGTCTCCGACAGGCAGGTGGTGTGCACCGCAATCACCTCAGGCTCATAAACCGTGAAGATATTGTTGATGGCTTGCAGCAGGTTGGCCTGCCCGCCGAAGACCGAGGCGCCTTCGGTAAAGGCGCTGGTCGCCGCCATCACCGGCTCCTTATAGTGCCGGGTCAGGGTGCTGCGATGGTAGGCGTAGCACCCTTGCGACCCGTGGCTGTGGGGCAGGCAACGGTGAATCCCCAGGGCGGCGTACATGGCCCCGATGGGTTGGCAGGTCTTGGCCGGGTTAACTGTCAGGGCCGTGCGTTCGGTGACTTCCTTGGGTGTATGTCTCAGTAACATGACGTTATCCTCAATTTTTATTCCCAGGCATATTTGGCGGCCAGTTCGGGATGCTCCTGCCAGGGGGCCTTCAGATACTTCCAGACCTTGCTGTTCACCATGCGGTCGATTTCCCGCCAGAAGTTGACGGCCCCTTTAAAGCCGGCATAAGGTCCGCCGGAGTCATAGCTGTGCAATTGCTTCATGGGCACGCCGCTCTTCTGGATGGCGTACTTTTCCTTGATGCCGGCGCAGATGATGTCCGGCCGGTAGATCTCAATGAGTTTTTCGGTTTCATACATGCTGATGTCGTCGATCACCAGGGCGCCGGTCTTCATCTCGGCCATCATACCCTCGTATTCGCTGAGCTTGATACCTTCCTGGGCCAGCCGGGCGATGCCGGCGGCATCCAGCCGGGGGCGAAAGCGCTCCGGGTCCGCTTCGACATGGAGTTCTTGGATGTTGCGGCTGTCGGCGTCCACCTTGAGGCCGGGCAGCACCCGCCGGCCTTCGTAGTCGTCCCGATGGGCAAACTCGTAGCCCGCGGCGACGGTTTCCATGCCGATCTCCCGGAAAAGCTCCTGGTAATGATGGGCCCGGGAGCCGCCGACAAAGAGCATGGCCCGCTTGCCGGCACACCTGGCCTTAATTTCCTCCCGCACCTGCTCCACCGCCGGCATTTCCCGGGCGATGACCTCTTCCACCTTGGCGGTCAGTTTAGGATTCTCGAAATAAGCGGCGATCTTCCGTAAGGACTTGGCCGTGGCCTCGGCGCCGATGAAATTCACCTTGATCCAGGGGATGCCGAACTTCGTCTCCATCATCTCCGCCACGTAGTTGATGGACCGGTGGCACATAATCAGGTTCAGGTCCGCAGTATGCGAGTTGGCAAATTGATCATAGCTGGAGTTGCCGCTGAAGCTGGAAATCAGGGTGATGCCGGAATCCTCAAAGAGGCGTTCGATCTCGAAGGCGTCGCCGCCGATGTTGTATTCCCCCAGCATATTGATCTTGAACTCGCCTTCCCGCACCGTGTCGTCCAGGCCCACGATGTGGGCGAAGACGCCGTTGTTGGCGATGTGGTGGCCGGCCGACTGGCTCACGCCCTTGTAGCCCTCGCAACTGAAGGCAAAGACGTTGATCCCCAGCTTTTCCTTCATCTCCCGGGCCACCGCGTGCACGTCGTCGCCGATGAGGCCCACCGGGCAGGTGGCAAAGATGCCGATGGCCTTGGGCTTGAAGATGTCATAGGCCTCTTGCACCGCCTGCTTCAGCTTCTTTTCGCCGCCGAAGATGATCTGCTCATCCTGCATGTCCGTGGAGAAGCAGTATTGCATGAAGTTATGGTCTTCCGGGCCCTTGGGCCTGGTTTGGTTCCGCCGGGTCAGCCAGCTATAAAAGCCGCAGCCGATGGGGCCGTGGGTGATGTTCAGGATATCCCGGGTGGGACCCAGCACCACACCCTTGCAGCCGGCGTAGGTGCAGCCCCGCTGGGAGATGAGGCCGGGGACGGTCCGGACATTGGATTGAATCTCCGGCACTTCCATATCCGGGGTCACTGCGTTGACCACGATCTGCTTGGCTCGCTTCCGGGCGATCTTGGTGGGATACTTGCCGAGCAACTCCTTTTTCGCGTCCTCGGCCTTGATATCCAGCACCAACCCGCTCAGGTCTTCCGGCTTTAATGTAGCCATGTTTCGTTCTCCATTGGTGGCACCGGCGTCTCGCCTGTGCAGCGCAGGTTTTTTGTAAGGGCCTGCGGCTACCAAAAATCATCTGATTGCAAGGTTATCAGGCTTCGTCCAACACCAGGGCGCCGCTCTCGCCGGTACGCACCCGGACGGCATCCGCCACCGGCATGACGAAGATCTTGCCGTCGCCGGATTTGCCGGTTTTATTTACCTCGATGATGGTCTGCACCGTCTTGGGCACCAGCCGATCCGGAACCACCACGAAGAAGATCCGCTTGGGAATCAGGCGCTGGCTCGAGCCCAACTGGGCGACGGCCTCTTCATAGCCCTTTTCCGCGCCTTCCAGCAGGGTCAGGTCCACCAACCCTTTGCCCCGGCCCAGGGCGTCCCGGGCGGTGATGGAGGAGATGCCCGCCTCCGCCAGGGCCTTCTTGGTCCGGTTCATCATGTTGATGCGCACTATGGCCATGATCTCTTTCATGGCTTCACCTCTTCCAGTTCCCCGGCCCCGCTTTCCTTGATGCCGGAGCTGATGGTGTAAATTTCTTCCACCGGCGACACAAAGATCTTGCCGTCGCCGTAAGCACCCTTATCGCCGGTGCGCGCCGCCTTGAGCACGGTCTTGATGACAAAATCCTTGTCCTGATCCTGCACCACCATGAGCAGCAGCTCCTTGGGGATCTCGTCGTAGGTAATCTCCCCGATCTTGATGCCCCGCTGCTTGCCCCGGCCCACCACGCTCATCTTGGTGACCGCGGGGAACCCCGCTTCCATTAAGGCGGCCAGGACCGCGTCCACCCGCTCCGGCCGCACCACCGATCTGATCATGATCATTGCTCTGTCCTCCAGGGTACTGCTTCCATGAATATTTCCGTTTGTGCCGATATCTCCGCCTGTTCCCGTAAAAATGTCGTCAACCAGCGCTTGGTTACTGCCAGTATGTTGGTGAGGTTCATGCTTCCTTCTCCTCTATGCATCGGGCCGTAGGGCGACCCGCTGGGTCGCCCTATCTGCCCCAGACCTTCACGGCCTGCCGGGCCATCGCCACGCCCCAACCCGAGGACATCAGGTAAAGGGACATAATCAGTAAATGCATGGCCATGGTCTTCCTCCTTATCTCAGCCCGCCAGCCCGTAGTCGATGAGCAGCTTTTCCAGTTCGTCGGTGTGCATGGGCTTGGGGATGATGTGCATCTCGTTGGCCTCGATCTTCCGGGCCAGGGTCCGGTATTCGTCGGCCTGGGGATGGCTGCCGTCGAATTCGATGACCGTCTTGCGGTTGATCTCCGCCTTCTGCACCATGTTGTCCCGAGGGATGAAGTGGATCATCTGGGTGCCCAGCTTAGCGGCGAAGGCCTCGATCATCTCCCGTTCGTTATCCACCTGGCGGCTGTTGCAGATGACGCCGCCCAGGCGCACGCCGCCGGCCTCGGCGAACTTGACGATACCTTTGCAGATATTGTTGGCCGCATACATGGCCATCATCTCGCCGGAGACCACAATGTAGATCTCCTTGGCCTTGCCTTCCCGGATGGGCATGGCGAAACCGCCGCAGACCACATCGCCCAGCACGTCATAGAAGGCGTAATCCAGGCATTCGCTGTCGGCATAGGCCCCCAGTTGCTCCAGCAGATTGATGGAGGTGATGATGCCCCGGCCGGCGCAGCCCACCCCGGGCTCCGGCCCGCCGGATTCCACGCAGACCACCCCGGAAAACCCGGTACGGCGGAGATCATCCAGGTCCACGTCCTCGCCTTCTTCCCGCAGGGTGTCCAGGACGCTCTTTTGGGCCAGACCGCCCAGCAGCAGGCGGGTGGAGTCCGCCTTGGGATCACAGCCCACCACCATTACCTTGCGGCCCATTTCGGCCAAACCCGCCACAGTATTTTGAGTGGTGGTGGACTTGCCGATGCCACCTTTGCCATAAATCGCGATCTTACGCATAGCCAACACCTCTATCCAAAATTTTGATTAGGATAGAAGCAAGGCGTGTGCCAGGTTAGCGGAAAATGTGGTAAATTGCTGATAATACGGATTAATAAAAGATTAGTGGAAATACTGCGGGCTTTACAGGTGAGTCTGTTTATACAAAAATGCTAATTTTGTGCAAACATTATATAC
>JBIOJX010000136.1:0-7347 GCA_044451265.1 Desulfobaccales bacterium
CCAGGACCCGCTCTCCCGGCCGGGCCCGGTAGGGCCGCCAGGGGGAGCGCAGGACCAGATTTGGGGAAAGGCGGTAAAACATGGCAATCAGTAGTCAGTAGCCAGTAGTTAGAAATGTAGCCGCCGGCTTCAGCCTGCGCCAACACAGGGAACCCAGCAAGACAATCTTTAATCAGGGCAAGCTTATTCGTATATTTTAAAATGACTGGCGTCAAATGAAGTTTCTGCTCTGAAAATGGTGCACACGCGAAAACCCCAGCCCAGCAACCTGTCGCGGTTTCACTCCCTCCCCCTAACCCTCTCCCCTCAAGGGAGGGGGGACTAAAGCTCCTGATTGCCAAGAATTTCCATGGTTTTTATTACGGTACGTTGCCCAAGCTGGAGCTTGGGGACGAGAGCTGAAAAGCCTGCATAGCAGGAGCTTTGCCTAAAAGTGGGTTCCCAAGCAGGAGCTTGGGAACCAGAAGAAGAGGTGGAGCTTGGGAGCCAGAAAAATGTGGCGCCGCCGCCCTCGGCGGCTCAGGAATTACGGCGGCCACAGGCCGCCCTGGAAGCAACGCTGGCGGATTTGTTGGGTAATCTGGTTGAACTTTTGGTGGCACAGGCTTTCCAGCCGGTGCGGGGTTTTCCGGCACAGCCTGGAAAGGCTGTACTACCAATTAGAAAAACTTGGCGCGAGGCCCTAGCCTCAGATGCCACCTTCCCACTCGCCTGTCAAGCTCTGGAGCGGAAAAATCCCTACTCTGCCATTGCCTCCGAGGTTGACCCTGCCTATCCTTTTAGGATAAGAATTAAAAAGGGGGTTTGTAAGGTTCAAAGCGGGTTGGTCAGGCTCTGGCCTGAGCCCTGTCATGATAGTAAAGTATGGAAAAGATTCTGTTGACCCGGTCGGGCTATGAGCAACTGGTGCGGGAATTGGACCTCCTGAGCCGGGTGGAGCGCCCGCAAATCATCCAAGAACTCCTGGAGGCCGCCCAGGAGGGGGTGACGGAGAAGAACACCGATTTTTTCGCCGTCCTGGCCCAACGGCAACGCCTGGACCGGCGCATCCGGCAGTTGCAGCAGACCCTGGCCAACGCCGAGGTCCTGGTGGGCAGCAACCTGCCCCCCAATCAGGTGCGCTTCAACTCCCTGGTCCGGGTCCTCAACCTGAGCAGCGGCCGGGAAAAAGAATTTAAGCTGGTGTCCACCCTGGAAGCCAACGCCGGCTTAGGGCAGCTCTCGACCTCCGCGCCCCTGGGTCGGGCCCTGCTGGGGCGGAAGGTCGGGGATCGGGTGGAAGTCCACACCCCCTCCGGCCTCAAGTATTACGAAATCCTGGAAATTCGCATGGATAAGGTATGAGCGGCGGACACGACCATAACCACAACCATTACCCGAGCAGCCGGGCCAGGCTGAGTGTGGCCTTCTGGACCCAGGCGGCCTTTTTCGTGGTGGAACTGGTGGGCGGCATCCTCAGCAACAGCCTGGCTCTGCTGGCCGACGCCGGCCATATGCTGAGCGACGTGGCCGCCCTGGGCTTGAGCCTGCTGGCCCTGCGCTGGGCCTTAAGAAGCCCTACGAACCAAAAGACCTTCGGTTACCACCGCCTGGAAATCCTGGTGGCCCTGATCAACGGCCTGGTCCTGTGGGGCATGGCCGGCTATATCTTCTACGAGGCGGTGGGCCGGATTTTTCAGCCGCCGGAGATCAGCAGCACGCCCCTGTTGGTTATTGCCAGCCTGGGTCTGCTGATCAACCTCCTGGGGATGTACGTCCTGCTGCCCACCCGGGAGCGCGGCATCAACCTGAGGTCGGCCTTCATCCATCTGCTGTCCGATTCCTTCGCCTCCTTTGCCGCGGTGGTGGCCGGCCTGGCCATCTGGTTGCAGGGCTGGTACTGGTTCGACCCGGTGGCCGGCATCGTCGTGGGGGTGATGATCGTCCTCAGTAGCTGGCAACTGGTCTGGGAGGCCACCGATATCTTGATGGAATCCACCCCCAAACACATCGATCTGGACGAGGTGCAAGCCACCCTGGAGGCCCATCCGGAGGTGAAGAAGGTGCACGACCTGCATATCTGGACCATCGCTTCGGGGATTTTTGCCGCCAGCCTGCACGTGGCGGTGGACAGCCCCCCGGACCGGGACTGCCTCACTTGGGAGTTGGAGGAGATCCTGCGAGAGCGCTTTGGTCTGGAGCACAACACCATCCAGTTGGAGGGCCCTGAGTATCACAATCCCCAGGTTTGCCCTTTAACCCGACTGCATGAATTGACCGGCTGAGCCGCCGCCCCAGTCCCGGGCGGCGGGTTTTTCTTGAACTGGACTTAGACCTGAGGAGGACTCATGGCACCGAATCGCTGGGAATTGAAGCCGGAGAGTCTTAGGGCCGTCTGTGACCCCAACCAACTGGGGTTCGAAACTACCCTGGACCTCACCCCTTTGAAGGAAAAGGTGGTGGCCCAGGACCGGGCGGTGCACGCCCTGGAGTTCGGGCTGGGGGTCAAGGACCTGGAATACAACGTTTATGTGGCCGGGCCGCCCCGTTCCGGCAAGACCGAGACCATTATGGCCTACGTGGCGGAGTTGGCGGCCAAGGAACCCTCGCCTCCCGATTATATTTACGTCTACAATTTCCGGGACCCGGAGAAACCCCAGAACCTCAACCTGCCGAAGGGCACAGGCCGCAGCCTCAAGGCCGACATGGAGGAACTCATCTCCACCCTCAGGCTGCAGATTCCCGAGGTCTTCGAGAGCGAAGACTACGCCAACCGCCGGGAAGCCCTGATGCACACCTTCACCCAGGAGCGTAACACCATCCTCCAGGAACTGGACGCCAAGGCCACGGGGGAGGGCTTCATCCTCAACATCTCCCCCACCGGGCTGATGATCTTCCCGGGCAAAGAGGGCAAACCTCTGAGCGAAGATGAACTGAAGGCCCTGAAAGACGACGAGCGGGAACAATTGCGCCAAAAGTCCACCCAGCTCCATACCGTGATGAACGACGCCATCCGCAAGATCCGCAAGATGGAGAAGGAGTACCAGGAGAAGGAGAAGAAGCTGGATCAGGATGTGGCCCTCTACGTGGTGGGTCACCACATGGAGGAGCTTCGGGAGAAATATAAGGAGCTGCCCCAGGTCATCGCCTATTTTAACGACGTCCAGGAAGACATCCTGAAGAACATCGACGACCTGAAGAAGCGGCCGGCGGCCCAGGGTCCCTTTCCGTTCCCCATGCCGGAGCCCAGCTTAACCCAATACCAGGTGAACGTCTTCGTGGACCACAGCGAAACTGCCGGCGCTCCGGTGGTGTTTGAAAACAACCCCACCTACCCCAACCTGTTCGGGGCCGTGGACCGCCGGGCCCAGTTCGGCGCCCTGGTGACGGACTTCACCTTGATTCGCAACGGCGCGGTGCACCGGGCCAACGGCGGCTACCTGGTGCTGGAGGCCCTGGACCTGCTGCGGTGGTTCTTTTCCTACGAGGCCTTGAAGCGCTGCCTGAAAAACGGCGAGATCAGGATTGAGGACCCGGCGGAGATGTTCGGCCTGATCACCACCAAGACCCTGCAGCCCCAACCCATTCCGCTGAACATCAAGATCATCATCATCGGCGACCCGTATATCTACCAGCTCCTCTATGCTTACGACGAGGACTTCCACAAGTTTTTTAAGATCAAGGCCCATTTCGACTCGCGCATGCGCAAGACCGACGACCACGTCCAGAAGTTCTGCGAACTGATTGCCGGTTATTGCCACGATCAGAAGCTCATGCCGCTGCACAAGACCGGCATGGCCCAACTCATCGAGTACGCCGGTGAGATGGCCGGACACCAGGGCAAGCTCACCTTGCAGCTGGAAGGAGTCAAGGATATCTTGAAAGAGGCCAATTATTGGGCTCGAACCAATACCCACGACGTGGTTTTCGGCGCCGACGTGGAAAAGGCCATCCAGGAACAGATTTACCGGGTCGACCTGCCGGAAGAGAAGTTGCAGGAATTCATCGACGAAGGCATGCTCTTCATCGAAACCGCGGGCCAGGTGGTGGGCCAGATGAACGGCCTCTCGGTTTATGCCCTGGGCGACCACGCCTTCGGCCGGCCCAGCCGCATCACCGCCACCGTCTCCCTGGGCAAGGGGGGGGTGGTGACCATCGACCGCGAGGCCCAACTGGCCGGCAACATCCATAACAAGGGGGTGCTGATCCTCTCGGGCTTCCTGAAGAGTCGCTTCGCCCAGGACAAGCCCCTGACCCTGAGCGCCAGTCTCTGCTTTGAGCAGAGCTACGGCATGATAGAGGGCGATTCCGCCTCCATGGCGGAACTGGTGACCCTGCTCTCGGCCCTGGCCGAGGCGCCCCTGGCCCAGAACATCGCCATGACCGGTTCGGTGAGCCAGCGCGGCGAGGCTCAGCCCATCGGCGGCGCCAATTGGAAAATTGAGGGTTTTTATAAGGTATGCAAGGCCCGGGGATTGGACGGCACCCAGGGGGTCATCATCCCCAAGTCCAATGTCCAGGACCTGATGCTGAAAAAGGAAGTGGTGGACGCGGTCAGAGATGGGAAATTCCACGTCTGGGCCATCGGGACGGTAGATGAGGCCCTGGATCTCCTGACCGGCCTGCCGGCAGGGCAGCGCCAGGCCGACGGCACCTGGGAGCCCGACAGTGTCAATGGCAAGGTGGACCAGAAGCTGCGCCAGATGATGGAACTGGCCCGGGAGCTGATGAAAGGGGCGGAGGAGGAGGGCAAGAAGTCCGAGCCGCCGGCCCCCACCTCGACTTGAAAGATCTAAAGGGCGCCGGGAGCGCCCGCAGATAGGGCCCGGCAAGCCGTGCCCCTACAAAACCAAAGCAGGGGCGGTTCGAGAACCGCCCCTGCTTTTTTGCCCTAATCATGGCCTGGTTGGTTAATACCGGTAGCCGAACTGACAACCGACGATATGGCGGGTGTAGTTGTAGAGCTGGGTGTTGGAATCGTCCCGGCTATAGAAGTAGTGCACGTTGAAATCCAGCCCTTTCCAGAGGTTATAGGTAATCTGCAAACCGGTGATGATGGTCTTGTCATTACGCTTGGGGAAGAGGATCAGGGGATTGCCGGAGATGTTGTCCACGGTGGTGCCGTTGATGAAAAAATTGTCGAAGGGCTGCAGGTTCAGATCCACAAAAGCGTTGACTTTCAGCTTCTCCGTGACCGGGTAGAGGGCGGCCAGCAGCAGACGGTAACTAGTGCTGTCCCAGTTGGTGCCCACGGTGTAATTGTGATCGTAGCTGAAGCGGGCCTGGAGAAAGCCCGTCTGCTTCTTGAAGAAGAAATAGGCCCCCACGCTACCGCCGACGTCTTTGCCGCTGCGGTCGTCCTCGGGGATGCCGATGGGAAACCAGTAATATTGCCGGTAAAACCGTCCCGTTACCTCTACCCCGAAGTTTTCATGCAGCAGGTGGAGCCAGGTGGGGTTCAGCAGAAAGCCGGTAAAATACTTATCAGACTGGACGTCCACGTAGTTGTAATTGAGCGGCAGCCAGATGCGCCCGGATTTGTAACTGTAAGTGGGGATAGCCCCGACGAAATGGCTCATCATGTCGAAGCTGGAAATCCTGGGGTGGAAGTTCTGGAAATAGGAATATTGGGTCAGGAAACTGAAAGGCTGGTTGGCATTGAGGTTGTACTCAAAGGTGGCCGTCTGCGTGAAGACCTGGTCCCCCTGGCCGGCCGACTGGGTCGCGGATCCGGCGCCTCCCGGTTGGAGGGTGACGTTGGAGTCGTAATCATAGCCCGTGGTAACGGTAGCCCGAAAGGGCTTGGTCTCCTGGTAGCGCTTCTCCAGGATGCCCACGTATCTCTGGGCGAAATCCGCCGTCTGGCTCGTGGTGTTAATGGCGATGGCCTGCTCCATGGTCTCCCGGGCTTCGCTCAGGCGGTTCAGGGCCGCCAGGGCCAGGCTCGCCTGGAACTTGGCCTCCTGGGCTACCTTGGGGTCCTGGCTGGCCTTTTGAAAATAGTCCAGGGCGACGCTGTATCTCCCCTCTTTGGCCTCGGCCATGCCCCGGAGGAAGGCCACCTGCCCAGGCTCAAAGCCCGTGGGTTCCAGGGCCTCCAAGAGCGGAATGGCCTCTTTGGGCCGGTCCAGGGCCAGCAGGGTGTCGGCCAGCATGAGTTTGGCTTGGAGCAGATTGGGCTTCAGGCGCAAGGCCTCTTCCAGGTATTCCTTGGCCTTGGGGTAATTGAGCATGAGGCGGTAAGTCTGGGCCAACAGGAAGGCCTTATCCGGGGAGTGGACCCCTTTCTGCCAGGCCTCGGTAAGTTCCGCCAGGGCTTCGTCGTAATTCTCCTTGGCCAGATCCTGGACGGCCTTCTGCACCAGGACATCATCGTAAGGGCTGACCCCCAAGGCCGGGGATCCGCCCATCAGGGCCCCTAAGAGAATTACTGCCACAACCAGATGTCTAGTGCCCGTTTTCATCCCCCGGCATTCCCCTAATCTGTAAAATTGTTGAACTCCCCATACTTACGGGGACCCACGTTATCACAGTGTCGGCAATTGTAAAGGATTTTTTAGCCAAACCGAGACTGCTTTGGCAGCTTTTGCTGAGATTGGCGACCAGGTAATTTACGATCCCGCTGGTTCGATAAATTTTGTCGGCATCCGGTGGTAGGCATGGTATTTTAAAGCAACAATCCCAATTAACTCTGAGGTGTCCCATGCCTGAAGAGAGCAAAGACGTCATGCCGGCTCACGATAAATTTCATCGGGAACTGACAGACCTGAAGGCCAGGCTGCTGGAACTGGCCCAGGCCGCAGAGCGCGCCATCGAGCACAGCATCACGGCGCTACTGCACCGGGACGCGGACCTGGCCCGACAAGTCATCACCGGTGACCAGGCGGTCAACAGCCTGGAGGAGGCCATCGACGGCGAATGCGTGCGCCTCATCGCTCTGTTCCAGCCCGTGGCCATAGATCTCAGGCAGTTGATGGCGGTGGACCACATCAGCGCTGAACTGGAGCGCATCGGCGATTCAGCCACCAACATCGCCGAAGAGGTCCTGAGTCTCCAGCATTTGCCCGCCAAGCCCATCCATTACGACCTGCCCCGCATGGCCCAGCAGGTCCGGGAGATGGTGCGCCAGAGCCTCCAGGCCTTTCTCATCCAGGACCCCCACCTGGCCCGGGAGATTTGCAAGTCGGACGATGAAATAGACTCCCTGGACCGCTCCATCATTCAGGACCTCCTGGTGGAGATGACCGGAGAGCCGGCCACCATCCCGCCGGGAATCTGCCAGATCAACATCGTCCGCAACCTGGAGCGGGTGGGCGACCACGCCACCAACATCGCCGAACAGGTGGTTTATATGGTGGAGGGGGAAAG
>JBIOJX010000137.1:0-7333 GCA_044451265.1 Desulfobaccales bacterium
GCCCCAGAGGGGCGCTGTGGGCCGGGAGGTCGATGTAGGAGGGCACCGTATCCTTGCAGAAATCCCGCTTCAACCCCTCCGGGTCGAACCGGTCGTCGTGCACCCGCTTGCCGTAGCAGTAAGGCCAGCCGTAATCCTGGCCTTCCAGGATTAGGTTGATTTCGTCGGGCGGCAGGTCGTCGCCCAGGAAGTCCCGGCCCATCTCGGTGGCCCAGACGTGTCCGGTCACCGGGTGCGTCGCCAGAAACACCGAGTTGCGCAGGCCCGAGGCGAAGGTCTGGAGATGGCCGCCGTCGGCGTCGGCCACCAGGATGGCGGCATAGCGCCGGTCCGTTTCCTCGCAGACGTCGCAGTCGGAGCCCACCGAGATCAGCAGCCGCGGCCGGGGAGGCGGCGACCTGAAGAGCAGGGTCCGGGTGTAATGCAGCCCGCCCGGCGGCAGCTCGATGATTTTGTGCTTATTGGTGGCCGTCAATTTTTCCGAATCATAGTCATAGGTCGCCACTTCCGTGGTTTCGGCCACGTAGAGCTTCGGTTCGGTCCCGGGACCAAAGGCCAGGCCGTGGGGCCGTTTGAGGCCCTCCAGCACCGTGACCACCTCAGAGGCCACGCCCCGGCCCTGGCGATCCGGCAGGGCCACCACCTTGCCCTGGCGGGTGAGGCTGACCAGCAGGTTGCCGTTGGGGTCCAGGCACAGGACCCGGGGGGCGCCCAGATTTTTAGCAAAGATGGAGATGGTAAACCCCGGCGGCAGTTTCAGCGGGGCAGCAGGAGCGAGGTGCGGCTTGAGACCGGCAGGGGAGGGGGGCGGCGCAGTTTCCAGCAGCCCGACGATATCCTGGGGTGGCGGCTGGAAGGCCGGGCCGGAGCCGCTAAAATTTTTATGATAGAACCACGCGGCCCAGAGGAGAGCGGTAGCCGCCACGAGGATGGAGATGAGAATGACGGTTTTTTTCATCTCCGGGGTAATCCTTAAGCGTCAGCTATAATATCTTTTAACCTTTTCACCAGTGGCGGAAGCTCGGTTTCTATGGTTTCCCAGAGAATTTTTGTATCAATGCCAAAATATTCGTGAATGACGACATTGCGCATGTCGCCCATTTCCCGCCAAGGAATTGACGGATACCTGGTGGTCACTTCGTCCGGCAGCTTACGGGCAGCCTCACCAATCACCGCTAGATTATAGAGAACCGCCTTCAGGGTCTTCTTATCTTGGTGGAAAGTTTCATATTCTATCCCCTGCGTAATTTCCAAGGTATCCTGTATTGCCTCCAGGATGTCGGTAATTCTAAATTTCCAGTCCCTGACCGGCATTCTGGGCCTCGAGAAGGATGCCATCACGCAGCGCGGGTTTTAGCGCATCGGGGGTAACCAGGTCCACCGGAGTCCCCAACAGCTCAGTAAGACGATGCTTAAGACGCATAAAGGCCAGCAAGCCGACGGGTTTACAAAACTCAACCAGGATGTCCAGGTCGCTTTCCGGCCGCGTCTCGCCGCGCACTGTGGAGCCGAAGAGCTTCAGGGATTTCACCCCCATGGCGCTCAGTTCGGCGCGGTGCTGGTTGAGAATGGCAATGGGGCTTTCTTTTAGCAAGTTTTCAGCCCTCTATGGCTTTTAAAAATTCCTCAAAAAGATAATTGGCGTCGTGCGGCCCCGGCGAGGCCTCCGGGTGGTACTGCACCGAGAAGGCCTTCAGCCCCGGGTGGCGCAGGCCCTCCAGGGTATTGTCGTTGAGATTGATGTGAGTCAGCTCCACCGCCGGATCGGGGATGGATTCCAGGTCCACCGCGAAGCCGTGATTCTGGGAGGTGATCTCCACCTTGCCGGAGAGCTTGCTCTTCACCGGCTGGTTGGCGCCCCGGTGGCCGAACTTGAGCTTGAAGGTGCGGCCGCCCAGGGCCAGACCCAGGAGCTGATGACCCAGGCAGATGCCGAACATGGGGGCCGCGCCCAGGCACTGGCGCACATTGTCCACCGCATAAGTGACCGCGGCCGGGTCGCCCGGCCCATTGCTGAGGACAATGCCATCCGGCCGCAAACGCCGCAACGCCTCGGCCGGGGTGGTGGCCGGCACCACCAGGACGTTAAGGCCTCGTGCGACCAAGCTCCTGATTATATTGAACTTTACACCGTAATCATAAAGCACGACCTTTTTGCCGGAGCGCTCAGCCCACAGGGCTTCCAGGTCGGTCTCGGTGGCGCCGGCGTCCCCGCCGGCGGATTCCTTAGGAAATTCCGGCCACCAGTAGGGACGTTTGCAGGTGACCAGAGGCACCAGGTCCTGGCCCTCCATGCTGGGAATTTCCCGGGCCCGGCGCACCAGGGACTCCGGGTCCAGGTCCAGCGTGGAAATGAGGCCTCGCATCGCCCCATGCTGCCGCAGGCGCTTGGTGATGGCCCGGGTGTCGAAGCCCTCCACCCCCAGCTTGCCCGCGGCCCTGAGGTAATCGGCCAGCCGGCCCTGGGACCGCCAGTTGGAAGGGTAGGGGTGGTACTCCTTGACAATGAAGCCCTCCACCTGCACCCCCCGGGATTCGATATCTTCGGAATTGATGCCGTAATTGCCGATCAGGGGATAAGTCATGGTGACGATCTGGCCCTTGTAGGAAGGGTCGGTAAGGATTTCCTGATAGCCGGTCATGGCGGTATTGAACACCACCTCGCCGGCGGACTCGCCCTCGCCGGTGAAGGACCGCCCCCGCAAGACCAAACCGTCTTCCAACGCCAACAATGCCTTCAAATGGTTAACCTCGAAACGCTAAGGATTTCTATGAAATATAACATACTCGACCCCGAGCGCGCCGCATTTTTCCATCTGAAAAGGCGCAGTTAAAAACCGACCGCATATAACGCCCGTGGCGGGGCGATTTCGGGGTCGGCCAGGGGTTTACTAGCCTATTGGCGTTACCCGGCTTAGCGCTCCCGGTAAGGGCCGCAGAAGTCAGGTCGGTTCCAAAGCCGTAATCTTCAAAGTCGACTTGGGATTAGGGGGAAGGCCGGCAGATTTCAGCCGCCTTGGCGACGCCAAAGATCGACAATCAACTCCGCCTGACGCCGGGCGGCGCCGAAGTGCGGGGCCAGGGCAGCCTGGGCGCGCGATCCCAGATCCCGGCGCAACTCGGGATCATTGAGAAGTTTCAAGGCCGCGGCGGCCAGGGAAGCGGCATCGGTCAGGCTGATGCCGGCCCCGGCCTCAGCCAGGATTTGCTCCGCCCAACGGAAATTTTGCAGGTTGGGGCCATAGAGGGGCGCCAGGCCCCAGGCCGCGGGCTCTAAAATGTTTTGTCCGCCGTGGTCCACCAGGCTGCCGCCCACAAAGGCCAGGTCCGCGGCGCCGTAAAGACTGAAAAGGTCGCCGATGGTATCGATGAGGACCACGGGATGGCGGCGAACTTCGGAGGCAACTTTGAGCCGGCTCCAGAAGTGATAAGGGAGGCCGCGTCTGGCCAGTAAGCCGCCCAGGGCCGCGGCGCGTTCCGGGTGCCGGGGCGCCAGCGCCAGCAGCAGAGCAGGGCAGGGGCCTCGGAGTTTTTCGTAAGCGTCCAGCACCACCTCCTCTTCCCCCGGATGGGTGGAGGCGGCCAGAAAAACGGGCTTATTTTCCGACGCGACCGCCTCGCCGCCCTGCAACAACCGCTGAAATTCCCGGGCGCGCGGCTCATCCCGGTCCTGGAGCAGGCGGTCATATTTCAGGTTGCCGCTGAGGTGCAATCGGTCCGGGGTTATGCCCAACTCTTGCAGGCGTTGATAATCCTGGGAGGTGCCGGCCGCGACAAGATCATATTTGCCTATAAATTCAGCAGTATATCGATGATATCTCAGGTATCTTATGAAGCTTTTATCAGAGATCCGGGCGTTGGCCAGGGCCAGAAGCACCCCGCGCTGATGGGCTAAATCAAGGAAATTAGGCCATATTTCCGATTCCAGGGTAACTACCAGGTGGGGGTCCAGCCGCTCCAGGTAACGCCGGACCGCCCAGGGAATGTCCAGGGGGAAGTAGCATACCAGGGCGCCCAGGGGGGCCAAATGGGTCCGGGCCAGGCTCTGGCCGGTTTCCGTGCCGGTGGTGACGATCAAGGCGGCTTCGGGCAGTAAATTCCGCAGTTCCCGGGCCAGAGGCGCGGCCGCCAGGATTTCCCCGACGGAGACGCCGTGCAACCAGATACGGGGGTGGCCCGCGGGCGGGCCGTCCGGGAGCTCCAATCCCAGGCGGGCCTGAAAGCTTGCACCCTGGCCCCGAGATTTCAGATGCCAATAAAACCATGGCCAGCCCACCAGGCCGGCCATGGTGCTCAGGCCTCGATATGCTAATAATAATGGGCGATTACTGATCAAAACTAGGAAGTCTTCTTAAGTTTTGCCAGCCACTGGGGCCGCACCTGGAGATAGTCCGCCAGTATCTGTCCATGGTCAAAGGCCAGTTCCCGAGGCCAGCGCTCGGGGGGGAAAATCCTCAGGCTCCGGGCGTCGTCCGCGGCCTGGGGAGTGCCGTCGGCCCGGGCCACAAAGACGGTGCTAAGGTTATGCTGCCGGGGATCGCGTTGGGGGTCCGAATACGTGTGAAACTGCCCCAGCAGGTCCACAATCAAGCCCGTTTCCTCCAGGGCCTCCCGCCGGGCCGCGTCCTCCAGCGTTTCGCCGTAGTTCACGAAGCCCCCGGGCAAGGCCCAACCCAGCGGCGGATTGGCTCGTTGAATCAAGACCAGACCCCGCTCAGGGATTTCGATGATGATATCTACCGTCGGCGTCGGATTTCGGTGGCGCCGTAGGACATACCCACATTTTGGACATTTTTCTGCGACTGACATATGTTAGTTTACATAATATATATTATCAGACGTTAGTATTAGGGCCCCTAAAACTTCCCTTTGGTAAAATTCACTAAATCCGGATAGTTAATCGAGACGACCTGCCAGGTTCCGGTCTTGGGCTGCCGCTGCATCTGGAAGCGAAACGGCTTTTTGCTCTTGGGATCAATCAGGGTCACCGTGGCTTCCTCCCCCTGCACCTCGATCTGCGCCGTGGTGGCCGCGGCGGCGATCCCCAGGATTTGGGTGTTATCCAGATTCAGCAGATATTTCTCCAGTACCCCTTTAATCTCTTTTTCAAAGCTGTCGAAAAGCTGGGGAAAGAACATCCGGGCGAATTTGCCCCCCATCTTGCGGCTCATGCGGCTCCAGTCGTCTTCCTTGTCGCCTTTGGGTTCCTCCCGTTCCTGGCTGGAGGCCTCGATGAGATTATTTAAAATAGCCTTCAAATCCAAATACTTATACAGCTCCGGCATGTTTTTGGTCTTGAGGGCCAGGGCCATATGCTGCAAGGCGTAACGCGGCGAGTTGGTCCAGCGCCAGTAGGCCCCAGCGGCCAGAGCGGCGCCCATAACCACGGCGATCAGCACGATTATCCAGGTTCGGCGGCGCATGGCACCTCCTTAGGTGAGCTTGGCATTAATGGCAGTTTAAAGGTATACTATAACCCGAAGAAAGAATCGAGGCCATGACTACGGAAAAATTGCTCTCCCGCCATCCCCTGGATAACGGTTTGACTATAGAGTTCTGGGACTTGTCCCGGCCGATGATCGGCGACCGCTGGATCATCACTCTGGAGCTCCGGATCACCATCCTCATCGACGCCGCTAACTTACCACCAGACCTGCAAGCCCAGGAAGCCGACATCATCAAGGCCCTGGGAGCCGAGATCGTCTTTTCCCAGCGGGATGAACGCAACTTCATTGATATCAAGGAGTTTGACGCCGCCATGAACGAAATGGTGACCCGGCTGCTGACCCTGGCACCGTCGTACTTTGGCCATCCGGAATTCGCCGGCCGCTTGATTCGTAAACGTTACGCCGAATTTCAAGAGAAGCAGCGCTGGTTTCGCACTAAAACCCTGTAATGGCGCGGGTTTAAGAGGCCGACCGCATATAATGCCCATAGAGCCTCGATTTTGGGCCAGGCAAGGGTTTGGTACGGGTTTCCCGTTTTCTGTTTGCCCTTTTTCGTAAAATCAAAAGGATAATATGGATCTTTGGTCTTTAGGTGAACAACGGCTGCCGGTGGTGCGCATCACCGGCAAAGGAATGCGTTGGCAACGCAGCGGCCACCCCTGGCTCTACCGGGACGACCTGGCCGGCGAAAGCAAGTTTCCCCCCGGGGAACTCGCCGCGGTGCTGGGACCGCAGGACCGTTTCCTGGGCCAGGCCTTCTACAGCGCCAACTCCCGCATCGCCCTGCGCTTTGTCACCTATGAGGAAGAACCGGTGGACGCGGCCTTTTGGGAGCAGCGCCTCCGACGCGCCCTGGAATTTCGCCGGCGGGTGGTCCGGGACTGCGACGCCTTCCGCCTCATTTACGCCGAAGCCGACGGCTTCCCGGGTCTGGTGGCGGATTCCTACGCCGGCCATCTGGTCCTGCAAACCCAGCATCCGGGGATGGAGCGGCTCCTGCCTGAGATCATCGCGTTGCTGGAGCGCCACCTGACGCCGAAATCCATTACCCTGCGCCATGATGCCGAGGTGCGCCAACTGGAGGGGCTGCCCCTGGAGGTCAAAACGGTCTCGGGGGAATTGCCGGACCGGGTAGAGGTGCAAACCGGCGGCGTGCGCCTCTGGGTGGATATCCGGGGCGGCCAGAAGACCGGGCTCTTTTTGGACCAGCGGGAAAACCGCCTCGCGGCCGCGGTGCTGATCCGGGGCCGGGTCCTGGACGCCTTCTCCTACCAGGGGGCCTTTGCCATGCACCTGGCCTCCCGGGCCGAACACGTCACCCTGGTGGACACTTCCGCCGCGGCCCTGGAGATGGCCCGGGAAAGCGGCCGGCTGAATGACCTCTCCAATCTCGAATTCGTCCGGGAAAACGTCTTTGCCTACCTGAAGGCCGCGGTGGCCGCGGGCCAGCGTTTCGACGGCATCGTCCTGGACCCGCCGGCCTTTGCCAAAAACCGGGGCGAGCGGACCGCGGCCGCCAAGGGCTACAAGGAGATCAACCGCCGGGCCTTCCAGCTCCTTAATCCCGGCGGGGTGCTGGTCACCTGCTCCTGCTCCTACAACCTCAGTGAGCCCGATTTCCTGGGAATCGTCCGGGAGGCCGCGGCCGACGCCCATCGCCAGGCCAAGCTCGTCGAGCGCCGGGGCGCCGCCCGGGACCACCCGGCCCTGCTCTCCCTGCCGGAGAGCCTCTATCTGAAGTGTCTGATCCTGGAAGCGAGGTGAGTTCTGGATGATTTTCGCCAGGTAAGTCGCGCCAAAAGCAGGTCCCTAAAAACTATTTCTCCGGCTTTAGGCCATCATAATCCTTGACAAACATATTTAATATGCATAATAATACATATAAC
>JBIOJX010000138.1:0-7312 GCA_044451265.1 Desulfobaccales bacterium
ATGAAGATCCGGACAAAGCCGGCGAACGCCGCGAGCTTGACGCCCACCGCCATGAAGGCGGTGACCGAAGTGGGGGCCCCTTCATAGACGTCCGGGGTCCACATATGAAAAGGCGCCGCCGCCACCTTGAAGCCGAAGCCGACGATCAACAGGCCGATAGCCAGCAGGGTCATGGGCCGGGCGAAAGCGTGCCCGGCCAGGGCCTTGGGCAGCTCATCCAGGTAGAGGGTGCCGCCGGCAGCCCCGTACAGAAAGGCCATGCCGAAGAGCAGAAAGCCGCTGGAGAAGGAGCCCAGGATCAGATATTTCAAAGAGGCTTCGTTGGAGCGGGCATCCTCCCGGAAGAGGCCCGCCAGGACGTAAACCGCGATGGACATGACCTCGAGGCCCAGGAAGAGCATGATGAGGTGGGCGCTGGCGGCCATGAACATCATGCCCGCGCTGGCGAAGAGCAGCAGGGCGTAATATTCGCCCAGGTTCTTGTCGTATTGCTCCAGATAAGCGCGACTGATCATCACGGTCAGGGCGGTGCCCAGGATAAAGACCAGATAAAAGAACAGGGTGAAGTTATCCACGTAGATCATGCGGGCAAAATCGGTGCCTTTGCTGCCCCACATGAGATAGGTCTGGAAGGCCGCGGCGGCCAGGCCCAGAAGGCTGAGCTGCGGGAAATAGGCCTTGCGTCCCCGGGGGGAGAGGGCATCCAGCAACAGGATGACGATGGCGGTCACCGTCAGGATCAGCTCCGGCCCGATGCTGTTCAGGTGAAAGTTGGGGATGTTGATGGTCATGGCGCCACCCCCTTAGAGAGTTGGGATTGGGTGACCTGAGTGGCCTTGGCCTTCTCCATCATGGCAATGAAGTTATCCGTCGTGGCTTTAGTCTTGTTCAAGAAAGTGCTGGGGTAAACCCCGATCCAGAAGATAAACAGGATCAGGGGAGCGAAGATGGCGATCTCCCGGCAGGAGAGGTCCTTCAGTTCCCGGTTCTTTTCGTTCGTGACTTCCCCCCAGACCACCCGCTGGAACATCCAAAGCATGTAACAGGCGGAGAAGATGACGCCGGTGGCCGCAATGGTACCGTAGATCATGTTGGTCTTAAAGGCGCCCAACAGGATGAGAAATTCACCGACGAAGCCGTTGGTGCCGGGCACCGCGATGGACGACAGGGTGACGATCATGAAGATGGTGGCAAAGATGGGCATGGTTGTGGCCAGGCCGCCGAACTCGGAGATCATCCGGGTGTGCCGCCGTTCATAGATCATGCCGACGCATAAGAACAGAGCCCCGGTGGAGATGCCGTGGTTGATCATCTGAATGACGCCGCCTTGGATGCCCGCCGCCGTGAAGGTAAAGAGCCCCAGCATGACGAAGCCCAGGTGGCTCACCGAGGAGAAGGCCACGAGCTTTTTCATGTCCTTCTGCATCATGGAGACCAGGGCGCCGTAGACGATGCCGATGACCGCCAATATGGAGAACAGCGGCACGAAGTAGTGGGCGGCCTGGGGGAAGAGCGGCATGTTGAAGCGCAGGAAGCCGTAAGTCCCCATCTTCAGGAGTACCGCGGCCAGGATGACGGAACCCACGGTGGGCGCTTCGGTGTGGGCGTCCGGCAACCAGGTGTGGAACGGAAACATGGGCACCTTGATGGCGAAGGCCAAACCGAAGGCCAGGAACATCCAGTACTGCATGTTAAAGGGGATGCCCAGGCCGTACAACTTGAGGAGATCGAAGGTGTAGACGCCGGTAGTCTTGCCGTAGTGGAAGTAGAGGACCAAAATGGCGACCAGCATCAGCACCGAGCCGAACATGGTGAACAGGAAGAACTTGATGGCCGCATAGACCCGCCGGGCCGGGTTGCCCCAGACGCCGATGAGCAGGTACATGGGGATCAGCATCACTTCCCAGAAGACGTAGAACAGGAAAAGGTCCAGGGAGGCGAACACCCCGATCATGCCCATCATCAGGGCCAGCAGGCAGACCATGAACTCCTTGACCCGGGTCTTGATGTCCGTCCAGGTGGCCAGGACGCACAGCGGGGTCAGGAAGGTGGTGAGCATGATAAGCAGCAGGGAGAAACCGTCCACCCCCAGGTAATAGCTGATGCCGTAGCCCGGAACCCACTCATGGCGCTCCACGAACTGCATGGCCGCCGTGGTGCTGTCGAAGCCGAACCACAAGGGCAGAGAGATGATGAACTCCAACACTGCCACCGCAAAGGTGGCGCCCTTGAGGACCTTGTGGTTCTTCCGGTCCAGGAAGAGCAGTAATCCTATCCCCAGGAGGGGGAAGAAGATCAGGATGGAGAGGATTGGTAGTTGCATTGAGCCCCCCCTAAGGTTAGCGTCCGATTAGATAGCCCGTGACAATCACCACTCCCGCGAGGATGGCCAGGGCATAGTTTTGTACGAAGCCGGTTTCCAGTTTGCGCAGATGGCTGCTGAACCAGGCGACGATGCCGGCGCTGCCGTTCACCGTGCCGTCGATCACCGTCTCATCCACGCCGTGCCACAGGAAGTCGGAGCCGTTCTTGATGGGCTCCACCACCGCGGCGTCATACAGTTGGTCGATGAAGTACTTGTTGTAGATGTACTCGTACAACACCGGGAATTTCGCGGTGATACGGGCCGGCAGGTCCGGCACCTTCATGTAGCACTTGTAGGCGATGAAGATACCCACGCCGCGATGCCCATGCTGAAGGCCATCATGAAGATTTCAAAAGACATGGCATGGTGCGCTTCGTGATGCAGGAGCGTAATGGACGGCGCCAGAAACTCCTTAAACTTATGGGCCCCTTCGATGATGGGAAAGCCCACCAGGCCGCCCACCACCGACAGGCCCGCCAGGATCATGAGCGGTATCGCCATGGTCTTGGGCGACTCATGGGGGTGGACCTTGTGGTGGTCGAAGCGCTCTTCGCCGTAGAAGGTCATGAAGACCGCCCGGAACATGTAGAAGGCGGTGATCCCGGCCGCCAGGGTGGCGACGCCCCAGTAGAGGAAGTGGCCGTCGACTAAGGAAAAGAAGAGGATTTCATCCTTACTGAAGAAGCCGGCGAAGGGGAAGATGCCGGCAATGGCCAGGGTGGCCAGCATAAATGTCCAATACGTTATGGGCATGTACTTCCGGAGGTTGCCCATGCCGCGCATATCCTGTTCGCCGTGCATGCCGTGAATGACCGAGCCGGACCCCAAGAAGAGCAGGGCCTTGAAGAAGGCGTGGGTCATGAGATGGAAGATACCGGAGGTAAAGGCCCCCACACCGCAGGCCAGGAACATGTAGCCCAACTGGCTCACGGTGGAGTAGGCCAGGACCCGTTTGATGTCGTATTGCGCCATGCCCATGGTGGCGGCAAAGAAGGCGGTGAGCAGGCCCACCACGGCCACGACCGTCAGGGAGACGGGGGCCAGGACAAACAGGGCGCTGCAGCGAGCCACCATATAGACGCCGGCGGTGACCATGGTGGCCGCATGGATCAAGGCGGACACCGGAGTGGGACCTTCCATGGCGTCGGGCAGCCAGGTGTATAGGGGAATCTGGGCCGATTTACCGGTGGCCCCCAGGAAGAGGCACAGGGTGGCGGCGGTGATGATGCCGGCCCCTACCGGATAATGAGCCGCGGCGGCAAAGACGTCCTTAAAATTCAGGGTGCCGAAGGTCCAGAAGATGATGAACATGCCCAGCAGGAAGCCGAAGTCGCCGATCCGGTTGACCACGAAGGCCTTCTTGCCGGCGTCGCTGGCCGACTTCTTTTCATACCAGAAGCCGATGAGCAGATAGGAGCACAACCCCACGCCTTCCCAACCCACGAACATCAACAGGAAGTTGTCGGCGCTCACCAGGATGAGCATGTTGAAGACGAAAAGGTTGAGGTAGGCGAAGTAGCGCGGGACCCCCGGGTCATCGTGCATATAGCCGATGGAGTAGATGTGGATCAGGGTGCTGACCCCTGAGACCACCAGCAGCATGATCAGCGACAGTGGGTCAATCAGGAAGGCCGCCTGCGCCGTGAAATTGCCGGCGGAGATCCAGGTGAACATCACCTTTTGGACGCCCGTCCGGGCCTCGTGGGGCAGCTTCAGGAATTCCAGGAAAATGGCCACGGTGAGCAGGAAACTCAGTCCCACCGCGGTAGCACCGATGGTCCCCACCACATTCTTGGGCAACTTTTTCCCCAACAGGCCGTTAATCAAAAAGCCTATGAGGGGGAACGTGGGTATCAGCCAGACATAATCGAACATGAGGTTCGCCTCACCACTTGAGGATATTCAGGTCGTCAACATAAATGGAGCCCCGGTTGCGGAAGATCGCCACAACCAGGGCCAGGCCCACTGCCACTTCCGCCGCGGCCACGGTCAGGGTGAAAAACACGAACATCTGCCCGTCCACCGCCTTAAAATAATCGGCAAAGGCGATAAAGGCCAGGTTGACGGAGTTGAGCATCATTTCAATGCACATGAAGATAACAATGGCATTGCGCCGGATAATGACGCCGATCACCCCCAGGGTGAACAGGGCCACGCTCAGGGCCAGGTAATAAGTGACGGGCACTACCATCCGCTTATTCTCCCCAACGGCTCATTTAAGCCGGGATTTGGCCAGCACCACGGCGCCCACGATGGCCACCAAGAGCAGGACCGAGGTGACTTCGAAGGGCAGCAGGTAATCGGTGAACAGGCTCCGGGCAATCATTTCGGTGTTACCCAGGCCCGGCACCATCTCCCTGGCCGCCGGCAGCTTCACCCTGGTATAGGCGTAAATCATGATCAGGGCGGTAAAGCCGGCCAGCACGGCGCCGGCGAATTTTTGGCCGATAAACGGCAGCTTGGGAGTCTCTTCCGGAAGCCGGAGATTCAGGAGCATGATGACAAACAGGAACAGGACAATGATGGCCCCGGCATAAACGATCACCTGGATGGCGGCGATGAACTCGGCGTGGGCCAGCAGGTAGATCCCGGCCACCGCAAAGAAGTTGACGATGAGCCAAAGAGCGCTTCTCAGGGGGTGAGGCTGAAAGACCACCAGGCCGCCGGAGATCAGGGCCACTGCACCCAAGACGAAAAACAGGGTCTCCATCCCTCAGGCCTCCTTAGAGCCAATCCTTCAGCCGCAGTTTTGACTCGGGCTGAGTGGCGGTCTCGATGTTGAGAATCAGGGCGCTTTTATCTTCCTGGGCCAGTTCGTAGGCGTTATTCAACTTGATGGCCCCCTTGGGGCAGGCCTCCTGGCACAGACCGCAGAAGATGCAGCGCTGCAGGTCGATGGTGAACTGCACCGGATACTTCTCGTGCTCCGTGCCTTCGGCGGCGACGATGCCCCGGATGGCGTTACTGGGGCAGACCACCATGCACAAGGTGCAGGCCACACAGCGGCGTCGGCCGTCCGGGTCGATGGTCAACTGCGGGTGTCCCCGCCAGCGGGGAAACATCTCCCGCTTTTCTTCGGGATACTGCTGGGTAATGGGTTTGGTGAACACCATTCGCAGAGTGGTGGCCAACCCTTTGAGGAAAGGAATAATCATGGGCTAACCCTTGATAAATAAGATTACCGCCCCGGTGAACAGGATGTTCGCCAGGCTAAGAGGTACGAGGACCTTCCATCCCAACCGCATGAGCTGATCGAAGCGGAAGCGGGGGAAGGTGCCCCTGACCCAGATGAAAAAGAAGACCACGACAAAGGTCTTTAACATGAACCAGACCACCGGCGGCAGCACCGGCCCGTTCCAGCCGCCCAGGAACAGGGTCACGACCAGAGCCGAGGCCACGATGATGTGGATATACTCACCCATCATGAACAGGGCCCATTTCATCGAGCTGTATTCCGTCTGGAACCCGGCCACCAATTCGTTTTCGCACTCAATCAGGTCAAAGGGGGTGCGGGCGCATTCGGCGAAGGCCGCGGTCAGGAAGAGCAGGAACCCCAGCGGCTGATAGACAATGAACGGCATGCACTTCTGGGCTTCCACGATCTTCACGGTGCTCAGGGTGCCCGCAATCATCAGCACGCCGATGACCGAGAGGCCCAGGGCCAACTCGTAGCTGACCATCTGGGCGCTGAGGCGCAGCGCCCCGAGGAGGGAATATTTATTATTGGAGGCCCAGCCACCAAGAATCGCCCCATACACCGCCAGGGAGGAAACTGCAAAGATATAAAGCAGCCCCACGTTGACGTCGGCGATCACCCCTTGGTTCAGAGCAGCCGCAGTGAGGTCGATCTTGTGGCCGAACAGGGACATCTCCGGAGGCAAGATGGCACTGGAGAACGGAATGGCCGCAAAGGGCAGCAACGCCGTGACGGCGGTGAGCAGCGGCGCCAACATGAACAGGATCTTGTTGGCCCCGGGAGGTGTGAAGTCCTCTTTGAACATCAGCTTCAGCACGTCCGCCAGAGGTTGCAGCAGGCCCCAGGGGCCCACCCGGTTGGGGCCGTAGCGCAACTGGATGAAACCCAGGACCTTACGTTCCAGCAGGACCGTATAGGCCACGCAGGTGAGCAATACGCCCATCACCACGGCGATTTTGACAAGACTAAGTATGATCAACAGGGGCAGATTCATCTTCTCAACCCTTTTGGATGGTCACGCGCACCAGGTTGGAGTTAATCGTCAAAGTTTGGGCCGCGGGGGCGGCGAAATGTTCCGGCAGGAACACCACACCCGCCGGCAGGTCCAGGGCCAGGGTGACGGGTACGCTGACCTCGCCCTGGGAAGAGATGACCTTGGCGGTGTCGCCTTCCGCCAGGCTGAGGCCGGCGGCATCTTCCGGATTAATCTTCAGCCGGGCGCCCGGGGTGACCGACAGGGTGCCGCAGGGATGGTGGGTGGTGTAGGAGCCGGAGTGTTGCAGGGATTTTCCCACCACCAGGGCGAAGGGCCGGCGTCCGGGCAGGCTGATGTCGGTCTCGAAGGGCACGAAGGCGCCGTTGAGGACCAGTTTGAAATCCGGGCAGGGAGCGCTGAGCGAAGGTTTCAACCCGGCCCACAACGGCATCTTCTGGGCCAGTTCCCGGAAGATGTCCCGGGGATTGCCGTATTTCATGGCAAAGCCCATCTTGACGCCCAATTGGCTGATGATCTGCCAGTCGGGCCGCACCCCGTTATTGGACACGGCCTGATTCAACAGCCCCAGTTGGCCGGTGCTGCTGATGAAGGTGCCCTCCTGTTCGGCGTGCACCGCCACCGGCAAGACCACCTGGGCCAGTTGCGCCGTATCCGTCAGGAAGCCGTCCTGTACGACGATAAACGGCACCTTCTTCAGGAGCTTTTCGACCCGACTGCGGTGAGGTAAGCTGCGCAGCAGATCGCCGCCCAGGAG
>JBIOJX010000139.1:0-7253 GCA_044451265.1 Desulfobaccales bacterium
CCCCTAACCCCTGCCTTAAAGAAACCCGTGCCGGGCCAGCAACTCCGCGGTGACCCCTGCGCCCTGCGGCGCGTCCTTCCCCAGCATCCGGGCCACGTACTTGCCGATGAGGTCCGTTTCCAGGTTGACCCGGTCCCCCACCTGCAAGGCGGCCAGGGTGGTTGCCTGGGCGGTATGAGGGATGATGTTCACCGTGAAGTTGTTGCCCTGCACCGCATTTACCGTCAGGGAAACCCCGTCCACCGCGATGGAGCCCTTCTCGATGACGAAACGGCTCAAGGCTTCCGGCAGCTCGAAGTGTAATTGGACATAGGCAGGTCCGGCGCGGCGCTGCCGCAGCGCCCCGGCCGCGTCCACGTGGCCGGTAACCAGGTGGCCGCCCAGACGGTCGCCAAGCCTAAGTGATCTTTCTAAGTTTACCCGGTCGCCCACCTTTTTCAAGGGGAAAGTGGTGCGGGCCAGGGTCTCGGGCGACATCTCGAAGCTGGCTGCGGGCGGATTAATGGCCACCACCGTCAGGCAGGCCCCGGCCACCGCCACCGACTCCCCCAGAACCAACTCTGCCGCCGGGAAGGAAGTCTTGACCACAATCCTGAGCCCTTCCGCCTGGGGCCTGAGCCCTACGATCTCTCCCACCCCTTCCACTAAACCGGTGAACATGATTCTACTCTGAAGCGTTGAATTTATTTTGTGATTTTACAATATCTTAGCGCCCAGGGAAACCCATAAAAAAACGGCGTCCCGAAGGACGCCGCTTTTACAATATAATGCGACTGGCAGGCGGGCCTCTGTGCCCGCCTGCCGGTGGGCGGCCAGAGACGGCCGCCCCACCTGTCTTAGTGGAACCGCCCAGGCCGGCGGTTCCACATTTACTCGTCCCTCAAGCCACGGTAACTTCCTTGCTCAGGAAGACTTCCTGGATGGCATTGAAGAGTTCCACCCCTTCCTTCATGGGGCGCTGGAAAGTCTTACGGCCGGAGATCAGCCCCATGCCGCCGGCCCGCTTGTTGACCACCGCGGTGCGCACCGCGTCGGCCAGGTCGTTTTTGCCGGAGCCGCCCCCGGAGTTGATCAGGCCCGCCCGGCCCATGAAGCAATTGGCCACCTGGTAGCGCACCAGGTCGATGGGGTGGGCGCTCGTCAGCTTGGTGTAGACCAGCTCATTGGTCTTGCCGAACTTGGGGATGGCCTTGTAGCCGCCGTTGCACTCCGCCATCTTTTGTTTGACGATGTCGGCCTCGATGGTCACGCCCAGGTAATTGGCCTGGCCGGTGAGGTCGGCGGAGGCGTGCATGTCCCCCTGCTCCGTCTTGAAGGCGGAGTTGCGCAGGTAGCACCAGAGGATGCAGGCCATCCCCAGTTCGTGGGCCAGCTTGAAGGCCTCGCTGATCTCCTGGATCTGGCGCCGGGACTCGTGAGAGCCGTAATAGATGGTCGCCCCCACCGCCACCGCCCCCAGATCGAAGGCCTGCTCCACGCTGGCGAACAGGGTCTGGTCGTAGAAATTCGGGTAGCTCAGAATCTCGTTGTGATTGATCTTGACGATGAAGGGGATCTTGTGGGCGTATTTCCGGGCCACCGAGCCCAGCACTCCGAGGGTGGAGGCCACGGCGTTGCAGCCTCCTGCCAGGGCCAGCTTGATGATGTTCTCCGGGTCGAAATAAATGGGGTTGGGGGCGAAAGAGGCCGCGGCGGAATGCTCCACCCCCTGGTCCACCGGCAGGATGGAGAGGTAGCCGGTGCCGGCCAGGCGGCCGTGGCCGAACAGAGACGCCAGGGAACGCAGCACCCCGGGCGAGCGGTCGCTCAGCATGCAGACCCGGTCGATGAAGTCCGGCCCCGGCAGATGCAGGCTTTCCTTAGGGAAGCCGGTGCATTTATGATTCAGCAGGTTGTCGGCCTCGGAACCTAACAAAGATTGAATTTTTTTGAGCATCGCCACCTTGCCACCTCCTGAAGGACGGTTTTCGGTTTGACGTTTTAACTAATAATAAGATGCCCCTAAACGTAGGCAAGGGCAAATAATTTTTCTATTTTTTATCCCCAGTCATCAACTCCAGGGCCACCTGGGCGGCCCGGGCCGAGGCGCCAGGGCTCTGCAGACGGTCGAGGACCCGGGCCAGGCCCCGAAAGATGGACTGCAGACGCGCCCGGTCGGCAATCAAATCCAGGACCTCCTGAGCCAGCCGCGCCGGGGTGAAGTCATCCTGGAGGAGTTCCGGGAAAAGCCGTTCGCCGGCCAGGAGGTTGGCCATGCCCATGTGGTCCACCCGGACCAGGCTGCGGGCCACCCGGAAGGTCAGGGGCGACACCCGATAGACGATTACCGTCGGCGTGCCGGCCAGGGCCGCCTCCACCGTGGCCGTGCCCGAGGCCACCACCGCCAGGTGGGCCGCGGTCAGGGCCTCGTAGGACTGGCCGGAGATCATCTTTAGATGCAGCCCCGGCGTCCCCGCCGGTCCCGGCCCGGCTGCATGCCCTGCGTCTTCCGCGGCCACCATCTCCCTGACCAACGCCACGGGAGCCGTGGAGGCCAGGGGCAGGAGGAACTGGACCGGCGGGATGGCTGCCTGGATCAATCGGGCTCCGGCCAGCATCATCGGCAAGTGGCGCTCAATTTCACTGGCCCGGCTGCCGGGGAGCAGGGCCAGGGTGAGGCGTTCGGGGTCCAGGCCCCATTGGGGCAACAGGCCGCGGCGGTCCACCCGGGGCGGCAGGGCCTCCAGCATCGGGTGCCCCACGTAAGTCACCGGCACCCCCCGCCGCCGATAAAATTCCTCTTCAAAGGGAAAGATCACCACCATGCGGTCCACCAGGCGGGCAATGGTGCGCACCCGGTAGGTGCGCCAGGCCCAAACCTGCGGACTGATGTAGTACATCACCGGCACCCGGTAAAATTTGGCCAGCCGGGCCACCCAAAAGTTAAAGTCCGGGAAATCCACCAGGATGACCAAAGCAGGGCGCTCAACCTTCAGGGCCCGGCCCACGTTCCGCAAAGCCCGCAGCACCGCACCCAGCCGGCCCAACACCTCCGAGAGGCCCATTACCGCCAGCTCCGAGGCGTGGCAGAGGAGACGCACTCCCTGGGCGGCCATGGCCTCGCCGCCGATGCCGAAAAACTCGGTTCGAGGTGCTTGCGCCTGGATGGCCGCCACCAGGTGGGCCGCGTGTTGATCGCCGGAAGCTTCGCCCGCAACGACCAGAATCTTTTTATGGTCAGCCATATATTCGATCGAAAAAAAAAGCCGGCATGGCGGCCCTCATGGGAATGTAGGGGCGGTTCTCGAACCGCCCTGGGATTTAATCCTTTTCCCCTCTTCCCCCTTCATTTCATCCCTTGGCAATCTTCATGGCCGCCATGATCTCCAGGGCCAGATTCAGCGCCTCTCGACCGGCCTCACCGCTGATCGGGGGCTCCTGGCCGGTCTTGACCGCCTGCACGAAGGCGATGATCTCCTTATTCAAGATATCTTCCTGGGGGAAGCGCCGGGTTTCCAGGGCCACCCCGGGGATGGGCCCCATGGCGCCTTCTTTTTTGAAGGCCACGGTCAGTTCCCGGTTCTCAAAATCTACGGCCAGATAGGCGTCACTCTGGAACAGCCGAAATTTGCGCATGCTCTTGAAGGACATGCGGGAGGCGGTGAGGTTGGCGATGCAGCCGTCGGCGAACTCCAACCGGGCATTGGCCAGGTCGATGCGGTCGGTGAGCACCGAGATGCCCGCGGCCCGGATCTCCTTCACCGGCGACGACGCCAGGCTCAGGATATGGTCCAGGTCATGAATCATCAGGTCCAGGACCACGTCCACGTCAGTGCCCCGCTCTTTGAAAAACGCCAGGCGGTGGCTTTCGATGAAGCGGGGTCGGTTCGCCTTGGCCTTCAGCTCTTCCATGGCCGAGTTGAAGCGCTCCAGATGACCCACCATCAGGAGGCGCCGGCGTTCCCGGGCCAGGCGCACCAGTTCGTCGGCTTCGGCCACGGTGACGCTGATGGGCTTTTCCACCAACACGTGACAGCCGGCCGCCAGCGCCTGCTGCACCACCTCAAAATGACCGGAGGTGGGAACCGCCACACTCACCGCTGCCACCTCCGGCAACAGCTCCCGATAATCGGTGCAGGCCCTGGTCCCTAAAGCCTGGGCCACATCGACGGCCCGGGCCTGGTTGAGGTCGACCACCCCCACCAGTTCCGTGTCTTGCAGGTGAGCGTACTTCTCGGCGTGGAAGCGGCCCAGGTAACCGACGCCGACGACCCCGACCTTGATGGGAGCCTCGTCCATGATGAAAAAATTCCTCTGTTTAAGAATATCTAAATTAAAAGAAAATTGTTTTCCGCCGGAGCTGGCCGGTTATCCTGCCAATTCCAGGCGCCTCCCGGGGGTGCCTTGGCTGGAAAAGCTTGGCAAGCCAGCCCCATCATACCGGAAAAGGAGACCCTTAGGCAACGAAAACTGCGGGAAACTATTTGACAAGCGCCCTGTGAAGCGATAAAAAATCTTCAAGCTACTTTCTGGAGGCAGGTTAAATGGTGGAAAAGGCGAAATTTATCTGGCTGGACGGCAAGTTCATTCCCTGGGACGAAGCGCAGGTGCACATTATGACCCATAGCCTGCATTATGGCCTGGGAGTCTTCGAGGGCATCCGGGCGTACCATTGCCAGGACGGCCGGACCGCCATCTTCCGTCTGAAGGAACACGTCCGGAGACTGTTCGACTCCGGCCATGTCATGCAAATGGAAATTCCTTTCTCCCGGACCCAGATCGAAGAGGTTTGCTGCGATATTCTGCGGCGCAACGGTCAGAAGTCGGCCTATCTGCGTCCCCTGGTGTTCGTGGGCGACGGCGTCATGGGCCTGCATCCCCAGGACAATCCCATCCGGACTACCGTCATCAGCTGGGTTTGGGGCGCCTACCTGGGGGACGAGGGTTTGGCGAAGGGCATCCGGGCCAAGATTTCGTCCTTCTCCCGCCACCATGCCAACGTCATGATGACCAAGGCCAAGACCACGGCTAATTACGTTAATTCCATCCTGGCCAAGCGGGAGGCCACCTCCCTGGGCTACGATGAAGCCCTGATGCTGGATACTGACGGCTACGTGGCTGAGGCCTCCGGAGAAAATATCTTTATCGTTTCGGACGGGGTGTTGCGCACCCCGCCGATAACTGCCGTGCTCTCCGGGATCACCCGGGCCAGCATTATTACCCTGGCTCAGGATTTGGGCATTCCGGTGCGGGAAGACATCTTCTCCCGGGATGAGCTCTACCTGGCCGACGAGGCCTTCCTCACCGGCACCGCGGCGGAGGTCACCCCCATCCGGGAAGTGGACGCCCGGATCATCGGTCCGGGGAAACCCGGCCCCATCACCCTGAAATTGCAGGCCACCTTCTTTGACATAGTCAAGGGCAAGAACCCGCAATACCAGGGGTGGCTGACCTATATCTAAAAAAATCTGAAAAAATCTGAAATACGGTTTTCAGTTTTCAGTAAAAGCAACAGCATAAAAAACGGGGCTGGGGAAGGTAATTCCCCCAGCCCCGTTCGCCTTTTGTTGCCGGTCCTTATGCGAAAAATGCGGAAAACGGCAAACTGTCTTAGGCGGCGCCGCAGTCCTTAAGATATTGCAGCATGATATCGGTTTCGGTAATCAGGCCCACCAGTCGGTCGCCCTCCACCACCGGCAAACAGCCGATCTTCTTGTCCATCATGAGCCTGACGGCCTCACATAACTTGGCGTCCGGAGAGATGGTGGTTACCCCCTTGACCATGATGTCCTTAATGCGCAGGGTCTTCATCAGGTCCCGGGAGGCCTGGCCGCCGTAGCCCAGGGCGTGAGCCAGGGAACTGCGGAACAGGTCCCGCTCCGAGATGATCCCCGCCAGCCGGCCGCCGTCCACCACCGGCAGATGGCGAATCCTGCCCAGGCGCATGATGTCATTGGCCAGACTCAGTTCATCATTGACATCCAGCGTGGCTATTTCCTTGACCATTACTTCCTTGACAGTCATTCATTATCTCCCGGAGGTGATTCTTGGCTAATGAGCAAATCTGATGGAATTGTCTTGTTCAGCTTCTGCTAATGTACGAAATTATCCCGCGGGAGGCAAATCATTTGGTGGCGGAGGCGTGCCAAACCGGAGTTGCGCCGGCTGATTGTTCTCAGCGCCAACCGCCAGCAGCCAACCGTCCTACAAGGAGGCCAGCCACTCCCGGCCCCGGACGCTCAGGTCCGCCAAAACCTGAAAGCCGCGGCGGGCTTCGTCCGGGCTCAGATACCCCATGCCGCAGGCCGGGGTGAGCAGGGCCCGGCTCAGGATTTCTTTGAGGCCGGTTTTTTGATCTTGGGCCAGTTGTGCCACCTGTTGGCTAAACCGCGGCCAGAGGCTGTCAGCGGTTTCCTGGCCAAACTCTGCCGCTCCGGTGGGCACCAGGCCCCACGCCAGCCAACCGCCCCGGGCGAAAAATTTCGCCAGCGCCTTATCGTAGAGGCGCAGACTATCAAAGTAACCGTAGGAGTCGAAACTGAGGATATCGATGGGGGCGGACAAAAGCAGGCCCCAATCGGTGTTGCCGCAGCAGTGCATACCCACGGCCACCGGCCCTTCGACGGCCTGCCGCAATTCATCTATGGTCTGCCCGATGATCTCCAAAACCTCTTCCCGGGAGATGGGCAAATAGGCGGAGCCGAAGCCGGTGAGGAAAGGTTCGTCCAGGAAGATGACCGGGTCTTTACCCAACTCCCTGAACTTCCGGGCCTGCCAGGCGGCCTTGCGGGCCAGGCCCAGGCAGGCGGCCTGGGTCAGCTCCCGGTCAAACAACATGGCCTTGCCTTCCCGGTCCTTGACCATGCCGGCGAAGGTCACCGGTCCGGCCAGTTGGCCCTTCAGGGCCCGGCAGGGAATTTTACCGTCCGCCACGGCCTGCAGCAGGGCATAGAAGCCGTGGGCCTCATCTTCTGCCATGGCGAACGGGCTCAGATCGCCGGACCAGGCCGCCTCATAAAATTCGGCCAGGGCCTCATCCCGGGGGCGTTCCGAGTCAACCTCCACGCTGCGGGCCGCGGCGTCCAGCTTCAGGGCCGCCAGACCCCGGGCGGACTGGGCGGTCATCTCCTCGGCAAACCCCAGGCGCACCATCTGCGGCCAGTAAGGCACCTGCGGCAAGGTCTCCAAAATCAGGGCCGCGGTCTCTCCGGGATCGGTAAAGGGCACCGAACCGATGCCGGTGGCGGCCAATGGCGGCAGGGTCAGCATATCAG
>JBIOJX010000140.1:0-7112 GCA_044451265.1 Desulfobaccales bacterium
ATGGTAGGGCGGGCCTCGTGGGGCGGGCGTCCCCGCCCGCCAAGCTATTCGGGCGGCCAGAGACGGCCGCCCCACCTATTAAGGCTCTTTCTCGGAACTCGAAACTTGGAACTCGGAACTCCAAAACCTCGGCTCCCACCATTCCTTGATCAGCTTCACCACTTCGGAAACCTCGATGGCCGTGAGGCAGCGGTTCTCGGGGCACTTCTTCAGCAGGCACGGCTCCAGATCACAGACTTCCTCCCGTTTATGGAGGGAGGCGCCCCAGTCCACCTGATAAGGGCCGATGCGGGCCGGGTGGTCGGCGCCGATGAGGGCAATAGTCGGGACCTTCAGGGCCAGGCCCAGATGCAGGGGGCCGCTGTCGTTGGCCACCAGCAGGCGGCAATGGCTGAGCAGGGCGGCCACGGTCAGCAGGGAATAACGCCCCCCGGTCACCAGGCTGGGGCCCTGGATCCGGGCGGCGATGGCCTCGGCGGCCTCCCGGTCTCGGCTGCCGCTGATGATCAGGAGTGAGGCCCCGTAGGTTTCGGTCAGATAATTCCCCAACTCAACGAAATTCTCCGCCGGCCACCACTTGTAAGGGTCGGAGCCGGTGGGATGCAAGGCCAGGAGCCGCAGGGGCGCCGCCCCGAAATGCCGGGCCAAGATCGCTGCCGCCTCTTGGAGTTCCGCCGGCGTCAGGCACAGGTCCATGCGTTTGTCCGCGGTATCGGCGCCCAGGAGCCGCACATAATCGAGGCGCCGCTCGATGGCGTGGGCCAAGGGATCAGTGGGCGGTGCCACCCCGGCCGAATAAGCGAAGGCCATAGGGCTGCCCGCCGAGCCGATGATAAACGGGCTGCCGGTGAGGTACGCCACCAGGGTGGCCTCGGGGTCGTTGCCGTGCAGGATGATCACCAGGCCATAATGCCGGCCCCGCAGTTCCCGGACCAACCCGAGCAGCCGGCGGTTGCGGCCGGGATAGGCCCAGACCCGGGCCACGTGAGGGTTATGGGACAGCAGCGCCCCGAAGACCCGGTGGCCCAGAACCTCCAGGTCCCAGTTGGGATACCGCTCCTTCAGGGCGCGGATGGCCGGGGTGGAGAACATGGTGTCCCCCAGGGCGGTGGCGCTGATGAGTAGGACCCGCCGGACCTCGGCCGGGTCGAGTTCCGCCAGGGGCCGGGGCGGCCGCAGGCGCACTTGGCGCTGCAAGTACTGGCGGGAGCAGGACAGCAAGAATTTGTGCCACATAACCTAGGCCTCCCTTACCTTATCCGGCCCGAAGCAAATCGTTTGTAGAAATTCCACCCATAATTAAGGTATAGTGCGGTAAAGGAAAATATGATGACCACACACCGCCACAAACCTGCCCATGAAAGCAAAGCAAGCTCTCACCACCAGATTGATTGGACCGGGCTCCACAAAGATTGGCGCACCTGGCTGGTTATCGGCCTCATGCTGGCGGCCATAGGCACCTATGTCCTGACCCTGGATGATTCGGTCCAACCCGGCGGCGCGGTCCAGGGCGGCCTCCCGGCCAGCCCTTCAAAATGATCCCTCGCCGGTCAGGCGTGAGCAGGCGCCCCGCGCCTCAGATATCCATGGTGCGTAGGACGCTCCCTGCATTAGCCTAAAAACTCCGGCTCACTTCAGCATAGACGCCTTCCAGGGTTGAGGCGATCTTTTCCCAGGAGAAGTTGTTCAGCACCCATTCCCGGCCCTGCTGCCCCAATCGCCGGCGGCGCTCCTGGTGCCGCAGCAGGTCCAGAATCTTCTCGGCCAGTTCCCTGGCGTCGTCTTTTTGCTCCAGCAGTAGGCCGGTTTCCCCGTCCTGCACCACTTCCGGGATACCCCCCATGCGGCTGGCGATGACGGGGAGCCCCGCCGCGGCCGCCTCGAGAAAGACCAGACCCAATCCCTCCTCGATCTGGGACGGCCCCACGAAGACGTCCCCCAGGAGATAGGCCCCGGGCATCTCGGCGGGCGGGATGAAGCCGGTGAGTACCACCCGGCCCCGGGCCCGGGCTATCCGCCCCCGCAGTTCCGTGAGAAACGGGGTCTCCCGCATGGCGCGACGGCCGAATTCCGTGCCCCCCACCAGGACCAGCACGGCCAGGGGCAGGGTCTGCCAGACGCGCTCCATGGCCGCCAGCAGGATATGCACCCCCTTGCTCTCCCGCAGTTTGCCGGCGAAGAGCACCGTGGGTTCATCAGTGAGGAGGTGAGGTTCCCGCACCCGGCTCACCCGGGCGTCATTCTCCCAGCGGGAGGCAAAGGCCGCGGCTTCAACCCCGTTATAGACCACCCGGTGGACCTGGGCCCCGGCCCCCAACCTGCCTCTTTCCCGCTCCACCACGAAGCGGCTGCAGCCGATGAAGCCCTCCACCGGGATGAGCGTCCCGGGCGCGGGCCTTTCCCGCTTGCCCAGGGACTCATTGAGGTTGTGCATATGGAGAATGACCGGAATCCCGGAACTGAGGTGGTTTTTTAGATATTGGGCCAGCAAGGGGCGATTGTGCACGTGGAGCAAATCCGGCTGCACGCGGCTGACGATCCGGGCCACTTCCCGGTCGTACACCGGAAAATACTGGCGGTAGCGGCTATAAAGCCAGCGGCGCCAGCCGGTTAGGGGAATGCGAAAGTACTCCACCCCCTGGCGCACCTCGTGGTCCGGCAATTCCGGGTCCGAGACCCCGATGACCACCGGCTGCCAGTTCTGTAGGCGAGCCGCCGTCTTTTCGATAAACAACTCCGCGGCGCCCCCCCGGATGGGCGGGATGGGATAGAGTTCGGGGCCGATGAGCGCTACAGAAGGCATCTGAGTTTCGAGTTTTGAGTTTACAGTTTTTAGTTTTTGGTTTTTGGTTTTTAGCTGAGATGATCTGAGGTAGCTGACTTCCAGGTCTTATTACCATAAACAGTATAGCAAATTAAATCTACTCTTCTCAGGGAGCCCGGCCAATTTCTCTCCGAGAGAGATTTCCAGAGGTTCTCCTGCGGTCTTTTCCCCAGACCGAAAGTCGAAACCTTGCACCCAAGCTCTTTGAAGTCATAAATTTCTTGACACCTGCCCCAGACTTTGTAATATGCTTCACAAGTAGTTTAGTTGTTCCCTGGGGAAGCGAAATCGCGAATTTAGAAACAAATTATCCTAAGGAGGAAGCAGTACATGAGTAAAATTCCTGCTGATTATTTGCCACCTAAAGAGCTCTGGGCCGAATATACCGCGCCCGAGGAGTTCAAACATTACGCGTCTGGAAAGTGGAATATTGCGGAAGAATTTCTGGACAAGCATGTGAAGGGCGACAATGTCGCTATCCTCTTTGGTGATCAGAAGATCACTTATAAAGAGCTGATGGGCATGGCCAACAAGTTCGCCAACGTCCTCAAAAAGATTGGGGTCGAGGCTCAGGACCGGGTGGGCCTGCGCATGACCAATATGCCGGAAGCCGTTGCCGCTAACTTCGGCATCCAGAAGGTCGGCGCCATCCCGGTGCCCGTCTCCCCGCTGTGGGCCAAGGAAGAAGTGGCCTTCGTGGTGAACAACGCCGAATTCAAGGCCTTTGTGGTAAGCGCTCCCCTGATGGCCGCGGTGGAAGCTGCCAAGCCCGAATTCGAGTTCCCCACCAAGCTCGTCGTAGTAGGCGGCAAACCCGAAGACGCGGAAGCCAAGGGCTTCATCTCCTTCGGTAAAGAGATGGCCGCGGCTTCCGACAAATTTGAAAATGTCAAGCTGGACGCCATCGACATCGGCGTCATCCTCTTCACCTCCGGCACCACCGGCCAGCCCAAGGGCTGCGTCCACTTCGTCAAAGAGGTGTTGATCGAGTCCAACCTGGTCAACAAGTACGTCTATAAGATGGGCCCCGGCGACGTCCTGGGCGGCTCCGCCCCGGTAACCTTTGCGGCGGGCTACGGCACCTTCTGCAACATCCCCTTCGCCGGTGCCGCGGCGATTTCGCTGCTACCCAAGTTCACCCCGGACGACATGATGTCCACCATCGTGAAGCACCGGGTGACAGTCATCACCGGTCTGCCCACCGCTTACCGGAAGCTGTTGGAAATGCCCAACTTCAAAGACTATGACGTCTCCCACGTCCGCATGTATACCACCGGCGGCGATGCCTTGACCGGCAAGACCCTGGCTCTGTGGCAGGCGAAGACCGGCAAGCCCATCTGGGAAGGCCTGGGCGGCACCGAGATGATGCACCTGGTGACCTCCAACACCATGAGCGACGTGCCCATGCCCGACTCCATCGGTAGAGCCCTCCCGGGCTTTGAGATTAAGGTCGTGCGGGAAGACGGCACCACCGCCGGCCCCGGTGAAGTGGGCAGTATGATGATCAAGGGCCCCACCGCCACCCTGTACTGGAAGCCCTACATCCAGGAAAGCAAGTTGATGAAATCCATGAAAAAGGGCATCAAAGACGGCTTCAACATGATGGGCGACGCCGTTATGATGGACAAAGACGGCTTCATCTTCTTCCAGGCCCGGGAAGACGACATGATCAAGTCTTCCGGCTTCCGCCTGGCGCCCAGCGAGATCGAAGACGCCATCTTGCGGCATAAGGCGGTGCGGGATAACGCGGTGGTGGGCATCCCCGACGAGATCATGGGCCAGAAAGTGGTGGCCATGGTGGAGTTGGAGCCCGGCCATACCGCCTCCCAGGAACTGGCCAACGACGTCATCAAGTCCACCATGGACCTGCTGGCCATGTACAAGCTGCCCCGGGAAGTGGTGTTTATGGCGTCCATCCCCCGGACGCCCACCGGCAAGATCCTCAAGAAGGTACTGCGGAAGGACTATCCGGAAATGACCAATAAGTTCTCCCCGAAGGTAAAGTAAATTACCCTTCTCTCCGGGGGCGGTTATCCGCACCCGGAGCGGTTTCATCACAATGCCCGGCCTCGGCCGGGCATTGTTTTTTTCAGACGGCGTTACAAAAGTGCTTGCCAAACCGGAATCTGCTCATAAATTTTCAAATAGTTGAATGGATACCAGCAAGGAGGATAAATTTATGCCCCGCTTTTCTCAAAAGTTACCCTCCCTCACCGAACGATTTTTGCTCTCGCTCATATTCCTGGCTTTAGTGGCCGCCCGGGTGATTTCCCCAACCACAGCCTGGGCGCAACTGCCCCAAAAACCAGCTCCCGCACAGTTAAAAAAAATCTTGATCGATTTTGAGAATTATGCCCAACAGGCTCAAAAGGACTGGCAGGTGCCGGGCATGTCCATTGCCATCGTCCAAGACGATAAGGTCATTTATGCCAGAGGCTTCGGGGTGAAAACGATAGGCGGGAACGATAAGGTAGATGAACACACCATCTTCCAAATCGGCTCAACTTCCAAGGCTTTCACCGCCACCCTGGTTGGCATGTTGGTGGACGAACACAAATTCAACTGGCAGGATCGGGTGGTGGACCATTTGGACCAGTTCCAGATGCATGATCCCTGGGTGACTCGGGAGTTTCAAGTGGCCGACCTCATGGCCCAACACAGCGGCTTGCCAGCCCACGCCGGAGATGCCCAGTCTGCCATGGGCTTCGACCGGGCCCATATCATTCACTCCTTACGTTATCTTAAACCGGTGACCAGTTTCCGTTCCCAATTTGCCTATCAGAATGGCTTCTTTCTGGTGGCTGCGGCCCTGGTGGAGAAATATACCGACAAGAGTTGGGAAGACAACCTCAAGGCCAGAATTTTTGAACCCTTGGGTATGACCTCAACTACGGCAGGGCTAAGCGGCTTGCAACAGACCCAAAATGTCACCTCCCTCCACCAAAAAACCGGAGATAAAGTCGAGGCTATACCCGCTGATTGGCCTCATCACAACTGGGTTTATGTTTACGGACCGGCCGGCGGCATTAACTCCAACGTCCTGGACATGACTAATTGGTTGCGGCTGCAATTGGATAAGGGCAGGTTTAATGGCAAGCAACTCATCAGCGAAGGAAACCTGAATTTTATTCAGACTCCTAAAACTATCATGGGAACGGACCCAAGCGCGCTGGCGTATTATTGTGAGGGATGGGTGTACAAACCTGGCCGCCCCCACCCTATAATCTGGCATAATGGCGGAACTTCCGGCAATAAGACTATGGTGGCCTTTATGCCTGGGACCGGTGTCGGTATCGTAGTGCTTTCCAACCTGATCACGGAGATGCCAGAGGCCTTGGCTTTCAAGTTTTTTGATCTTTACTTCAATAATCCACCCCGGGATTGGAGTAAAGAAGGTATGGAGAAAATGAAACAAGAGGAAGCTAAGAACAAACCTCCCCAGCGCCCCGCCACCCCGACGCCGCCCTTACCGTTGGAACGTTATGCCGGCACCTTCAGCAATCCGGTCTACGGACAGATCACCATAACTCCGGAGCAGGACAAGCTCTATATGCTTTTAGGAATGCAGAAACAAAAGGTGTTGCTGCAACCTTTTGACCGGGATTCGTTCACCTTCAGTTGGCTGTCGGATTTGTCAGGCGCGGTCTTTACCATCGGTCCTGACAACCGGGCCCAAAGCCTGTCAGTGGATTGGGATGGAGGCACGGAATTTAAACGGGCAGAGGATAAACCCGCCTCTTGATCTTTATTACCTCCTCTCCCTTATAATGCACATATCACGTTAGATACTGATCAGAACCTCGTTATTCAATACCGCCCGGCCCCGGCCGGGCATTTTTATTTTTGCATTTGCCGGCCGGTATGATTTAATATATCGGGTTTGTGAAAAGGAGGACAAAGCATTGCCTAATGTAGTGGTGGTGGGCACCCAATGGGGTGACGAAGGCAAGGGGAAGATCGTCGACCTCTTGACCGAGCGGGCCCGGATGGTGGTGCGTTATCAAGGCGGCAACAACGCCGGCCACACCCTGGTGGTGGACGGCGAGAAATTTATCTTTCATCTGGTCCCCTCGGGCATCCTGCACTCCGACACCCAATGCCTGATCGGCAACGGCGTGGTCCTGGACCCCGAGGTCCTGTTCATGGAAATCGACCGGCTCAAAGAGCGCGGCCATGCCGTGGGGCCGGAAAACCTCCGCGTCAGCGAACGCACCCAGGTGATCATGCCCTATCACCAGCGCCTCGATATCGCCCGGGAAGAGAAGAAAGGCGCCGGCAAGATCGGCAC
>JBIOJX010000141.1:0-7105 GCA_044451265.1 Desulfobaccales bacterium
CTGCTACGTCTATGACACCGTGCTGCGCTTGAACGACTCCCGCTTCGGCAGCGGCGAAACGGGGCGGGCCGTCAACAACATTTGGGATTATCTGCGTTTTGGCCCCATCGGCCGGGCTTTCCTGGCCGAAGACCGGCGCATCCTGCTGATTGACGAGATTGACAAGACCGATTCGGACACCCAGGACAACCTGTTGGATGTGCTGGAGGATAGTTCCTTCGTCATCCGGGAGATCAATTATAAGGTGACCGCCCGGCAGCGGCCGATCATCATCATCACCAGCAATGCCAAGCGGGAGCTGTCGGATCCTTTTCTGCGCCGCTGCTTCTGTCACTACATCCCGTTTCCGAGTCGGGAGGAAATGATCCAGATCGTTTGCCTCCACCATCCCAGCCTGCCGGAGCCCTTCCTGGAAGCCAGCCTGAACAGCTTCTACCGCCTGCGGGAGCAGGGCTTCGAGAAGCCGCCGGCCACCGCCGAATTACTGGATTGGCTGGGCTCCATGCAGGCCGCCGGGGTGCAGGCTCCCGGCGCGGGTCAAGACCTGGCGCACATCGGCACCCTGCTCAAGCGCACCGAGGATTTATTGAAGTTTAAAGGGGTTACCAAGCCGGGGCGGTTCTAACGAACCCTAAGGGCGGACACTAGGTCCGCCCCTACAGGCCAAGGTGACGGCATGGTTGGTTTCATCTATGAATTGCGCGAGGCCGGGGTCCCGGTAAGCGTCCGGTATATCCTGGAATTCTACCAGGCCTTGCGGCGCGGCATCGCCGCGAATCTCGAACAGCTCTTCCTCCTGGCCCGGCTCGTTTTCATCAAGCGAGTCGAGCACTACGATATCTTCGAACAGGTGTTTTCCTCCTACTTCCTGAAATCCGGGCTGTATCGCAAGATGCGGAACTGGGAAGAGCTGCTGGATGGCAAGCCTTTCCGGGAGTGGCTCCAGGATCAGATCGACCGCGGTAACATCACGCCGGAGGAGATCCGCCAATTCGGCAATGAAGAATTGCTGGCCCGTTTCTGGGAGACCGTCCTGGCGCAGCAAGCGCAGCACCAAGGCGGCAGCACCTGGGTCGGCACCCGGGGCAGATCGCCCTTCGGCCACAGCGGCCAGAGCGCCGGCGGCATCCGGGTCTACGGCCAGAGCCTGTACCGCTCGGCTCAGAAGGTGATCGATTCCCGGCGCTATATCGATTACAGCGAGAGATCGACGCTTTCGAATGAAAACCTGCGCCAGGCCCTGGCCTGCCTCAGGAGCCTCAGGCCGATGGGCCCGGAAACCGAGTTGGATATCGATGCGACCATCGCCCGGACCGCCAAAAACGGCGGCGAAATCGAGCTGGTGTTCGAACGGGAGTTGCGCAACCGCTTGAAGTTGATCGTGCTTCTCGATAACGGCGGCTATTCCATGGACCCGCATATCCCACTGGTACGAACGATCTTCAACAAACTGCGGGATCTCTTCCAGGATATCCAGTTCTACTATTTTCATAACTGCGTTTACGGCGCCGTGTACAAGGACCCGCGGCGGCGGGAGCCGGTGAAATGGGAAAAATTCCTGAGTGAAGCCAAGACTACCCGCTTGGTGATCATCGGCGACGCCAACATGGCGCCCTCTGAGTTGATGGCCGCCAGCGGCTCCATCGATATTCATACCAGCGCCCGGAAGCCCGGCCTGGAGTGGCTCGAAGAACTGCGGGCGGCTTACCCGGTAAACGTCTGGCTTAACCCCATCCGGAAGGACTACTGGGCGCATGAAAGCATGACCGTCCGGCAGATCGGCCGGGTCTTTCATATGGAAGACCTCACCCTGGCCGGCATCAAGAGTGCGGTGGCCTACCTGAACCTCCAGGGCCAGACCTTCGATAATCTTTAGTCTGCTTCCCTTAGGCTAACTTAGCCCCAGGCTAACCACAGCCGGCCTTAATCCCCATCCCAAAGCCTTGAAATCCGCCCAGATCCCCGGAGGCAGTCAGCTCAAATTTTGAATTAAGTTTTTTGGAGCTAGAGGCGATAAGTAAATAGCTCTTGCTGGAGGAGGCGGGGTGGCCTTAGCGCGGCAATCCTGCCGCTGCCGTGGGGTACGTCGGCGAGCCGGTCGCCCGGACTCTGCCGCCAGGCGCCTGGGAAGAGCGACCCATCCGGATCTACTGATGTTCAGGATAACCAATCTTTGATTAATTTCTTGAACATTCCTGTGGCTCCCGAGTGGCAGGACGGAGAGAAATTATAATGATTTCAATCTGATGACCATATTGGCATCGGCGTTGCATTATTCAGTTGCATTATTCAAAGGAAAAAGAGGATGTATGGAGAGAAACCCATGAACCTGGCTCACAAATTATTGACCCATAAATGGATCATCCTGTCCGTCGGCATCTTTTTGGCGGTTTTGGCTATAGTGACCGAAAAATAAAGGCAACGATGACGGACTGAAAAGCAAAAACCCTTGCAGGCGATCTGCAACCGCCTAGCTCAGTTTGGCGCCCCCAGGCCGCCAGGAAAGGAGGCTGACATGGAGAGGCGTCAGGCGCATCGGCTTTACCCCAACCTGCCCATTGAATGCCGGGTCATCCTCCAGGATCAGGGAAGTACGTTTGCCACCCAGGCCCGGATGAAAAATATCAGCCGCGGCGGGGCTTATCTGGAATGCGACACCCAACCCCAATTATTCCAGGGAGAGATTGGCCACTTTACCTTCAGTGCGTCAGCCGGCCAACCGGAGTCGGGAGCCGTTCGTCTGGCCGCCAAAGCCAGGGTCAGCCGCCTTGACCGCCACCATGGAGGCCGGGCTTCTTTCGGCCTGGCGGTGGAGTTCCTTTCCGGCCCCTTGATCTTTTACCAGGAATGAAGTTTATTCCTTAAACCCGCCTCGATTTCCCGGATATCCGGTTTGACCGACCTCGGTTCAGTGAGTTCGAAAGAGACCCCGTTGGAAAAATCCAGTTTGCCGTGGTTTGTATCCGGGCAACCTCACTTTTGCCCCGGTATTTCCTGGCGGTTGTCGTATATTCAATTTAGCGGTGATAGAATAAATTAGCAGGCAGCAAGACCATGCCGTCCTCGGCTCGCCTTGACAGGTCGACTCTCGCCGCATAAAAAAAACCATTGAATCTCGCACTAAGCTTTCAGGAGAAGAAAGTGTATTGGGACGCAACCATTGAAACCATAAAAACTGCGAAATTGCGGGAACTCCAGATGCGGCGGCTCAAAGAGACGGTGGCCCGGGCCGGCCGAAGCCCCTTTTACGGCGAGCGCCTGACCCAGGCCGGGGTCTCCGCCGACCGGATCAACCGCCTGGAGGATCTCCGGAAGATTCCCTTCACCACCAAGGCTGACCTCAGGGCCCGGGGCCGGGAGATGCTCACCGTAGCCTTGATCGAGATCGTGCGACTGCACGCCTCCTCGGGCACCACCGGCCAAGCCACGGTGATCTATTACACCCGCCGGGATATTGAGACCTGGGCCGATCTGGTGGCCCGCTCCATGTACATGACCGGGGTGCGGCCGGGGGACGTCTTCCAGAACATGATGGGCTACGGCCTGTTCACCGGGGGGTTGGGTTTTCATTACGGCGGCGAACGCCTGGGGGCCCTCACCATCCCGGCGGGCGCCGGCAACAGCGCCCGGCAGCTCCAGCTCATGCAGCAGTTCGGCAGCACCGTGATCCACATCATCCCCAGCTTCGCCCTTTATCTGTTGAACACCTTTGCCAAACACGGCCTCGATCCCCGGGACCTGCCCCTCCGGATCGCTTTTGTCGGGGCCGAGCCCCATTCGGAGGACATGCGCCGGCGCATCGAGGCGGCCTACGGCCTCAAGGCCTATAACTCCTACGGCCTCTCCGAGATGAACGGCCCGGGGGTGGCCTTCGAGTGCCCGGAGCAGAACGGCATGCACGTCTGGGAAGATGCCTTTCTGCTGGAAGTTTTGGATCCCGAGACCCTGGAGCCGGTGGGCCCCGGCGTGGTGGGCGAGCTGGTCTTTACCAACCTGACGCGCCAGGGCATGCCGCTCCTGCGCTACCGCACCCGGGACCTGGCCGCTTATGACGACAGCCCCTGCCCCTGCGGCCGGCCCTTCCGGCGCCTCTCCCGCATTCAGGGCCGCAGCGACGACATGCTCATCGTCAAAGGGGTCAATATCTTTCCCCTGCAGATCGACCAGGTGCTCATGGCCATGCCCGAGGTCGGTAGTCAGTACCTGGTGGAAGTGAGCCGGGAGAATTTCAGTGACCTGATGACTGTTAAGGTGGAGGTCCAGGCCAAGTTCTTCCAGGAGGATTTGAAATATCTGGCCAAATTGCAGAAACGCATCACCGAAGCCTTGAAGAGCGAGCTGCTGGTGACGCCCCGGGTGGAACTGGTGGAGCCCAACACCCTGCCGCGCACCGAAGGCAAGGCCCAGCGAGTGGTGGATAAGAGGAAGTGAGCCGTAGGGGCGGTTCTCGAACCGCCCTGATAAACTCTCGATAAAGGGCGGACTGCGCTCCGGCACGTCGGGCAGTATAAAATAGGGCCGGCCGGGCCCGCCGAATTTTGGCTGCAATTGGCTGGTTTTAACTGTCGTGGCCTTTTTACGGTGATTTTTAGCAATTTAAGCTGGGAAACCTGGAAAACATGGGACAGTCGGCAACGCCGGGTGTTCCTCCTTGATTGAATTTTGCGGAAATTGTGCCGCTTTGGTGCCGCCGGGAGCCGGGGGTGTCTGACCAACAACTCCCTTTATTTACGGGATAATCCGCCGGGCAACCGCGGCCGTTGCGGATCAAACCCACTACTCCCCGCATGGCGCAGCCGGAGGGGGAGTCTGTTTCTGCCATGTTTCTTAGTCACATAAATAAGGGGGAAATTCCAGAAAAGAAGGAATATTTGACACTAAAAAGCCCCAAAGAGGGCGGACACGCCGGTCCGCCCCGACAACACCCCGCCCCTGCATTGACAATCCCGGAAGCGGATGGTAAAAATCAAGGGTTAGGAGGGATGGCCGAGCGGTTTAAGGCGGCGGTCTTGAAAACCGCAGACTCTAACGGGTCCGGGAGTTCGAATCTCTCTCCCTCCGCCATGAAAAGAGAGTAGTCAGTGGCCAGTAGCCAGTAGTCAGTTAAAAACCAAGAGAGGAATTTATCTGAGATTTTTGGGCATTGGAACAAACATTAGTGAGAATAAAAGAAATTAAGGCATAGAAAACTCGAAACCGAAACTAATAATTGTCTTGTCAGGAGAGATGACCGAGAGGCCGAAGGTGCTCGCCTGCTAAGCGAGTGCGGGGAGAAATCTCCGCCGAGGGTTCGAATCCCTCTCTCTCCGCCATTTTTATTGGCGGCCGCAACCACCCCTGGGAAGGCCCAAGCCCCCAGGGTTTGCTTCCCCAAACTTATCCCGGCCGAGGCGCCGCTGGCGTTGCAGATCTCAGAATAAGCGGAGAAAGAAGTAATGTTTGAGAACTTCAAGTCCGGAGAGCTTCTGGCCATCGTGGGCCTGCTCCTGCTGGTGGTGCACAACTTGGTGCGCCGCCGGCTGGTGAAATCCAGGCAGACGGCCCGGGGCCTGGACCGGTTCTGGTTGCAATGGGGTGACGTGGTGGTGTTTCTGGTCATCCTGGCGGGCCTGACCCTCATGTGGACCCAAAAGTAAAAGCCCGGGCTCGTGAGAGACCCGGGCGCTTACTTGGAGGGTTGTTACATCTGCAAATATAACCAACCTGCTACGCACTTTCAATTGAATAATTTCCAAGCAGCTCAATTCCTGATCCACGGTAAGTTGCCAAATTAAACCTGAGCCGCGGGGTGGCGGGGGAGACCTCCGGCTGCCCTTTGATCCAGGAGCCAGTGCAGCTCTCCCCGCTCCGGCTGAATAAGCTGCGCCGGCAGCCGCCTGGGGTCCCGAAGGCCTTGTCTCACTTCCTGCACCACCGCGGCCTTGGCTGCTCCAGCCACCAGAAAGGCCACGACCCGGGCCTGATTGATGATGGCCGCGGTAAGGGTCAGGCGGTACATATCCTGTTCGGCGACATACACTGCCGCCACCCAGCGCTTCGGCTCACTGAGCACCGGGTCGCCGGGAAACAGGGAAGCGGTATGGCCGTTTTCGCCCAAACCCAGGAGGATGAGGTCAAAACGGGGTGCACCTGCCCCGAAAAAGTCCCGGAGCAGGGCCTCATAGCTCCGGGCTCCGGCCGCCGGGGTGGGATTACAGAGCATGGGATAAACCTGGCCGGCCGGGAGGGGCACGTGGTTGAGCAGGGTCTCCCGGGCCAGGCGGGCGTTGCTCCGGGGATCTTCCGGCTCCACGCAGCGTTCATCTCCCCAGAAGACGTGGGACTGGGCCCAGGGCAGCCGGTCCCGGAAGGCCGGCTGGGCCAGCAACTCATAGGTCCGCCGGGGAGTCCTGCCGCCCGACAGGGCCATACTGCAGCGTCCCCGGGCGGCCACGGCGTCTCGGGCGGTACTGACAAACAACTCCGCCGCCCCCCGGCTCAAGGCCTCAGGGTCATCAAAGACGCGGATCATTGCTGCACCATGGTGACCTGGCAGACGGCCGTGTCTTCCTGGCACTGCAGGAAGGTGGGCATCAACCAATTGCGGCCGTCAGCGGCGAGGAGGCTTTCCGCGGCCTCCGGGCCCCAGGTGCCGGCCTGGTAGTTAGGGAAGTCCGTGGGCCGGACGTTTTCCCAGGTGTTCAGAATCGGGGAGAGGATCTCCCAGGCGGCCTCGGTCTGGTCAGCCCGCATGAACAGGGTGGCATCCCCCAGCATGACGTCCAGCAGCAGGGTCTCGTAGGCCTCCGGCGGCGACGATTTGAAGGCCTCCCGGTAATAAAACTGCATGATCACCGGGGAGAGACGCATGGTGGGTCCCGGGTACTTGGCCTCGAAGCGCAGCAAAATGCCCTCTTCAGGCTGGATGGCGATGAGCAGCCGGTTGGGACGGGTGTCCATTACGGCGTTGGCTGGGAAGGGCTGGTGAGGTACCGGCCGAAACTGGATGGAGACTTCGGAAATCTTGGCAGGCAGCCTTTTGCCGGTGCGCAGGTAAAAGGGCACGCCCTGCCAGCGCCAGTTGTCCACCCACAGCTTCACCGCCGCAAAGGTCTCAGTGCCGGAA
>JBIOJX010000142.1:0-7045 GCA_044451265.1 Desulfobaccales bacterium
ATATTAAAGTGCCCCCAAAGCATATAGGTATATTTACCTAGTTATGACCAGGTATAAATACCTAGTAGGAGGATGGTTAGACAAGACGGTATAAACCCGCCCTTTGTCGGGGGCTATGGAACTCGCTCCCTCGGTATTGTCCCATAACCAAGGAGGTTCTGGATGACGAATCGCCTGATATTGAGCGCGATGATCACTCTGGCCCTGGCATTCACTCCTAGCCTGGCATTTTCAGTACCCACCCAAAGCGTAAAAAAGAAGTCCACGTCCAAGACCCAAAACAAGGTCAGCAACAAAAGCAAGTCCTCGAAAAAGGCCACCAGTTCTTCCGGTTCAAGCCGCCGACGGTCTGCCCAGCGGGAAGAGAGCCCGGAAGTAGTGCAGTCTTCCATGGCTCCCAGCTATGAAACCAAAGCTGCGGCCCCTGCCGTAACCGAGTCTGCGCCGCTGATGAAGGTCACCCCCCAGCGGGACGGCGGTTTTCTCATCGAGCCTCTGAGCCCCAAGAAAAAGACCGTAACGCCTATCACCCGTCCATCTTCTGCCGATTCCAGAAGAGATCTCTCTGCCTTGCAGCCCGAGCCCAAATATGCCAAGTTTGAGCCCTGGGATTTCTCGGAACTGGTCCTGGCCCAGGCGGAAGTTTATAAAGGCTCGGCTTATAGCCGCGGCGGATCCTTTGAGACCGGCTCTTCCACCGATTGCTCCGGGTTCGTGCAATACATCTACCACGGTTTCAAGATTAATCTACCTCGTTCCAGCGCCGAACAGGCCCAGGTGGGCAAGACCGTGACCCGGGAGATGGATTTCTCCAAGCTGCTTCCCGGAGACCTCCTCTTCTTCCGCCGGGGCGGCAACCACGTGGGACACGCCGGCATCTACCTGGGGGACGGGAAGATGATCCATGCCTCCAATCACCGCAACGGGGTAACGGTCACGGATTTACGGCAGCCTTACTATGAAGGCACCTTAGTCGTGGCCAAACGCGTCTTCGAAGTGCAGTATCCCAAATAGCAGTATGTCTCTAGGCCGGCCCTTCTCGGTCGGCGATCATAAAATCAGTCTCTGACGGTATCAGGCGAAGGCAATCGCCGGGTTGAGGCGCGTCTTCGGCCGGGAGTGGTAAATCCTCTGGGCCGGGGTGCGGCGCGGTCTGGCCCACAATTCCCTTGCCCTTTAGTCGTTTTTTCGTTATTTTGGATAAAAAGAATAATCACCAAGAAGAATTTACGCCACCGTGGCGCACTGAGCCCGGTGGCTGTCGGTGGTCTTGGAGTTGGGGGGATTGGCCAAGGTGGGCTCACCTGGGTTTTCAGAGGCGCGTTTAAAACAGAAGCACCCCATGTTACGGTACTTCACCAACCGGCCTTTCGGGGTGGAGATCGAGACCTTCGGGCTGAAATATTCCATTTCGGTAGGCGACCGGCAGATTATTCCCCCTTACAAGATTACCAGCCGTGACCCTTCCGGGACGCTACTGCCCAGGGTTTTTCAAAGACGGGGCATCAGCTTAAACGGCTTCTCCCCCGAGGAACCTCCTTATCAGGCCTGGTCCTTCGTCCTGGACGACACCATCAAGGGCGCCGGCGGCAGCGAACTGGTAAGCCCCATCCTTTCGGGCCTGAAGGGCCTGGTGGAGTTGTACGAGGTCCTGTTGCTGCTGCGGGAATTCCCCGAGATCCAGGTCAATGAAACCTGCGGTTTTCATGTGCACCACGGGGTGGAGCCGACCGAATTCGGCAACCGGGAACTCTTCCAGTTGATGCGGATCATCTCCATCTTCGAGGGCTACATCTATCATCTGTTGCCGGAAGAGCGGCGCGACGCCGAGACCTGCCGTCCTTTGGAGGTTGATTTGTGTGACTGGTACCGGCGGGAAGGCTCTGAGAAGGCCATTCCCCGGGTCCAGAATCTCTGGTATTCCCCGGAAAACCGGGATGACCTGAAGACGCCGCGCCACCACAAGCTCCATCCCACCCGCTACCACGGCCTCAACCTGCACTCTTACTGGTACCGGGGCACCATCGAGTTTCGCTACTATCCTTCGGTCATCGAGCATCCGGAAGAACTGATGCAATGGATTATCTTCACCCAGTTTCTGGTGGAGTGGAGCACCGGACGGCGGCCGATTCTGGAGTATATCCCCCATCCGAACAAGTGGTTCAATACCTTATACAAGATCTATCTCGGCGCCGGGATGTTGTCGCACATTCGCTTTCCCCAGCCGGATATGGAGGAGCAACAGCCACAATTATGACTACCGGCGGCATCCAGACTCACGATTTTTTGACGCGGCTGCAGAAGGCCGAAGGCAATCTGCCCCCTTTATTGCTGGAACTGGCCCGGGTGATGGACCGCATGATCCGGGAGATCGGCAACCCGCAACTGGAAGATATCCGGAAGCTGCATGAGGAATTGCGGCAGTTGATCGGCGATGCCGCAGGCCTCAGGGACATCTGCGGTACGGCAGGGAAGCTTTGCGGCCAATGCCCTTTCGGGGCCTATCTGCCCTCGGGGTTCCCTTACGCCTCGGAGCAGCAGGCCCTGTGCCTCCCCTGGATCGTAGTGGTGCATCCCATGCCCAGCCAACCTCCGGAGGCGGCGAATTAAGCGGGAATTGTTTAAATCAATAATGATTATTTCACGGTAAAAATATATAATTTACCTTGGTTATCAATGTGCTTTTGTGAAGAGTCAAGGATATTAGTGTCTGCCTTATTCCTCCACCACAACCGTGGTTAGGCTAACTCATGAATGAGACCTGGTTAATTCACCTCTCGGTAATACTGCAAGTCGCCGCCGTGGCGGTCCAGCTCACTGCAGCCTATTATGCCTTGAGGCTAATTCTGATTACCGGCAAGAGCCCAGCCTGGGTGCTGGTTTCGTCGGGTCTCTGCCTTATGGCAATTCGACGCACCGTCGTGGTCTGGTACGAAGTCTCCGGTGGCCAGATCGATTTTCAAGACCTCTGGGACGCCGGAATAGCCCTGGCGATTTCGGCGGTTATGCTGGCTGGGGTTCTCGCCATCCGCCCCCTCTTTCTTACCATTAAGGAAGCCGCCGCAGTCTTGCAGCAAGACAAGGAGGTCCTGGAGAAAAAGGTGGCGGCGCGCACCGAAGAGTTGCGCGACGCCAATGCCCGCCTGTCGGTGGAGTTGGACGAGAGGCGCCGGGCCGAGCAAAGGCTGGCCCAATATGCCAGCGACCTGGCCCGCTCCAACGCCGAACTGGAGCAGTTCGCCTACGTGGCCTCGCATGACTTGCAGGAACCCCTGCGCATGGTGGCCAGCTTTACACAACTTCTGGCTAGGCGATACCAGGACAAATTGGATCAGAACGCCAATGAATTCATCGGCTTTGCGGTGGATGGGGCTCACCGGATGCAGCAGCTCATCAATGACCTGCTGGCTTACTCCCGGGTGGGCACCCGGGGGAAACCCCCGGGCCCCACGGACCTGACCGAAGTTCTTAAAGATGCTGAAGCCAATCTGCATCAAGCCATCGAAGAGAGTGGGGCGGTGATAACGCATGACCCTCTGCCCGTGGTGAGCGGCGACATAGTGCAATTGACTCAATTATTTCAGAACCTGTTGGCCAACGCCATCAGGTTCCGGAATTCGGCGGCGCCCCGGATTCACGTCGCGGCCCAAGCCCGGGAGGAAGACTGGCTGCTGAGCGTCAAGGACAATGGCATCGGCATCGCTCCGGAACACCAGGAGCGCATCTTTGCCATTTTTCAGCGACTGCACGGCCGGGGGGAATATCCCGGCACCGGCATTGGCCTGGCCCTCTGCAAGAAGATTGTCGAACGCCACGGCGGTCACATCTGGGTGGAATCGGCTCCGGGCCAGGGGAGCACTTTTTATTTCAATATTCCAGGGGGAGGGGAAAAATGACCGTGGAAAGGGAAGGTTGCCGGCCCATCGTGATCTTGATGGTGGAAGACAACCCGGGGGACGTGCGTCTGACGGTGGAGGCCCTGAAGGAAGGTAAGGTGCGGAATATTCTGCACACTGTGGAAGACGGCCAGGAGGCCATGAAATTCCTGCGCCGTCAGGAGACCTATGCGAAGGCGCCCCGCCCGGACCTGATCTTACTGGACCTAAACCTGCCCAAGATGAATGGGCGGGAAGTGCTGGCGGAAATCAAAGAAGACCCGAGTCTGCGGCGGATTCCGGTGGTGATCCTGACGGTGTCCAAGGCCGAGCAGGACATCGTGAAGACCTACGACCTCCACGCCAACTGCTACATTAACAAGCCGGTGGACCTGGAGCAGTTTCTGACGGTGGTGCAGTCCATTGAAAATTTCTGGCTGACGGTGGTGAAACTACCCCCGAGGTGATTCAGGTGATTGGCAACCCTACCAGAATCCTCCTGGTGGAGGACAATCCCGGCGATGCCCGGCTCATCCAAGAGATGTTGGCGGAAGCCGAAGACGCCAGCTTCGAGATCGACTGGGTCCCCAATCTCTCGGGGGGGTTGGAAAAACTGGACCAGGGCGAGATCGACCTGGTCCTGTTGGACCTGGGCCTGCCGGACAGCCGCGGCCTGGACACCTTTGTCAAGGCCAACGCCCACGCCCCTAAAATTCCTTTCGTGGTCCTGACCGGCCTGGATGATCAGACTCTGGCCCTCTCCGCGGTGCGGGAGGGGGCCCAGGACTATCTGGTCAAGGGACAGACGGATGGCGGCCTGCTGCTGCGGGCTATCCGCTACGGCACCGAGCGCAAAAGGATCGAGGAGGAGTTGCGGCTGGCCAACGAGGAGTTGCGCCGGGAAATCGAAGAACGCCGGGCCGCCGAGATGGCGGTGGAGGCCGAGCGCCAGCGGCTCTTTGCCTTGCTGGACGGCCTGCCGGCCATGGTTTCTTTAATTGCCCCGGATTTTTCTCTCCTTTTCGGCAATCGCATATACGGAGAACTCTTCAGTAACTGGCAAGGGAAACACTGCTACGAAGCAGTTTTCGGCAAAGAGGAGCCCTGCGAAGGTTGTCCGGCGGTGCAGGTCATGGCAAACCATGCCTTAAACGTGCAAGAGATGACCATTCCGGTAAACGACCGGGTCTTCAATATATACTTTTACCCGTTCACCGATGTGGACGGCACCTCGCTGGTGCTGAGCCTGGGAATCGACATCACCGAACGCAAGCGGGCCGAGGAGGCCCTGGAGGCGGAAAGACAACGGCTTTTTTCCCTGTTGGATGGGCTGCCCGGCCTGGTTTACCTGAAGGCTCCGGATTACTCTCTCAAGTTTGCCAACCGTCAGTTCCGGGAGATTTGCGGAGATTGGGAAGGCAAAAAATGTTATGAGGCGATGTTTAAGAGGGAGGCGCCCTGCGAAAACTGCACGCAATTTCAGGTCCTGAAAACCGGCAAGCCCAGTGTGAAAGAGGCAACCTATGCCGAAAGCCACCGGACTTATCAGGTATACAGTTATCCCTTTGCCGATGTGGATGGCGCTTCCCTGGTGTTGACCCTGGGAATCGACGTCAGCGAGCGCAAGCAGGCTGAGGAGGCCCTGAAGGAGAGCGAGCGGAAATACCGCATGTTGGTCAAGGCCATTCCGGCGGTGGTTTTCAAGGGCCATGCCGATTGGTCCACCGAGTTCTTCGACAACAAGGTTGAAGAGCTAACCGGCTATAACAAGGAAGAATTCAATTCCCGGCGCTTGAAATGGTCCGATCTCATTCTGGAGGAGGACTTGGAACCGGCCAGACAGGCCTTTATCCAGGCCCTGAAGGACGACGGCGCCTATCTCAGGGAATACCGCATCCGGACCAAAGATGGCCATACCTTGTGGATCCAGGCCCGGGGCCAGATTGTCTTTAATTCGGACGGCACGATCAATCATGTGACCGGGGTCTTTTACGATATCACCGAACTCAAGCAGGCCGAAGATGCCTTGCGGCAGAGTGAGGCCAGGCTGGCCGCGGCCCAACACCTCGCTCACCTGGGCAATTGGGAATGGAATATCCAAACCGGCGAGATCATCTGCTCCGAGGAAGTCTACCGCATCTGCGGCCTGGATCCACAGAAAACTGCCGTAACTCCGGAAGCGATCTTGGACTTCGCCCATCCGGAAGACCGGGAACAGGTAAAAAATCACCTCAACGCCGCCCTGGCTGGGGAAAAACCTTTCAATACGGTCAGCCGCCTCATCCGGCCCGACGGTTCGGTGCGCTATATTCATTCCCAGGCGGAAGTCATCTTCGGTGAAAACGGCCGGTCGCAGCGCCTGATGGGAACGGCACAGGATATTACGGAACGCCGCATTGCCGAAATGCGGATGCGAGACAGCGAGGCGCGCTTCCGGGCCATTTTTCAAGGGGCGGCAATCGGCATCGTCATGTCAGACCTGGAAGGGCGCATCATCGCGGCCAACGCCGCCCAACATAAGATGCTGGGTTACCAGGATGAGAAACTGCGGGGCAAAACTTTTCTGGAAATCACCCATGTAGATGACCGCGCCAGAAATTTGGAATTATTCGATGATCTGAAGAAAGGGCTCCGGGATAGTTACCGGTTAGAGAAGCGTTTCTTGCGCCAGGACGGCTCTGATTTGTGGGCGCAGGTGACGGTTTCTCTGATCCGGAACATGGAAGGCAAGCCGCGCTGCTGCGTCGGCACGACGGAAGACATCACGGCGCGCAAGGAAGCCCGGGAAAAATTGTGGGAATCGGAAGAGAATCTGCGTCATCTCGCTTCCCAACTGTTTACCGCCCAGGAGGACGAACGCAAGCGGATCTCCCGGGAACTGCACGACGAACTGGGGCAGGCCCTGTTGGTCTTGAAGCTGCAAACCAGGGCCATTGAAGGAGACCTGCAACCCGACCAGCTACTGCTTCGGGAGGAATGCCTGGAGATGCTGGGCAACATTGACCAGGTGGTGGACAATGTCCGGCGCCTGTCCCGGGACCTGAGCCCCACGCTCCTGGAGGACCTGGGTCTGTCGGCGGCGTTGCGTCATCTCATCACGGAATTCGGCAAACATTATCAAATCAAATACAGCCTCCAGGAAACCAACATCGACGCCCTGTTTCCCCTGC
>JBIOJX010000143.1:0-6981 GCA_044451265.1 Desulfobaccales bacterium
GGATAAAATCCCCCCCAACCCCCCTTTTTCAAAGGGGGGGGTAAAGTCCACCTTTAGCAAAGGGGGATTTTGGGGGATTTGCAGCTGGTTATAATCCCCCCTAACCCCCCTTTAGAAAAGGGGGGAATAAAAACCACGGCGCAGGCTAAAGCCTGCGGCTACAAAATTTAAGCATAAAAACCTCAAAGATTTCGGGTTGAGGAGGAGCAAAAACTTGCCGGACGACAAAAACCTTGCCCCCGACGCCGCGGCCGCCGAATACGGCGCCGCAGAGATCCAGGTCCTTAAAGGTCTGGAGCCGGTGCGGGAGCGCCCGTCCATGTACATCGGCAACACCGGGGTGGAGGGCCTGCACCACCTGGTCTACGAGGTGGTGGACAACTCCATCGACGAGGCCATGGGCGGGCATTGCAACGAGATCACGGTCAAGATCCATTCGGACAACAGCGTCACGGTGGAGGACAACGGCCGGGGCATTCCCGTGGAGCTGCACCCCGGCGAGAACCTGCCCGCGGTGGAAGTGGTGATGACCCGCCTGCATGCCGGCGGCAAGTTCGACTCCGGGGCCTACAAGGTCTCCGGCGGCCTCCACGGCGTCGGGGTCTCGGTGGTCAACGCCCTGTCCGAATACCTGGAGGTGGAGATCCGCCGGGACGGCCAGGTCTATCACCAGCGCTACGAACGGGGCAAGACCGCCACGCCCCTGACCACCACCGGCAAAACCAAGCGCCGGGGCACCAAGGTGACCTTCAAGGCGGACCCGCAAATCTTTCCCGAAACCGTTTTCAGCTATGACACGCTGGCCCAGCGCCTGCGGGAGCTCTCCTTCCTCAACGCCGGGGTGCGCATCTCCCTGGAAGATGACTTATCCGGCCGCAAAAACGAATTTCATTACGAAGGCGGCATCGTCTCTTTTGTCGAATATCTGAACCGCAACAAGACTCCCATCAATCCGGACCCGATTTTTCTGACCGGCGGCAAGAACGGCTACCAGTTGGAAATCGCCTTCCAATACAACGAAAGTTACAACGAGCAGCTCTTCACCTTCGCCAACAACATCAACACCCGGGAAGGCGGCTCGCACCTGAGCGGCTTCAAGGCCGGTCTCACCCGGGCCATCAACCAATATATTACGGTGAGCGACCTCCCTAAAAATCTGAAGAACACCCACCTCACCGGGGACGACGTCCGGGAGGGCCTGGTGGCGGTGATCAGCATCAAGCTGCCGCACCCCCAGTTCGAAGGCCAGACCAAGACCAAGCTGGGCAACAGCGAAGTCAAGGGGATGGTGGAAAATCTGTTGTATGAGCACCTGCTGACCTACCTGGGCGAAAATCCCCGGGTGGCCAGGGACATCCTGGCCAAGCTGCTGGACGCGGCCCGGGCCCGGGAAGCGGCCCGGCGGGCCCGGGACCTGGTGCGGAAAAAAGGCGCCATGGGCGACATGACCCTGCCGGGCAAGCTGGCCGACTGTCAGGAGCGCGACCCCGCTCGCCGGGAGATCTACCTGGTGGAGGGCGACTCGGCCGGCGGCTCCGCCAAGCAGGCCCGGGACCGGCGCTTCCAGGCCATCCTGCCCCTCAAGGGCAAGATCATCAACGTGGAAAAGGCCCGCTTTGAGAAGATGCTGGAGAACTCCGAGATCCGCACCCTGATCTCCTCCCTGGGCTCCGACCTGTCCCAGGAAGAAATCAACATGGACTCCCTGCGTTATCACAAGGTCATCATCATGACTGACGCCGACGTGGACGGGGCCCATATCCGCACCCTGCTGCTCACCTTCTTCTACCGGCAGCTCGCCCCGCTGGTGGAAGGCGGGTACCTCTATATCGCCCAGCCGCCGTTGTACCGCCTCACCCGGGGTTCAGAGAAGACCTACCTGAAGGACGATGGCGAGTTCAAAATATACCTGCTGAAGCGGGGCATGGAGAAGAAGCGCCTGCGCCTGGGGGCCGGCCGCACCCTGGAGGGCGAACCGCTGTTCGAGGCCATGGAAAAGGTCATCGCCTATCAGGAATATTTGAGCCGCTTCGAAAAACGGGGCCTGGCCCGGCAGGTTATGCAATTCCTCCTGGATAATGAGCTGGTCGCCAAAGAGAGCTTACGGCAGGAAGAGCAGTTGCAGGGCCTGGCGGCCGCCTTGGAAGCCGGCGGCAAGCTCAGCGCCCGCCTGGAGCCTGATGAAGAGCACCACGCCTTTGTCCTGGTCATCACCCCGCAAGTCCGGGATGCCGCCGACATGCGGGTGGACTGGGACCTGCTGGGGGGCAGCGACTTCCAGGCCCTGGTGCGCCTGGCGCAAGGGATTCAGGACTTTAAGAGCCCGCCCCACCTCCTGGAGGGCAAAGACCGCACCTGGGAGTTCCCATCCCTGGAAGAGATGGTCGCCTTTATTTTGGAGGAGGGCCAGAAAGGTATCAATATTCAGCGGTTCAAAGGCCTGGGGGAAATGAACCCGGAGCAGCTCTGGGAGACCACCATGGACCCGGAGACCCGCACCCTCCTGAAGGTCAACGTCGAAGACGCGGTGGCCGCGGATGAAATCTTTACCATTCTCATGGGCGACAAAGTGGAGCCCCGCCGCGAATTTATTCAGAACAACGTCCTTGAATTACAGGAGCTGGATATATAAGTTGTTTCCAGGGCCGCAAGTGGGGTTATCCTCCTCGCGGCCAAGACAGCCTCTCAAGCACAAACTCATCTTCCCAGAGGAGGGAATAACATGCAGCGCAAGGCCAGCTTCAAAATCTATGTCACCCGGCGCGAGAGCCTTTATGTGGGAGATGTGCCGGACCACTGCCTGATGCTCACTGAAATGGAAGGCGAGCCCATCGATTATACCCCCGGAGTCGCCGGGGCCTTCGTCTCTCGCCGCAGCATCACCCATCACGACCGCACCAAGGGCGACGGGCCCATGACCGGCTATGCCGCGACCATCTATGAGAACGGCGCGGTCTTCTCCAAATTTCGGGGGGATAAGATGGGCTCCATGACCAAGGGGAAATGGGAGGTTTACAAGGCCATCGGCAAGCTGAGCACCCTCAAGGGCGCCGGCACCTTTACGGTGTCGCCCACCGGCAAACCCGGCGAGTTCCGGCTGGATATGGAAGGCGACTACACGATTTAAGGAACCGGTGGCCGGCTGACCGATCCAGCGTTTTCCGAACGCCTATTTAAGATAAATGCCTTTTTACCTCTCTCCGTTTCCCTCCCGGCGAGGGAGGGAAACGGCCTGGAGTTGAAGATATCATGACTGCTCAAGCCGATGTCTGCACCAAGTGCGGCGCCTCGTTGGCAGGGGAGGAACCCCAGGAGCATCTCGGCCAAATCCTCTGCGAGGATTGCTACCTGGAGGTCCTCAGTCCCATCCGCACCTGCGATCCCTGGGCGGTACACACCGCCAAGAGCCTCAAGGATCTCCCGGGTGGTATTGCTCTCACCCCTCGGCAGCAGCAGCTCCAGGACCTGGTCAAAGAGAAGGGTGAGGTGCCCAAGCAGGAAGCAGCCCGGGTTCTGGGGATCAGTGAAGATGAGCTGCAGCGGGAATTCGCCGTGCTGCGCCACCTGGAATTGCTCCGGGCCTGCAAGAAGGACGAAGGCATCTTCCTGATCCCGTTTTGAGCACCGACCCCACCGACCTCGATTACGCCTTGCTCCGGCGTCTGGCCCGGGGCGAGGACGCCGCCCTGACGGAGTTGATCCGCCGCCATCAGCAACGGATCTATCAGATCGCCTACCGGCTGCTGCGCGACCCCCTGGAAGCCGAAGACGCGACCCAGGAGGTCTTCCTCAAGGTCTATGAAAACGCCCACCGCTTCGAGCCCAAGGCCAGCGTCGCCGCCTGGCTGCACCGCATCGCCGCCAACCATTGCTTGAATCTGCTGCGCCGGCGGCGTCCCCAGGAATCGCTGGACCAGGAGGGAGGACCCAATCCTCCGGACCCCGGGGCCAGTCCCCTGGAAATCCTGGAAGAACACGACCTGAGCCGCCAGCTGGAGGAATTGCTCAACAGCCTGCCGGAGAACCAGCGCCGGGCCCTGGTCCTGAAGCGCTTCGGCGGGCTCTCCTATCAGGAGATCGGTGAGGAGTTGGGGCTCAGCCCCCAGGCCGTGGACGGCCTGCTGAAGCGGGCCCGCCAGTTCCTCAAAAAGGCCCTGCAGGATTACCTTGATTGAAAGGCTGATGGAGCACACCCACCCGCGGCTGTTGTTACCGGCAACGGCGGAGCGCAGGTCAGGGTAGTGGCCACTTGATAAATTTTTAGCGAATCGAGGCGCCGACACGCCAACGGCAAAATTTATGTTAGAATGTTTTTGTCATAGGCAGACTAAAGCAATCCGGAGGAAAGGGATGTCGCGCCGGTATGTAATCCTGCTTATCCTTGTTGGGCTCGGCCTCATTCTGCCGGCACCTCCGGCGTCGGGAGAACGGGGGCCCAATGTCGTGCAATTGCGTCAGGCAGTCAGCCAGAACCCCACAGACCCCGAGGCTAATTATAAGTTGGGGATGAAGTATCTGGAGATGGGGCGTCCCCGGCAGGCAGCCAAATACCTGAAAGAGGCCGTCCGCCTCAAGCCCGACTATCCGGAAGCCCTGGAGGGCTTGGCCAAGGTAAACAGCGGGCAAGGTAATTATGGCGCCGCCGCCACGGACCTCGGCAAATTGATGCAGTTGCAGCCGAAAAACAAGGAATTGCCTGACCGGGTCAGTAATGCTTATAACCAGCAGGGGCTGGGCCTCCTCAAGGAGGGCAATGTCAAAGATGCCGAAAAGGCCTTCAAGGCGGCTACCAAGGCCGATCCCAAGGCCGCCGGCGCCTTTAGCAACCTGGGGGTCGCCTATTATCAGGCCGGCCGCCCGGAAGAAGCGGCCGCGGCCTTTAAAGATGCCATCAAGCAAGACCCCAATAATCCTGAGGCCCATTTTAACCTGGGCCTGACTTTCGTGGCCACGGGCCACATGAAGCTGGCTTTTGCTGAATCCCAGAATCTCAAGAGACTGAACCCGGACTTGGCTCACCAGCTGGACATACTTTCCAGCCCGCCGCGCACGCCGTATCCGTACCCCCCGGTGAAATAACCAGGCGGAGTCTATTTTCCGGTAAGCTCTTTGATCTCTTTTTTGGCGTGCTCGTGCTCCGTCACCTGCTCGGCGTCGAAGCGCAGGAGCATGGTTTCGAACTCGCCCACGTGAGTCTTTTCCTCCCGGGCGATATCCAGCAGGACCTTTTGGATGTCGGGGTCGTCGGTCTGGGCCGCCATTTGCACGTAAAGGTTAATGGCGTCCAATTCGGCAATGATGGCCGCCCGCAGGATCACTTTATTGAGGTTCTCTTTCTTGACCTTGGCAAAGTCCACGGGAATTTGCGACAGCATAAACCCTCCTTGGCCGAGTGGTTCGGCCGGTTTTGGCGCTGGCCAGAAGATAAGCATGGGACCCGCGGCCGTCAAGAAGAATCGGGGCAGGGGCCAAGAAGCGTACCGGGAGACCGACGGCCGGGAATTCCTGCGGTTTGCTTCCGGAAATTTTTAAATCAATTCACGGGACGCGCCGGTCTGGACGGTTTTTTGTGTTAAACTAGGCAGGGATAATTTTTTTGGGGGATCAAAGCCATGACTAACAATTGCCTCGAGGTGCAGGATAACCTTTCTGCCTGGCTGGACGGCGAGCTGGCGCCCGAGGTGATGAATCAGGTGGAGCGTCACCTGGAAGGTTGCGCCGGCTGCCGCCGGGAACTGGCCTTACTTACGGCCCTGGATCAGGCCCTGGGGAGCTTGACGGCCCCGGTCCCTGCCGGGTTGCCGGAGAAGGTGCGGGCCCGCATCAATCGGCCCTCCCGCCGCGGGTGGCGGCACCTGGCCCTGGCTGCGTCGCTGGTGCTGGGCATCTATTTGGGCGGCACCGTGGCCCGGGATTTCTATGCCCAGCCCCAAACATCAAACGGTTCCGGCACGGAAGTCGCCAGCCTGGAAGCCTTTCATGACTTTCCCCAGGGCTCTATGGGGATGATTCTCGCCTCCTATCAAGAGGACGAAGACAACGGTAGCTGCAAGTGAGACGCAACTGGTTATTATATCTGGTAATTTTTTCATTGGCCCTAAACTTCGGGACCATCGGCACCTTCGTTTATCTGCATTATCAGGATCAGGCGCAAAAGCTGTCCCGGGACCTGCCGCCTCCCCTGCCCATGCGGGAGCTGTGGCAAACTCTGAAGCTGGATGAGACTCAGCGTCAGGCCGTGCGCGGCCTGTTCGCGCAGCATCGGGCCAAGGTCGAGGCCATCCGGAGCGAATTGTTCCAAAGACGCCAGGAGCTCTTCGAGTTGCTCAGGGCTGAGACCCCGGCCCTGCCTGCCATCCACGCCAAGATCGAAGAAATCAGCGCCTCACAAGGCAAACTGGAAGAGGAATTGGTGCGGCACCTGCTGGAATTCCGGAAAGAATTGAAACCCGAACAGCGCGCCGCCTTTCTGAATCTGGTCCAGACCCGCCTGGACAAGGCCTGCGGCCCCATGGGCGGCCGGCGGGGCCCCTGGCACGGGGGCCCGCGCCTGGGGCCGCCGCCCGGTCCTGGTGAGGGTCCCGGCCCAGGCGGGCCGGGTCCAGGGATGCAACCAGGCCCCGGCCCCGAAGGCCCGGGACGCCCGGACTAAAGGTCAAGAAATGGCTGACAATACCTCATGGGTAAATAAAGGAGAACTTTATGAAGAATAGACGGTGCGTGATGATCGGCCTGGCGCTGGCGTTGGGCGGGGTCTTGCTCCTGGCGGGAGTCGCTTTGGCCCAGAACCAGGGCGGCGGCCCGGCGGTCTGTCCGGTGGGTCAAGGCCAGGTGTGCACCGGCGGCCCGGGCGGGACCTGCGCGGTGACCCCGGCCCCAAAACCCGGCAACCAGAATAGTCCCGGCTGCGGCGCCGGCCAATCCCAGAAACAAGAGGGGATGAAGGGAGGCCAATCCAGTCAGCCCACGACCCCGGCCAAC
>JBIOJX010000144.1:0-6966 GCA_044451265.1 Desulfobaccales bacterium
ATCCAGGGCGAACACCAGGTTCGCCCCTACGAAAAAATGCCCCTACAAGAAGAGTTCGAAAGCCTCGGCAACCGGTTTTTCCGCTGGCGCAGTTATCTGCCGCTCTTCCTGGGGGCGCTGTTTATTGCGGCTCTGCTGAGCTACCGCCATCCGGAGGCCGCGCCGCACCCCGGCCTGGCCTGGCAAATGGGCTGCCTCGTGCTCTCCGTGATCGGGCTAACGCTGCGCTTCTATACCGTGGGTTTCGCCCCCCGGGGCACCTCCGGCCGCAACACCCGGGGCCAGGTGGCGGAGGTCCTGAACACCACGGGGATGTATTCCCTGGTCCGAAACCCGCTTTATTTGGGTAACTTCCTGATGTGGCTGGGGTTGGCGCTGTTTATTCAGGTTTGGTGGTGCACGCTCATCGTCGTCTTGTGCTTCACCCTGTTCTATGAACGGATTATCTTTGCCGAAGAAAAATATTTGCGGGAAAAATTCGGGGCTGCCTTTGTAAATTGGGCCGAAAAAACCCCCGCGATTATGCCTCAATTCAAGAACTGGCAGCCGCCGGAACTGGCTTTTTCCTGGAAGTCGGCCTTGAAGCGGGAATATTCCAGCTTCTTTGCTATGATCGCCTCTTTTACGGCCCTGGCCATCATCCGGGATAGCCTGCAGGCCGGGAGAATTAGGGTAGATCAAACCTGGTTAATGATTTTCACTTTTGGGCTGATCGTTTATCTGACTCTCAGAACCCTGAAAAAAAAGACCCAACTATTAAGCACGGTTGATCGATAAATGAGCGTGGAGCACCGCCGCCCCCGGCGGTTCCTGCGCCTTGAATAAATTATGAGCTAATATGAGTCTTATTTTCTACCCCGAAAAATGTCTCGCCTGCGGCCAGTGCGTCGAGGTCTGTCCTTTCGGGGTCCTGAAGCTGGAGGGCGAGACCCTGGTCATCGGCGAGGGCTGCAACCTCTGCGGCGCCTGCGTCGAGGTCTGCGAGATGGAGGCCCTGGTCATCCCTGAGGCCACCGGCCCCAGCCCCCGGCCCGCAGTGCCGCCGGACGGCGTCTGGATCTTCGCCGAGCAGCGCGGCGGCGTCCTGGCCCCGGTGACCGCCGAGCTGTTGGGCGAAGGCCGCCGTCTGGCCGAAGCGTTGCAGGTGCCGGTGGCCGTGGTGCTATTTGGGGCCGACGTGGCCTCCCTGGCCCCTGCCCTGCTGGCCGCCGGCGCCCATAAGGTCTATCTGGCCGAGCACCCGCGGCTCCAGGATTTTCTGGAAGAGACCTATGCCGCGGCCCTGACGGCACTGGCCCGGCAGTATCGGCCGGAAATCATCCTGGCCGGGGCCACCTATGTCGGCCGGGCCTTCATCCCCCGGGTGGCGGCCAGCCTCAAGACCGGTCTGACCGCCGATTGCACCGCCTTCGCCATCGACCCGGAAAAGCGCCTGCTGCTGCAGACCCGCCCGGCCTTTGGCGGCAATATTATGGCCACCATCATCACGCCGCGCACCTTTCCCCAGATGGCCACGGCCCGGCCCGGGGTCTTCAAGGCGCGGCCGGCGGCCGATTTTCCGGAAGGTGAAGTGATCCCGGTGGACACCGCCTGCTTGGACGAGGCCGGCCGCAGTCGCTTTGTCGCCACCGTGGAGGAAATCAAGGAGCGGGTGCCGCTTTCCGCCGCCGAAGTGATCGTCGCCGGCGGCCGCGGCCTGAAAGACGCCAAGAACTTTCGCCTCCTGGAGGAGTTGGCCGACCTGCTGGGCGCGGCCGTGGGCGCCACCCGGGCCGCGGTGGACGCCGGCTGGATCAGCTATCCCCACCAGATCGGCCAGACCGGCAAGACCGTCGCGCCCCGGATTTACCTCGCCTGCGGCATTTCCGGTGCAGCCCAGCACCTGGTGGGCATGCAGTCCTCCGACTTCATCGTGGCCATCAACAAAGACCCCAAGGCCCCCATTTTCCAGGTGGCCGACGTCGGTATGGTGGGCGACCTGTTCGAGATCATTCCGGCCCTGATTCAGGAGATTAAAAAGGACCGGGAGCAGTGAGCCGCGGGCAGCCCGGAACCCCCTATTTTTGCCAGTAAGGGCGCAGGCTAAAGCCTGCGGCTACCGGAGACATGCCAGCGGCATGGCGGCGGCCTGATTTATCAGGGTTATGTGAAAAAAAGTATCAGAAACCTCTTTCAATTTGGTGCATTTCGGATTATTTAATTAACCCAGCAGGCCTTGGCGCGTCCGGGTCAGGGCGCCTGGGGTGAACTATGGTTTTAGCGCCGTTAAGATTTTCCGGTAAACTGATATGAACGACAGCATCTCTGTGGCTTTGATAACCGGAGCGGCCCGGGGCATCGGCCGGGCCATCGCCCTGGAACTGGCCCGACCCGGACTGACTTTGTACCTGAACGACGTAGCCCTGGGCGAAGATGCAGCCCGCACCAAAAAAGACGTCGAGGCCAAGGGGGCCCAGGCCCGTTTGATCGAATTCAATGTGGCCGATTTCAGTCAGGTGCAACGCGGCCTCGATGAGATCGTCAAGGAGAGCGGCCGCCTGGACCTGCTGGTGAACAACGCCGGCATCACCCGGGACAACCTCATCTTGCGCATGAAAGAGGACGAATGGGATGCGGTCCTGACCGTGAACCTGAAGGGCGCCTATAACTGCATCCGGGCGGCGAGCAAGACCATGGTCAAGCAGCGCTTTGGCCGCATCATCAACATCAGCTCGGTGGTGGGGGTGATGGGCAATGCCGGCCAGGCCAATTACGTGGCCTCCAAGGCCGGCTTGATCGGCCTGACCAAGTCGGTGGCCCGGGAGCTGGCCTCCCGCCATATCACGGTGAACGCGGTGGCTCCCGGCTTCATTCAAACGGAGATGACCGAGTCCCTGCCGGAAAAGGTCAAGACCGAAATGCTGGCCCAGATTCCCCTGGGCCGCTTCGGCACGCCGGCGGAGGTGGCCCAGGCGGTGGCCTTCCTGGCTTCCGAGGCCGCGGCGTATCTTACCGGCCAGGTGATTCATGTTAACGGCGGCATGTTGATGGTTTAAGAAAACAGGAGGTTTTAGTCAATGGGTGCAATTGAAGAAAAGGTAATTGATATAATCGTGGATAAACTGGGCGTGGAACGCTCTGAGGTTACTCCGGAGGCGGTCTTCGTGGATGACCTGGGCGCGGATTCCCTGGACCTGGTGGAACTGATCATGGCCATGGAAGAAGAATTCGGCATGGAGATTGCTGATGAGGAAGCCGAAAAGCTGAGGACCGTCCAGGATGTCATCAGTTTCGTTACCGCCCGGGCCGCCTGAGCGGGAAACCATCGCCCTGGCCTGCGACCACGCGGGCTTCGGCTTGAAGATAGAGATCGTCAAGGTGCTGCGTGAACTCAAGGCGCCGTTTGCTGATTTCGGCTGCGCCAATGCCGAAGAATCGGTGCACTACCCCCTGTTCGGCAAAAAGGTGGTGGATGCCGTGTTGGCCCGCCCCGGGAGCCTGGGCATCTTGATTTGCGGCACCGGCCTGGGGATGAGCATCATGGCCAACCGTTTTCCCGGCATCCGGGCGACGCTGTGCCACGACCTCTTTGCGACCATAATGAGCCGACGTCATAACAACGCCAACCTCCTGGTCATGGGTGGCCGGGTAATCGGACCCGATCTCGGCAAAGAAATCGTGCGGACCTGGCTCAGGACCCCCTTTGACGGCGGCCGTCACCAGGAGCGTTTGGATCTACTGGAACAATTGGCCCGGGAGCAGCACCCGGCCGGAGCAGTAACATGATGGATCAGATGGACGACCTGGCCCGCATTGATCCAGCGATTTACGCGGTCATCGAGCGGGAACGACTGCGCCAGTTGCACAAGCTGGAACTGATCGCTTCGGAGAACTTCGTCAGCAACGCGGTGCTCCAGGCCCAGGGCTCCATCCTGACCCACAAGTATGCCGAAGGCTATCCGGGGCGGCGCTTCTATGGCGGCTGCGAATACGTGGATACCGCCGAGAACCTGGCCCTGAGCCGGGTGAAGGAGATCTTCGGCGCGGCTTACGCCAACGTCCAGCCACATTCCGGCAGCCAGGCCAATATGGCCGTCTATTTCTCCTTCCTGAAGCCCGGTGATACCATTATGGGAATGGACCTGGCGCATGGTGGCCACCTGAGCCATGGAGCCGCGGTGAATTTCTCCGGCCGCCTGTTCAATTCTGTGACCTACGGCGTGGACCGGCAGACCGAACAGGTGGACTTCGCCAGCCTCAAGGAACTCGCCCTGAAGCACCGCCCCAAGATGATCATCGCCGGGGCCAGCGCCTATCCCCGCATCCTGGAATTTTCCCGGTTCGCCGACATCGCCCGGGAGGTAAAGGCCTATCTCATGGTGGACATGGCCCACATCGCCGGGCTCATCGGTGCGGGTCTCCATCCAAATCCCGTTTTGGTGGCGGACTTCGTCACTTCCACCACCCACAAGACCCTGAGGGGACCCCGGGGCGGACTCATCCTGGCCCAGGCCGAATATGGCAAAGCCCTGGATAGTCAGATCTTTCCCGGGATTCAAGGCGGTCCCCTGATGCACATCATTGCCGCCAAGGCCGTAGCCTTCAAGGAGGCCCTGGCGCCGTCCTTCAAACGCTATCAGGTCCAGATCGTTGCCAATGCCCGGACCCTGGCCCAGGAATTTCTGAAACGGGGTTACCGCCTGGTGGCCGGGGGCACCGACACCCATCTCATCCTGGTGGACCTGAGCCCTAACGGCCTCACCGGCCGGGTCGCTGAAGAGGCCCTGGACCGGGCCGGCATCACCGTCAACAAAAATGCCATCCCCTTCGATCAACGCCCTCCCACCGTCACCAGCGGCATCCGGGTGGGCACCCCGGCCCTCACCACCCGGGGCATGAAGGAGAAGGAGATGGTGGCCATTGCCGATTTCATGCACCAGGTGCTGAGCGCCCCCGGCGACACCGACCTCCAGGCCAAACTCCAGGTGCAGGTGCGGGATTTCTGTTCTCACTATCCCCTCTTCGCCGAGGAATGGGGTGAGGTCTAAAGCTGTTTGCCGTTTTCCGTAAAGGCCTTATTAAACGGTTATCAATTGGCAAAGGTATTTCTCGTAGGGGCGACCATTGGGTCGCCCTTTCTTTATTGCCCGGATGTACCAGTCACCAAAAATGCTTAGCCCTTTTCTTGAAACCTGATATAAAATCAAATAGATATTCCAATCGAAACTTCTTTTTTGGCTGAAAACTGAAAACCGCAAACTGAAAACTAGCTTTCACCATGCGCTGCCCTTACTGCCACAGCACGAATAACAAGGTGATCGACTCCCGCCCCAGCCGGGAGGCCAACGCCATCCGCCGGCGGCGGGAGTGCCTCCATTGTTCGCGGCGCTTCACCACCTACGAGCAGGTGGAGGAGACCATGCCCCTGGTGGTGAAGAAGGACGGCCGCCGGGAGCCGTTCCAGCGGGCCAAGCTCTACGAAGGCATCACCAAGGCCTGTGAGAAACGGCCGGTGTCCATCGACGTCATCGAGAATTTTTTGGACGGCCTGGAACGGGAGATGCTGGAAAGCGGGATGCGTGAGATCGCCTCCACCTGGATCGGCGAACGGATCATGAATCAGTTGCGCCAGTGGGACGAAGTGGCTTATGTGCGCTTTGCCTCGGTTTACCGCCACTTCACCGACGCCACCGACTTCATGGAGGAAATCCGCCACCTTTTGGCCAGCCGGAAAGAAGGAGAGAAGTCAAAATAATTCACCACAGAGGCACAGAGAGCACAGAGGTTCACCAAGAATATTCTCTGTGACCTCTGTGTCTCTGTGGTAAATCTTTTTTATGGATTCCATTGATGCGACTTACATGAAGCTGGCCCTGCGTCTCGCTGCCAAAGGCGCCGGTTGGGTCTCGCCCAATCCCATGGTGGGCGCGGTGTTGGTCAAAGACGGCCTGATTGTGGGCCGGGGGTTCCATCGCCGGGTGGGCGCGGCCCACGCCGAAGTGGAGGCCCTGCGCCAGGCCGGGGCCGCGGCGCAGGACGCCGACCTCTACGTCACCCTGGAGCCCTGCAACCACCAGGGCCGCACCCCGCCCTGCACTCAGGCCATCCTGGCCGCGGGGGTGGCCCGCGTGATCATCGCCAGCCGGGACCCCAACCCCCAGGTCACCGGCGGCGGCGCTGAGTACTTGCACTCCCGGGGGATGACCGTGCAGGCGGGACTCCTGGCCGCAGAGGCCCGGCGACTCAACGAAGCCTGGTTCCATTGGACGGATACCGGACGCCCCTGGGTCATTGCCAAGGCGGCCTGTTCCCTGGACGGCAAGATCGCCACCGCTACTGGCGAGAGCCAGTGGATCACCGGGGATGCGGCCCGGGCCTACGGGCACCGCCTGCGCCACCGGGTGGACGCCATCCTGGTGGGCATCGACACCGTCCTGGCCGACGACCCGCAACTCACCACCCGGCTGCACCGGGGCCGAGGCCAGGACCCCATCCGCCTCGTCCTGGACAGCCGCCTGCGCCTGCCCTTAACGGCTAAACTACTCCACCTGGATTCGCCGGCGCCCACCTGGGTGGCCTGCACCGCGGCGGCTCCGAAAGATAATATCAGGGCCATCAAAGACTTGGGGGCCGAAGTCCTGGTCTTCGACTCGGAAGCGGGTCGGGTCCCCCTGAAACCATTGCTGGAACTCCTGGGCCGCCAGCAGGTGGAAAGCCTGCTGGTGGAAGGCGGCGCCGAGGTCCTGGGCGCCTGCTTCGACCAGGGCCTGGTCAACCAGTTCTACTTCTTCTTCGCCCCCAAAATCCTGGGTGGTCGGGAAGCGCCGGGCGTCTTAGGGGGTGAGGGAGTGGCGCAACTAAAAAATGTCCATCAGGCCAGGGACCTCGCCATTCGTCGAATTGCGCCAGATCTACTGATTTCCGGTTATCTCTAATGCAACCAAGAAGGGTGCGCAATGCGCACCCTGCATTTTCTAATAATTAGCG
>JBIOJX010000145.1:0-6965 GCA_044451265.1 Desulfobaccales bacterium
GCACGTCCACCGAGCGCTCGGTGACGGCAAAATCCTCGCCATGCACCTCCTTGACGATCTGGCTGCGGGTAAAGACCCAGCCGGGCCGCCGCGCCAGGAGATGGAGGAGGTGAAATTCCGTCAAGGTCAGATCCAGTGGCTGGCCGGCCAGCAAGACTTCGTGGCGCCCCGGATTAATCACTAAATCCTTAAATTTCAGGGCGGCGGTTTCGGCCGGAACTTCGGCGGCCCGGCGCCGGAGCGCCGTCCGGATGCGGGCCAGCAGGACCCGGGGGCTGAAGGGCTTGGTGAGGTAGTCGTCCGCCCCCAACTCCAGGCCGGTGACGATATCCGCCTCTTCCCCCTTGGCGGTGAGCATGATGATGGGGATGGGCCGGGTCCGGGCGTCACCCTTGAGCCTCCGGCAGACCTCCAGGCCGTCCACGCCGGGGAGCAGCAAATCCAACAGGATGAGGTCCGGCAGGAGGACCCCGGCGGTCTTTACCGCCTCTTCTCCAGAGGTGGCGCCGGTCACCCGGTAGCCCTCCCGGGCCAGGTTGTACCTGAGCAACTCCAGGATATCCTCTTCATCGTCCACTGCCAGGATGCTTTCGTGGGCCACCTAAGTCCTCCAGTCCTCGCTAAATCTTGGCGCTGACAGCCAAAAGCTATCGCGCCTCATGACGAATGCCAGAATAACCTTGAAAATAAGAAAGTTTTGCCCTTTGTGCAACTTATTAATTGTCATGATAGATTGCAAGCCTGGAATGGCTTAGGGACATGCCGGAAGGTGATACGAGGCAGGACCGGAGGAGGGGTAAATCCTCCGGTCCTTTTGGTTCGGAAGGATGCGCCTATTTTATGGCAAGGGCCAGCTTTACGGTCACCCGGGCCGGAGCCTTGCGGACCTTGGGGAATTGCAGGCCCTTCAAGGTTTGGGCCAGGCAGCTTTCGAACCCCTGGTTGGCCAGAGGCGGCTTACCCACCGGCTCGCCCGTGACCTGGCCGTCGGTTCCCACCGTGAACACCAGGGTGATTTCCGCGGGCAACTGGTAACCGCTCTTGACGGCGTCCTGACAAGAGCGGGCCAGCCTGGCGGTCTCGGCCACCAGGACCTGGCGGACCGCCGCCGCAGGAAGCGCCCCGCCGGTCTGCACCTCCTTGGCCTGCACGGCTACCGCCGGCCCGGCGGTGCCTGTCCCGTCCTGGGAGAGGCCGCCGCCGCTCCCTAAGGAAGCGTCATAACCATAGGGGGCCAGGGTCTTATCTGCCTGGCTGCCGGCTTCTCCCCAAGGCCGCGAGCCCAGGGTCGCCAGGCAGCCGATTAACAGCACGAGGATGGTCCCCAAAATGCGAGAGGGCCTGAAACGGAACATCGATAACTCCTTTACAGTCAATTGTGGTCTAGTAGCCGCGGCGGCTAAATAAATTCCGTCCTTTGTCTTGATTAGACCGGGCCCACTAAATTCGGTTAAGATTAGAATAAAGATTTCCGGCCTTCCGTAAAAAAATTACCCGGCAAAGGACCGAAGGAAGCCGGCAAAGTTTCTGCTTGCCAGCTACGGCCAGGGAATTCTATGCTTGCGCGGGCCACGAAGGTCCTGGCGTCAAAGGGGTCGGTCTTGCTTTCCAGCAAAAAACCTGAGAAAACCGGTACTTCTAAAAAAGTGCTCCGGGAGATTTTTCATGCAGCCCTCCTGCCGGTGGACCCATATCAGGCGGTCAACCGCCACCGGGAGGAAATCTTCCGCGCCTATGACCTGAATCGGTGCGAGAGGCTTCTGCTGATCGGTTTCGGCAAGGCCGCCTCACCCATGTCCAAGGCCGTGGCCGATAGCCTGCCGGACCGGCTCAGCCGGGGAATCATCATCACCAAATATGGCCACGCCCCGGCGGGCAACCGCAGTGACCGGATCGCCGTCTTTGAAGCCGGGCATCCCCTGCCTGATGAGAATGGCGTCAAGGCCACGCAAGAGGTGGTGAGGCTGCTCGGGCCGGCGGACCACCAGACCCTGATCGTTTGCCTTATTTCCGGCGGCGGTTCCGCTCTCCTGGTTTCTCCGGTTAATGGGGTCACTCTGGCAGAAAAGCAGGGTGTCACCGAGCTGCTGTTGAAGGCCGGCGGGGCCATCCACGAACTGAATGCCCTCAGAAAACACCTGTCGACGGTGAAAGGCGGCCGACTGGCCCAGATCGCTTCTCCGGCCCCCGTGGTGTCGCTCATTTTGTCCGACGTCATCGGGGACCGGCTGGATGTTATCGCCTCCGGACCTACAGCCCCCGACCCGTCCACCTATCGGGAGGTCGTGGAGGTCATTGCCAAATACCGACTGGCGGCAAGAATACCGCCGAGCGTGGCCGAAATCATCGCCCGGGGGGCCCAGGGACTCATTCCCGAAACGCCCAAGGAAGGCCATCAGGTCTTTCGAAACGTCAAAAATATTATCATCGGGAGCAATGCCCTGGCAGTAGACGCGGCCAAACAGGCGGCTGAACACCTGGGGTATGAAGCTGAGATAATTTCCACGACGCTGAGCGGCGAGGCGGCGGTGGTCGCCAGGGACCTCGCCGGCAGGGCCCTGGAAATCAGGCAGGCCTTAAGCCCGGGTCGCCAGGTCTGTCTCCTGGCGGGAGGTGAAACCACCGTCACCGTCGATGGTGGCGGCCTGGGCGGGAGAAATACCGAGCTGGCCCTGGCTTTTGCCTTGGAGATCAGGGACCTTAAAGGTATTACCCTGCTTTCGGCGGGCACCGACGGGACCGACGGCCCCACCGACGCGGCCGGGGCGCTGGCGGACGGGCAGACGGTGGCGCAGGCCCTGGGGCTCGGTCTGGACCCCAGTAGCTCTTTGGCGGACCACGATTCCTACACCTTTTTTAAAAAGCTGGATGATCTCGTGATCACCGGACCCACCGGCACCAATGTCATGGATATTCAGTTGATCTTGATCGAGGGTTGATGTACCTCTTACAAGCACCAGCCGATCAGGAATGAGATGGAGACATAGATGGTGCCCTCGATGACGCCGGCGCCGATATTGGGGACCTCCTGGCCCACTTCCTCCCGGGTCAGGGAGTGGCCGGGCGTCATAATGAACCGGTCGATGGCCAGCCGCACCAGGGGCAGGAGAATCAAGCCCAAAACCACCACCACGGCATAGGACGCCAGGCTCTGAGACCAGGAGACCAGCTTGCCCTGCACCGCAAAGCGGATGATGTTCCCCAGGGCCACCAACACCCCGGCCAGGGCCGCGCCCACGGCAACGTTGCCCCGTTCGATGACCTCGCCGAGGCGAAACGGGGTGATCAGGTCATAGACCTTGGCCGCCAGGATCAGGGTCGCCTGGCCCAGGGCCCAGAAGATTAGCAGCGCCGTCAGACCGCCGCCCTCTCCGGAAATGACCCCGTACAGGATGAGCCCCACGGCCACGTGGTTGGCCGCCACCACCAGTCCCACCCCGCAGTTCCGGTCGGTAATGATCTCTTTTTCCAGATTACAGCGGCTCAGCAAGAGACAGTCATTCAGCCGGCTGGAGACGTTAAGCAGGACGATGGCGATCAGGCCATAACCCAGGGTGCTCAGGAGCCCTTTGGCCAGAGAGGGCGCGGTGCCGGCCAGGGCGCCGCCCACCGCTAGGGCGAGACCCAGGAAGTAGCCGCTTAAGGCCAGGGCCAGAGCCAGGTTGTCCCGTTCCAGCAATTCGGCATTCAGATTGACGCGGCCCTGGTGGAAGTCATAGGCCAGCTTGCCCGCTATAAAGAGCAGGAAGGCGGCCACGATGTAAAGCAGCCCGGAAAGGGACGCCAGAATTGCCATGCCTTAGTCCTCAAGTTCAAGGTTAAACGTTCACGGAGCACGAATATTTCAAACCCCAGGATGAAAATCCCCTCTCTCCCCCTTTTTCAAAGGGGGATTTAGGGGGATTTTGGTTTTCCCGGCAAAAGCCTGAAAGAGGTTCAAAGTTCAAGGTTGCAAGCTTATCCTTCTTGAACCTTGGGGTGCATAGCCTCCTGTCATATGAATAGATGCGGGACGAACCGGCTCCCCTGGTCGGTGATCAGGGTGGCGGACTCCCGGATGCCCATCCCGGCAGCCTCCCCGCCGATGATCCAGCTGCCCAGAACCGGATAATAGCCGGCGAAGTTGGGCAGAGGCGCCAGTTGTTGATAAATGAAGCCTTCCTGACCGTAGGTGCCGGGAGTTTCCAGACTCCGGCCGCCGCGCTGCACCGCGATGTTGGCTCCTTCCCGGGAGAAGCGGGGCTTTTTCACCCAGTCGCCGGTGGCTGGGGCCGCGGCCCAGGCCGCCAGCAGGTTGGGGTGCCCGGGGTTCAACTCCCAGAGGATAGGCAAAATCCCCTTGGTGGAGAGGACCAGCTTCCAGATGGGCTCCAGCCATTGCATCTCCCGGTAGGTCGTGAGCAGCTGGGGGCCGAACTCTTCCGCGGTGAGCCACTCCCAGGGGTAGAGCTTGAAGATACTCTGGATAGGCTTAGCGGCCAGGTCCACGAACTGGCGCCGGTCGCGCTGCCAGCCGATGTCCGAAACCACAATTTCGGCGGTCTCCAGGCCCGCCTGGGCGGCCGTGTCCATCAGATAGGTCACCGTGGCCAGGTCTTCCAGGCTGTCCTCGGCATAGGTGAAGTACAGAGGCGAGTGCCGCAGCGACCATTTCAGCTTTTTCCACTGCTCCAGGAGCCGTTCGTGAATGGAGTTGAACTGGTCGGCGCCGCGGAACTTCTCCTCCAGCCAATACCACTGTACCACCGCGGCCTCCAGCAGCATGGTGGGGGTGTCGGCGTTGTATTCCAGGAGCTTCGGAGGCGAGTTGCCGTCATAGGCCAGGTCGAAGCGGCCGTAAAGGCTAAAGGAGCGCTCCTGGCGCCAGGATTCTTTAATGACTGCCGCGACGGGGGCCGGAATGGCCAGTTCCGCCAGGCGGTCCCGCTCGATGACCTGGGCGGCGGCCTCCAGGCAGAGGCCGTGGAGGGTGTTGGTGGCCTCCTCCAGGTCGTCCACTTCTGCCGCGCTGAACTCGTAGTAGGCCTCTTCCTGCCAGTAAGGACGGCCGCCGGCCTGATCGAAGATCAGCCCCGCCTCGGCAATCTTCTGCTCCCAGCCGTCCCGGGGGTCGGTGCGCTTTCGTTCCATGGAAAAATCTCAGGCGTGCCCGAAGCCATGGAGGCCGGCCAGGCGTCCGAAGCCGCCGCGAGACACCCCGGGCGTGAAACTGCCGCCGCTCACCCGGGTGCCCACCCCGCCGTGGGTCCCGCCGTAATGCCAGTAAAATCCCCCGCCGTGGCCGCCCGAGGCCCGCGCCTTTTCCTCCTCCTTACACTTCTTATCATCCACCACGTTGCGCTGGGCGTCAACGCAACAGCGGTCCTCGCAAGCACAGAGGATCAGGGTGGACATGATGACCCCGAAGGTGACCAGGACGCTTTTCTTCACGGCTTTGTTCAGGCCTCCGGTGGATTCAGTGCGGAAGGACTTGCGCCATTTTGCTAAATTCCCGGAAGAAAGTCACTCGAATTTCCGGCCGAAGTGCAGAAAGGACAGGATCGGCAGGAGAACGGCTAGCGTGAAGCTTTTTCCGGGGGAAAATTACAGCTTGAATCTCTTTTCCAGGGGCCGCCGCTCCGGCACGTAAAGGTGGGGGCTGGTTGCTTCGTTCCAATCCCGGGAGACATAAAGATTGCAGTAGCAGCTGCCGTATTCGGCCACATCCGGCTCCCGGTACACACATGGGCAGATGATGTCTCTGTCCCAGTCCCGGTCTTCCGCGGCCAGCCGGCAAGGACAGCACATATAGCCGTAGCGGTCTTTGTTGGTCAGCAATCCTGCCAGGAGTTCAAACACCCTTGGCTTATCTTTATTGAAATAATAGCCTTTGGCCTCTTGGTTTTTCTTCAGGATTTCATAAAGTTGTTCAACGTTCATTTGATTCCGAGGATCTCCTTGATTTCTTCTTTGTGCAAACCGATGATGACGTTATCGCCAATAACGATGGTGGGAAAAGCGCACTCCGGCTTGATCTCTTTTAGTTCCTCCAGAACTCTTCTTCTTTGTTCCAGATCTAATTTGTCCACCTCTATACATTTATAATTAATGCCGCATTGATTCAAAAATTCTTTGGTATCTTTACAATGGCTGCACGTGCTCAGGGAGTACAGCGTCACCTCACATTCAGTCATCCTGATGCCCCCGATTAGATAATTGTTGATATTTCTTATAAGAATTGATTTCACCTCCGTCAAGGCAGAGATAGCCAGAGAAAAATTGACGCATTTTCGCAGAGGTTTGGCAACCTTTCCATTATAATGGGCCTAGTGCTGCCCTATAAAATTGAAAAATTGGCCCGGGATGGCAACCAGCGTAAGGATTCCTATGAGCCAGGTGGATAAATCGGCGTCATTCTGGCAGCAGACCCGCGGCCTGCCCTGGCCTTTTTGGGCGGCCAACCTCATGGAGATGATCGAGCGCCTGGCCTATTACGGGGTGCGGGTGGTCATCCCCATCTACATCGCCCAGGCCGACGAGATCGGCGGGCTGCACTTCAGCCAGGGCGACAAGGGCTTCATCTTCATGTGGTGGGCCCTGGTGCAGTCGGCCCTGCCGGTCTTCACCGGCGGCTTTGCCGACCGCTACGGCTACAAGCGCCAAATCGTGGTGGCCATCTTCCTGAAAGTCCTGGGCTACCTGATGATGGCCAGCCAGCGGGAATTTGGGCCGTTCCTGGCCGGCTGCCTGGTGCTGGCCGCGGGCACCGCCATCTTCAAGCCGCCGGTGCAGGGGACCTTTGCCCAGACGCTGACGGACCAGACCTCCGGGGTGGGCTGGGGCTTTTTCTACCTGGTGGTCAATATCGGCGGCTTCCTGGGACCGCCGCTGGCCCATTTCCTTTACGGCTACTCCTGGCCCGCGGTCTTTTACGGCTGCGCCGTCCTGGTCAGTTTAAACTTGATCTGGCTCCTCACCTATAAGGA
>JBIOJX010000146.1:0-6938 GCA_044451265.1 Desulfobaccales bacterium
CCCCCAAGGTTTTGGTTTTCATTCGCCCTTCCCGGCGAAGGTCAACCCGGCCGCGTCCGCGTCCACCAGGATGGTGTCGCCTTCTTTGAACTGGCCTTCCAGCAGCATGGGGGCCAGTTTATCCTGGAGGTGGTGTTGGATGGCCCGGCGCAGGGGGCGGGCGCCGTAGACCGGATCGTAGCCCGCCTCGGCCAGGAAGTCCCGGGCCGCGTCCGTCAGTTCCAGGTCGAGCTGCCGGTCGGCCAGGAGTTTCCGCAACCGGGCCATTTGCAGGGTGACGATGACCCGCAGTTGCTCCTTGCTGAGGCGGTGGAAGATCAGGATATCGTCCACCCGGTTCAAAAACTCCGGCTTGAAGTGGAGCCGCAGGGCCTCCATGACCCGCTCTCGCATCTGTTTTTCTTCGGTCATCTCGGCGATGTACTGGCTGCCGATATTGGAGGTCATGATGACGAGGGTGTTCTTGAAGTCCACGGTGCGGCCGTGACCGTCGGTGAGGCGGCCGTCATCCAGGATTTGCAGGAGCGCATTGAACACCTCCGGATGGGCCTTTTCAATCTCGTCAAATAACACCACCGCATAAGGCCGCCGGCGCACCGCTTCGGTGAGCTGGCCGCCCTCCTCGTAGCCCACGTAGCCCGGCGGCGCCCCGACGAGCCGGGAGACCGTGTGCTTCTCCATGTATTCGCTCATGTCCAGGCGCACCATGGCGTTCTCGGAGTCGAAGAGGAATTCGGCCAGGGCCCGTGCCAGCTCGGTCTTACCCACCCCGGTGGGGCCCAGGAAGATGAACGAGCCCAGGGGCCGGTTGGGGTCCTGTAAGCCGGAACGGGCCCGGCGCACCGCGTTGGACACCGCCCGCACCGCCTCCTCCTGGCCCACCACCCGGGCGGCCAGGCGCTCCTCCATATGCAGCAGCTTCTGCTTCTCGCCCTCCAGCATGCGGGTCACCGGGATGCCGCTCCACTTGGAGACCACTTCGGCAATATCTTCGGCATCCACCTCTTCCTTCAGCATGGCCCCTTCCTGCTGCGTCTCGGCCAGCTTCTGGGTTTCCGCTTCCAGTTCCTTTTGCAGATTGGTGATGGTGCCGTATTTCAGTTCCGCGGCCCGGGCCAGGTCTCCCAGGCGTTCGGCATTGGCCGCGTCGAACTGGGCCTTCTCGATCTGTTCCTTGACGCCGCGGATGTGGCTGATGACCTCCTTTTCCTGCTGCCAGCGGGCCTTGAGCCCGGAGCTTTTCTCTCGCATGTCCGCCAGGCTCTTTTCGATCTTGGCCAGCCGCTCCAGGGAGACCGGGTCGGTCTCTTTGCGCAGGGCCTCCCGCTCGATCTCCTCCTGGGTGATCTTGCGTTCGATTTCGTCGATCTCGGCCGGGCGAGAATCAATCTCCATGCGCAGCTTACTGGCCGCCTCGTCGATCAGGTCCACCGCCTTGTCCGGCAGGTGCCGGTCGGTGATGTAGCGGTGCGACAGGGTGGCCGCGGCCACGATGGCCGCGTCCTTGATGCGTACGCCGTGGTGCACCTCATATTTTTCCTTCAGGCCCCGAAGGATGGCGATGGTGTCCTCTTCCGAGGGCTCGACCACCAGGATGGGCTGGAAGCGGCGCTCCAGAGCCGCGTCCTTTTCGATGTACTTGCGGTATTCGTTGATGGTGGTGGCCCCGACGCAGTGCAGCTCGCCCCGGGCCAGGGCCGGCTTGATCATATTGGAGGCGTCCATCGCCCCTTCCGCCGCCCCGGCGCCCACCAGGGTGTGGAGCTCGTCGATGAACATGATGATCTGCCCCTCGGATTCGGTCACCTCCTTGAGCACCGCTTTGAGGCGGTCTTCGAACTCGCCCCGGAACTTGGTGCCGGCGATGAGGGAGCCCATGTCCAGGGCCACCAGACGCTTGTTTTTCAGACTCTCGGGCACGTCGCCGTTGACGATGCGTTGGGCCAGGCCCTCGACGATGGCGGTCTTGCCCACCCCGGCCTCGCCGATGAGCACCGGGTTGTTCTTGGTCCGCCGGGAGAGCACCTGGATGATCCGCCGGATTTCATTGTCCCGGCCGATCACCGGGTCCAGCTTGCCGGACCGGGCCATCTCCGTCAGGTCCTTGCCGTACTTCTCCAGGGGTTGGAACTTCTCCTCCGGGGACTGGTCCGTGACCCGCTGGGCCCCGCGCAGGTCCGCCAGGGCCTTGAGGATGGCCTCGGGCGTGAGCCCCTGGGATTTGAGCAATTTCCCCACGTCGGTGGTCTTGTCCGCCGCCAGGGCCCAGAGCAGGTGCTCGGTGGAGACGTAGTCGTCCTTCATCTGGCGGGCCTGTTTCAGGGCCTCGGCTACCGCCCGATCAAAACTGGGGGAGAGGTAGATCTGGGTCTCGCCGCTCACCCGGGGCAGATGGGTCAACAGGTCGTCCACCTGCTGGATAAAATTCTTGGGGTCAATTTCCAGCTTTTGCAGGAGGGGGCGGATCAGCCCCTCTTCCTGGGCCAGGAGGGTCCTGAGCAGATGGGCCGGCTCCAACTGGTTGTGACTCAACTGCCGGGCCAGTTCCTGGGCCCCCTGCAGGGCCTCCTGGGCTTTATAGGTCAGTTTATCAATGGGTATCAAGTCTTAGCCTCCTAAACCTTATAGCCAATATAGAGTAATCATTACTGAATGGTAAGCATCATATTCAGCCTGTCAAGGAATACCTGGTTGGCTTTCATCGTCAATGTCATTATAATGGGGAAAATTTTTAGGAGATGCCATGCGACTGGTGGCCCTCATCCCCGCCCGTTACGGCTCCACCCGTTTTCCGGGGAAGCCTCTGGCGCTCATTGCCGGCAAGCCGTTGATCCAGCGGGTCTGGGAGCAGGCCCGGCAGGTTGAGGAGTTGAACGGCCTTTGGGTGGCCACCGACGAGGCGCGCATCCGGGACTGCGTGGAGGCCTTCGGCGGGCAGGCGGTGATGACCCGGGCCGACCATCCCTCGGGCAGCGACCGCCTGGCCGAGGCGGCGCACCTGCTGGACCTGGCCCCGGAAGACATCGTAGTCAACATCCAGGGCGACCAGCCGCTCTTTCCGCTGGACCTCATCGGCCAGTTGGCCGCGCCCTTGCGCCGGGACCCGGAGGCGGTCATGGTGACCCCGGCCCGCAAGCTCACCGACCCCGAAGCCGCGGCCAACCCCAACGTGGTCAAGGTGGTCTTCGACCGCCGCCACCGGGCCCTCTATTTCTCCCGCAGTCCCCTGCCCTGCTGGCGGGACGCGGATCAGTCCTATTTTTACCGGCACCTGGGAATCTATGCCTACCGGGTCGGTTTTCTGCAGGAGTTCGTCCACCTCGCCCCGGGGCGCTGGGAGGAAGCGGAGAAGCTGGAGCAGCTCCGGGCCCTGGAGCACGGCTACCCCATCCACATCGTCGAAACCGCCGGCGATACCCTGGAGGTGGACACCCCGGCGGACCTGGCCCGGGCCGAGGCCTATTTCACCCCAGGGTCTTAAGAAGAGACGCCAAATGCCCTTCACTGCCAAACTATTAATGCTGCCGCCCTGGTTGCTCTACATTCTGATTAATATAGTTTTCATCGGCATCTCGCTCTCAGTATTTTGGGGGATTACCCGATTACTCAGCTGCAAGAAGAGGTGTGACCTCAACGAGGTGGCTTCCCCCATTTTTAACCGCGCCGGGGCCTTTTTCGGCTTCTTATTGGCCTTTGTCGTGGTGGTAATGTGGCAGGAGTATACCAAGGCGGTGGATAATGCCTCCCGGGAGGGCACCGAGGCCCTGGCCCTGTACCGCGACCTGACCCTGTATCCTGATAAAGAACAGACCAAGGGAACGATCAAGGCACTGCTGGACTTCGCCCGCCAGGTCGTGGAAGATGAATATCCCGCCATGGCGCAAATGAAAACGAGCCAGGTAACCGAACAGGCGCTGCAGGATCTCTGGAGCAGTACTGAAAAGATTAATCCGAGGGGACGGCAAGAAGAAATTCTTTATAATGTGATTTTGAAAGACCTGTACAACCTTTCCAAGTTGAGAAATGAGCGCCTCCTGGAGTTGGAATCCAATTTGCCAGGAATTATCTGGGGAGTCTTAATCATCGGCGCCATTGTTACGTTAGTTTTTTCAACTTTACTCGGTACCGAAAGCATCTTGCTGCATGCATTACTCAAATCATTATTTGTAATACTAATAGCCTCAACTTTTTTTCTGATCATAGAGCTAGATTATCCGTTTACGGGCAACATCTCTGTCAGGCCTGTCAGTTATATCAGGATGCTGGAGACGGTACCCCCAAGGTAAGCTGCGGCGTGGTTTTTTTGCCGGCGAGGGCGCCTGCTCTCCATTTTCCTTATTTGGCGAACTGGCTGAATTTGCCGGCCAGATAGGGGCTCAGGCCCCGGGCGGCGATCTCGGCGAACTTTTCGGCCCCGGCATTGGAGAGATGCATCAGGTCGTAGTAATACCGGGAATCCTTGGGCATCTGCCGGGCCTCATCGATCACCAGGACGCCCGCTTCGGCCCCCACCCGGCGGGTGACGTCGTTGTAAAGCTCCAGGACCTGCCAGCCCACCTCGCCGTTCATGCCGTTGGCCACCACAATCTTGCCCAGGTCGACGCCGGTTGCCTCATCCACGCCCTGACCGTAAACCACCGGCTGGGTGAGCAGCACCGGGATGATGCCGTTCTCGCGGGTAACCTGCAGCAGCCGCCGCAACCGCACCTCAAAGGCCGGCACGTACTGCTCCGCATGGGTCTTTAAAATCGCCGCCTTTTCCGCCGCGGTCAACTCCAGGGTCGGCAGGCTCGCCAGGTCCAGCTCCCCCATGTCCCGCTGGCCGATGGCCTGCACCGATTTGGGGAAGAAATAACGATATAGGTTCAAGGCGACCGAGGCCACCTCGCTGCGATAGGCCAGGGACGCCAGAAACTTATCCATCGAGCGCAAGCTGAGGCTGGTGCTCATCCGGGTGTCGAATTCCCGGGGATTGCTGACCCCTACTTCATTGATGCCGATCAGAAAAACCGCCACCTTCGGCTTCAATTTGGCCATAAAGTTGTGCATCAGGATGTAATGGCCGTAGGTGGAATGGCCGCAAAACCCGGCATTGTTGAGCCACAGCTTGTTAAAGTCGGGCTGTAATTTGACTCCCAACTGATGCGGCCAGGTCTTGTCCGCGGCGATCTCGAGGCACTCGGTGGTGCTGCCGCCCACCGCCACCACGGTCAGCCAGTCGGCGAAATCCTTGGGCGGTTCCGGACCTTTAAAACCCAGGGAATTATTATGATGCACCACCAGGGCGTCAATTTTGCTGGATTTATCATGATGCAGGATCTCGGTTTTATTGACCGGCAATACTATGTTGTCGCCTTTGATTCTAAACCCAAAGGGATTGTAAAACCGCAAAGTAATCTCACAAATACTTAGGGCAAAAATTAGACTCAAAAGTATCAGCGAGAGATTCTTGGCAAAGTTCTTTAATCTTGATGGCTTTGTTGTTTTATTTTCATCCGGTTGAGGCATTTACATATTGCTCCTATATCCCTAGTTTTTACCAATAATAGCTGGATTGTCAATGGAAAAGCGCTCGATCCGCCCCTTGTCAGACGACGACATTTGGACTATAGTCCATTGGAGAAGAGCCGGGCTGGGCTCGTAGAGTACCTGGATTAACCTTGAACTTTGAACCTTGAACCTTGGACTCTAAACCAAAAATCTCCCCCGTGGTGATCTCCACCGCCCTGGGCCAGGCCGGGCGGGGCATCTTTCCCTATACCTTGCTGCCCGGCTACCGGGCGCTGCTGCGGGCGGTGCAAGAGACCGGCGCCACGGTCCTCACCAAGTCGGCCACCCGTTTTCCGAGGCGGGGCAACTTCATCCCCGCCAACCCCCTCACCTGGAAATACCTCCGCCGGCTGCCGGGGCTGGGCATGCTCAACGCCTACGGCCTCACCAACCACGGCGCCGCGGCCTGCGCTCCGGATATCCGCAAATCCGGTGATCTGGGCCTGCACGTCATCCCCAACCTCTACCCCGAATTCATCAAGGGCGTTGAGACCGCCGTCCGGGAGACCCTGGAGGCCCTGGAGATTTACCGGCAAGCCCTGGGCCCGCATTTCTGGGCGGTGGAACTCAACTATTCCTGCCCTAACTCCGCCGAGGAGATCGCCCAAAATATCGGCCAGGGCCTGCACTGCTCCCGGGCAGTGCGACGACAATACCCCGAACTCTTCCTGATCGTCAAAATCAGCTTCTGCCACCCTTACGAGTTCGCCCAGGAGCTGGAGGGCCTCGGGGTCAACGCCATCCACGCCATCAACACCATCCCTTACGACATCATTTTCCCGCCGGACCGCTATCCCCGCTCGCCCCTGTGGCAGGTGGGCGGCGGCGGGGTCTCCGGCGGCCCGGCCTGGGCCGCGGCCTATGAATATAACCGGGAATTGCGTCGTCAGGTGAACTGCTTCTTGATCATGGGCTGCGGCGTGAGCTCGCGGGCGGAGGTGCAGCGCTACTTCGAGATCGGCGCCGACGCCGTCAGTATCTGCACCCTGGTCCTGCGGAACTGGCGGGAAGCGGAAAAAATCATTCGAACTTACAATGGGTAGGGCCGAGGAGGGGGTTATGGCGGATTTCGTCTGTCCCAAATGTGGTTCTGGTCGCCTGAGGCGGAGTCACACCCGAGGAGCCTCGGAGAAATTACATAAGGTTTTTGGCTGGCGGGCCTACCGCTGCCGGGAGAAGTCCTGCGGCTGGCGCGGGCTGCTCAAAACAAAGTCTTTTAGAGAAGGGATCACAAAAGTCCTTAAAACCCGACAAGAACAGATTTTAAAATTGATCCTGGTGGTCGCAGTTATTAGTTTCGGCATTTTTCTGTTCTTTTATTTAAACAAGAACGCGCCCCCGCCCGCGCCGAAATTGAATTTGCCCTAGTTAGGCCATGCCCCTTAGAG
>JBIOJX010000147.1:0-6861 GCA_044451265.1 Desulfobaccales bacterium
CCACCGGCACTTACCCCCCCCCCGCAAACCCCCTAAAAATTGGGAGGTGGAAGATATGGCAAAACTGCTTTGGGAGATGATAGAAGCAGAACCTTCTTATCGGAAAATAGAGAGAGCTATAGTTCCAGGAGAATGGCCTTTCAGGATGGAGGTGGGAGAGAGTGGTGGCATAACCTTTGTGCCTGACCCAAAGCACGAATGGGAATAGCTTTCCTTCTGTATGAACAGGGGAAACAGGAGTTAAGGACTCAATTTGTGGAGCTGAGGGCCATGGGCAATCGGCAAGCTGCCAAGAAGAAAGCCAGAGGCCTCTCTGTTTCAAGACTTAAAGATATCATGAGGAGGTCTGATATGAGGGCTCTCGGGTAAACCAGGACCATCACTTGCTTGTTTCCTTGGCTTATTTCGTCACAGCCGTCACCACCTTCTCATCCTCCGGCACCGGCAAGCCCGGGCAGATGGGCTGATAGGGCAGGTCTCCCAGGTACTGCCGCCATTCCTCCCGACTCAGGTTGCGGTTGGCGATGCGGCAAGCCTTACCAGGCCATGACGCTATATCCAGGTTATAAAATTTGAATTTACCCAGTTCCGAATCCGAGTTTTTGCCCTGCTTTTCAGCAGCCGCCAGTACCAGTAATTTACCATCTCCACTCCAGGTTAAGGTCGAGATATTATCTTCCAGCGGCATAGTCCATGCCTGACGCGTCGGCAGATCCCAAAAAACGAGCCCGCCATCTCCAAATGATGTCAGGGTCTTGCCGTCTGGACTGAAATAAACTCCGTAGGGGTCTTCTTTTAAGCCCTTTAAGGGCGGTTCCAAAATTTTTCTTTGGGGCACATCCCATAATTCGATGAATCTCCCTCTCTTAGACGTCCAGGCCAGAAGTTTTTTATCCGGGCTTAATGAGACCGCAGTTACCACAGCTTTTAAATTTATCAACTCCGGCCTTGCCTGTGTTTGAATATTCCATAGGCTTATGTCCATCCCAATGTCTCCTTCGCTTACCGCGAGCAAGAGCTGGCCATCCTTGCTTAAGGATAACTCTCTGGCGTGGAGGATATCAACGGCAGGACTGATGAACTTGGCCTCTTGGACATCCCATAAGCGACAGGTTAACTTTGACCATAAGCTATGGGTTAGCATTTGCACCGTTTCATTGGTTACAACTAAGGCGATTAATTTACCATCTGGCGTAAAGATAATGTCTCTAACTCCACGGTTATCCGGCAATTTCTTGAGCCCTAAAGCTTTCCTGGCAGTCACATCCCAAAAAGCCAGATTCAGGTTATTGCGGGAATCCCAAGAAACGAGGATTTTGCCAATATTATCCAGGGCTAGTTGGTCTATGGAACCTTTAATGCCGGTAATCTCCTGGCAGAACATTTGATTACCCTTGAGGTCCCATAGGAAAATTTGGGGGTTTAAATGGCTCTGAGAAGCCATCAAGCTCCCGTCGAAGCTGAAGGCCACCTCAGTTGCCAGATAACTTTTAAACAGCTCCGGCGTCTTCAATACCGGCTCCAAGACACGGCGATCTTGCATGTCCCAAACGACCAAGGTGTTTTCTTTATCTCCCAGGGCGATATATCTGCCATCCGGGCTCGCCCCCACGATAAATCGGCTGGCTAATGCTGGGGGAATTTTAATGACAGCCCACTCCGGCGTTGAAGTCGCAACTTTAATGCTCAGAATTTCCGGGTCCTTCTCATTTAACTTTCCAGTATATGACTTTAAATCTAAGATCAAAAGATCCCCTTCGTCTGTAAAAATAAGCTTGTTACCCTTGGGGATACGGACTACCGAGAATTTCCTTTCAACCGCATCCCAGAGAAAGACCTGGTGCTTGGCATCAAGGGCGGCAATGATTTTGCCATCCCGCCGGCAATTCAGGCTCTCTATTTTGCCCATTTCGGGAGGAAGAGGGAGGCTCATTGCAACCTTGCCGTCAGCATCGAACAAGTCAATAGTATGTTGCCGGGCTACCGCCAATAAGGTTTTGGCTTGACTCCACCAGGCCATGGCGCCGCCGGCAATTTTTTTATCATTTAAACGCATTCCTGAATCTACATCCCAGATAATAATCTCTTGATTAACTTGCGAAGCCAGCAATTTACTATCTGGACTAAAAATAACCGGCTGTGATTCTTCGTCTTTTTGTCGGCTAGTGAGAAAAACATGTTTGGGCTGGCGGGTTAAGAGGTCCACAATGATTATTGATGGTTCTTTAATGTAAGCGAAATATTTGCCATCAGGACTGAAAGTAAATTTTCCGTAACCATCAAAGAGTCCAATCGCTCTGGGGTTGAAGAGTAAACTTCTGACTAAGGCACTTTTAGCTTCAACAGTTTCAAATACCTTAAGCGCATAAGCGCTCAAAAGTAATCTCAAGGAATGGTCTTTATCGGGGAGGTTCAAGCTTTGGGCTGCTAATTGCCGGGACAAGGCGATCCGGCCTCGCTTATCCGCCACCTGATATTGATAAAAAGCCAGCGCGGCCAACCCCACCGCTACCACCAGGCCTAAAGTGACGGCTCCCAGGAGAGTCCGTTGCCGTCTGACCGCAGCCTGGCGGCTGGTCAGGATATAATTAACTTGGAGGGGGGTAGGTTTGGGTTCTTTCTCCCCATTTTGGGCCAACCACCCCTCCCCCTCTTTCAGATCAATGCCACGGAGCAAAAGCCCCTTATCCTGCCCTTTGGTCTCCCAGTCAATGGCCTTGGTCAAAAAGCGCGTGTGGGCCCGAACATAATCCAGGTCGGTATTGATGGCCTTGACTAACGCTTGGAAAGAGGTGTCGAAGTCATCGTGTTCACGAAAGAATAACCAGTTGAGCTTAGCAAGGGGTTCAGGAACAGTCTTGGTGTCAACTTCGCGCCGCACCACGGGAATGATTCTTTTGTGGTGCTTCAGCGCGTGCATGATTTCCTGCTGGCAGACCTCGGAGAGAATGCCGTCAGGACTCATGACATAGACAAAGGTATCGGCTGCCTCAATGGCGCCAAAAATCTCTTTAAGCCACTCCGCCGTCGGTGGAATATCTTTGGTATCCAGCCAGGTGTCGCGCTGCTGCTCTGCCAAGGCTTGGTGTAAATTGGCGACGAAATCTTTATCCTTGCGAGAATAGGAGATAAAAACTTCCGGCATACCGTCCTCCGAAAAGGTTACCGTGGGTAAATGGCTGATATAGGCTTGTAGGCAGCATGATAACACAAATTGCATAAAAATTAGTTTTTCCCATGCTTCGGGTATTTCCTCTTCCTGCGACCAGGGACCATTGATTTGCGGACTAAGTCACCAGCTCAACACTACCCAATAATGACAAAACAGAAGAAAATTAAAGATTACGAGGGACCCAGCGTGGGTCAAGCTCAGTTATTGGAAGGAAAGGTGTCGCTCACTGCTATTTATGTGCGACACGCTTCTCGGTAGGTATCGTATTGATATGGTTATCATAACTATTCCGAATGGCCAACCTCACCCCCCGGTCCGATACTTCTCCCCTATCCGTCGCAGTTTCTCCGCCTCCGCGGCCGGCAACGGGGTCAACACTCCCTGGAGCCGCGCCGCCAGGACGACCCGGGCGGTATGCTCCAGCTTCTCCATCTTGTTGTAGGCGTCCCGCACGTCCCGCCCCACCGTCATGGCGCCGTGCCTGGACAAGAGGATGGCGTCATATTCCCGGATGAATTCCCGGATGGACTCCGCCACCCGTTCGGTGCCGGGGGTGGCATAGGCCGCGGTGGGGATCCCCCCGAGGGTGATCACCACCTCCGGCAAGAAGGGTTCCAACAAGTCGATCCCCGCCAGGGTGCAGGCCGTGGCGTAAGGCAGGTGCGCGTGGACCACGGCCCCCATCTCCGGGCGCAACTCGTAGGCCAGCAGATGCATGCGGATTTCGGAAGTGGGCTTCCCTTCCCCGGCCAGCACCCGGCCCTCCAGGTCCACGGTGATCACCTGCTCCGCCTCCATCAGGCCCTTGTGCACCCCGCTGGGGGTGGTGAGCAGCCGCCGGTCTCCCAGGCGCACACTGACATTGCCGTCGGTGGCGGCCAGGTAATTTTTCCGGTGCAGCATCCGGCAGATGCAGACGATGTCCTGCTTTAGTTGAGCTTCAGGTGTCATTGAGCCATCCCATAAAAGAAATCATCTCATTGGGGCGCGGGTGTCCCTAAACCCGGACGCCCAGGTCCGCCTCCATATTTTATCCGGTTTTGGAGAAAAAAGGTATTAAGCCGACCCCTGCAAGGCTTTCTCAATCTTGGCCAGATTATCTCGGAACTCCTGTGGCCGGGCCTGCTGCAACAAGGCGAACAGACTGTCGATGACGCTGATCTGGCAGAGAAAAGAGCCCAGGCCGTCCCGGGGCGGCGTCATCTCCCGGCCCGCCGTGATCAGCACCAGGTCGGCAATCCGGGTCAGGGGAGCGATGGAGTTGCTGGTGACGGCGATGACCCGGGCGCCGTTTTCCTTGGCCACCTGGGCGGCGTCCAGGATTTCCTGGGTGTTGCCGAAGTGGGAGATGGCCAGGAGGGCGTCTTCCGCGGTCAGGAGGGCCGCGACGGTGAGAATTTGATACTTTTCAGTAAAACCGTGCACCATCAAGCCCAGGGAGTTGAAACGCAGGTCGGCATAGTGTACCACCGGGCCCGCGCCGGTCACCCCGATGATCGCCAGCCGACGGCAGGTGAGAAGATACTGCGCGGCCTCCTGCAACAGCCTCAAGTCCAGGACTTCCAGGGTCTCCTTCAGGGCGGCGATATTGGCCTGGAAGGTCCGGCGCACCAGCGCCGGCGGATCGTCTTCGGCGCCGGCCTCTTCCGGCATCCGCTGCGATGATGGAGCCACTAATTCCCTGGCCAGAGAGATCTTGAAATCTTGAAAGCCTTTAAAACCCAGGGTGCGACAAAAGCGCATCACCGTGGCTTCACTCACGTGGGCGGCTGCCGCTACTTCATTGACCGAGGCATAAATGGCCATTTCCGGCTGGCGCATGATCAGATTCGCCACCTTCTGCAAGGCCGTTTTCAGGGATGGATAAACCCCCCGGAGGCGGATTAAGGCGCCACCCTGGGGGTCGCGATTCATGTCCCCCGGCATGGAAGAGGTCATGGCTAGATCTCCTTTCTCTAGTGATTCGATTATCAATATAATTTAATAAAAAAAATAATACCAAATAAATTTAAATAAAACTTTTAGGCCTGCCGGCTTCCGGTGATCAATAGGGGTGCCCCCAGGTCTATTCCAGCAGGCGGCGTACCAGGCGGAAGGCGTCCTCCCGGATGCGCACCACGCCTTCCCACTGGGCTTCCTCCACCGCGGTGAGTAGCTGCCGGAACCGGGGCCCCGGCTTTAAGCCCAGGCGAATTAAGTCGTGGCCGCTGATCAGCCGGGGAAGACGCTCTTGGGGTTCCAGGCGCTCCTTCAGGAAATGGTAGGCCTCATCCGCCAGCTCGGCCAGCACCTCCTCGGCATCCGCCGGCTTCTGCGGCCCCTGCCCCGCCAGGCTATCTGCCATGGCCAGGGCGAAGAGCCCCGGCAAATCAGCCCGCGCCGCCCGCACCAGCCGGCCCAGGGCCCGAAAGCTCAACTCCCGTTCCCGAAAGGCCGGCAGCAGCAGGAAGGGCCGCATGTGCAATTGGATGAGGGTGGTCACCAGCCTGGTTTCCGCCGTGCTCAGGCGCAATCTCCTGACTACTCCCGCAAAGATTTCTATCCCCACCTTCTCATGGTAGTAAAAGGTGAAGCGGTCCGGATCGGTGCGCCGGCTCTTGACCCTCGGCTTGCCGGCGTCATGGAACAGGGCCGCCAACTTCAAGAGCGCGGCCCGGGGGGGCGCCGCGACGTAACTGACCAATTCCACGGCCAAATCGCCGAAATAGCGCGACGGCGCCGTCAGCACTTCTTCCAGGTGGCAGACCGCGGCCAGGGAATGGTGAAAAACATCCAGATGGTGATAGCCGTTCTGGTTCACCCCTTTCAGGTCTTCCAGCTCCGGGAAGATCTGCAGCAGCAGGCCGACCCGGTCCATCTGGGCCAGGATGTCCCCCGCCTTGGACACCCCCAAGAGGGCAAACAGCTCTTGATGGACGCGCTCGCCGGCCACCCTGGAGAATTCTCGGACCTGTCGGCGGATGGCGGCCTCGGTCTCCGGGGTCAGGCTGAAGCCATGGGTGGCGGCGAAGCGGTAGGCCCGCAACAAGCGCAACGGATCGGCCGCCAGATTCTCGGCCGAGACCATCCGAATCAAACCCCGGGAGAGGTCTTCCAGACCGCCCAGGGGATCGATGACCCGGAGGGGCCCCGCCCCCAAGATTCCCTTTAGATCCAGAGCCAGGGCATTAATGGTGAAATCCCGGCCCTGAAGGTCTCCTTCCAGGCTGGGGGCGCGGAACTCGGCCAAATCCAGGATCTCCTCCCGGTTCACCACCCGGGCCGTACGCTCCTGCTCATCCAGGAGGACAAAGGTGCCGTTCAGGGCCGTGGCCAGTTCCCTCGCCAGCTCCAGGGTCTGGGCCGAAACGGCCAGGTCCAGGTCCGGCGCCGGCCGCCCCAGGGCCAACTCCCGCACCGAGCCCCCCACCAGATAAACCTCGAGGGTCCGGGCTGCGGCCAGGTCCCACAGCACTCGCAGCGCCCGCCGACCTGCCAGACTTGGGACGCCGTCTATAATCCTTTTCCGGAGAGATTCAGCGTTCATTCAGTTTCTCGCCGGGGTCTGTCGGTCTCGCCCCCTGACCGGTGCCGAAACAGGCGACAGCTCCGCCAACTAAAAGCATTTTTATCATAGATTAAGATTAATTTTTTCATTATCACGGGTTCGAGCCTTTTTAGGTTATATTTAATTATAAATAGCTATCGAA
>JBIOJX010000148.1:0-6814 GCA_044451265.1 Desulfobaccales bacterium
CATCCAGGGTGGTGGCCTTGGAGGGTGAGGCCTCCTTCAGGTCCCGGTCGGTGATCAGGCCCACCAGCTTCCCCTGGCTCACCACCGGCAGGCGCCGGAAGCGGTGTTCGTTCATGATGTGGATGGCCTTGATCATGGAGGTTTCGTCACTGATGGTGATGGGGTCTTTGGTCATCCAGTCTTTGATCAGCATGGTTTGCTCTCCGGTGTTTGAGAATCGGCAATAGTCCAGATTTAACACAAATTCGGGGTGAGGATAAAGAAAAATCAGGGGTTAGGGGCTAGGGGTTAGAGACCAGATAAAAATCTTTCATCACAGAGACACAGAGAGCACAGAGGGACACAAAAAATATCGAAGGCAGGATTGGCCAAGTCAATCCTGCCTTCTTACTTTTCTCTGTGACTCTCTGTGTCCTTTGTGCCTCTGTGGTGAATCTTTTTTTACCTTTGCCCCCTAAATCCGCGGTTCCTCGCCTCGGAAGAACCGCCGCAGGTTCTCCCGATGGCGGACCAGGATCAGCCCGGACAGGGCCCCGGCCAGCAGGAGATCGGCCCTGGAGGCGGAAAAGCAACCCAGGGCCACGGGGCTCAGCCAGGCGGCGATGAGGGCGCTGAGGGAAAAGATGCGGGTCTGGTACAGGGCCGCCAGGTAGATGAGCACCAGGCTGAGCCCGGCCAGGGGACAGAGGGCCAGCACCACCCCCAGGGCGGTGGCCACCCCTTTGCCTCCCTTAAAACCCAGATACAGGGGAAAGACGTGCCCCAAGACCGCGGCCGCCCCCACCAAAGCCACCGCCGCCTCGTGCCAGGGACCCGGCGAGATGAGCCAAAACCGGGCCAGGAGCACCGGCAGGGCGCCCTTGAGGGCATCGCCCAGCAGGGTAAGGCCGCCGCCCTTGAGGCCCAACTGGCGGTAAAGGTTGGCGGCCCCCGGGTTGCCGCTGCCCAGGCTGCGGGGGTCCGGCCCCTTCAGGGCCCGGGCCACCACCAACCCGAAGGGGATGGAGCCCAGCAGATATGACAGTATCAGTAGTCCCAGGAAATGGATCGGCATCATTTTAAAGGTAAGATACGCACCCTGGCCCGAACTAGATCAAGGGTTATTATAGCTCCTTTTTCGAGTTCGTCTTGGAATTGGTTCAGCGCATTAATAACCAGATTACCAATAGCTTCCGGGAGAATATTTTGCGTGCGGATTTGAATAACGCTCGGACCTTCTTCTTGCGTGGCAGCCAGCAAAGCGGAAAAATCGAGGTCATGGGTAAATACCATATGACCATATTTTCTGGCCCAGGCCATGATCTCCCGGTCGCTGGTTGTGGCCGCACCCACCTGGGACCAGTGCACGGCTTCCCAGCCGGCTTCAGCAAGCACCTGTACCCACCGGGGCGGCAAATTCATGTCAATCAAGATTTTCATGACAGGGCCAGCGGCACCTCTCTTTCTTCGGCCCGCCATGCTGCATATGCCAGTGCCTCCAATATATCCTCTCGCTCCAGGTATGGATAATCAGTAAGCACTTCATCAATTGTTTTCCCGGAAGCGATCAATCCCACAATAGTCCCCACCGTCACCCGCATTCCGCGGATGCAAGGTTTGCCTCCCATGACCTCGGGATTAAAGGTTATGCGAATGAGATTATACATCTCCGCCCCCTTTTAAAAGAAATCAATGCTTACTATATATCAACTAAGCCCTCTTGAGGGAACATGCTGGAAAGGATAAATATTTCCGTTGGAGGCCTCATCAACTCGTGGCGAAATGATTCAATGAAGAGGAACCAGATGATGAAGAAGTGCAGTTTGGAAGCCAGATGAATGAGCGCAGGGGCGGTCCTCGAACCGCCCCCACGATTGTATGTCCACCGCTATTCCGGCACCACCTCCAAAACCTTGTCGCCGGCCTCGTCCCACACCGTGGTCTTAATCTTGAGGAGCTCAGCCCACCTCTTGAAGGCCCCCACAAAGACGATCACCATGAGGAGCATAATGATGATGGCCAGGGTGCCCAGCAGGTAGAGCCCTTTGGGCAGGAAGTTCATGACGTTCTCGTATCCGGCCCACATGGTGATAAAGGCCATGAAGATCCCCGGCACCGCGGTGATCCAGGCGTATTTGGCCTTGTTCATCCGGATAATCATGCAGGTGGTGATGATCAGGCCGCTGGAGGCCAGGAGCTGGTTGCTCATGCCGAACAACGGCCAGATATTGGTGATATCACCGGTATAAACCAGATAGCCCCAGGAGAGCACGAAGAGAAAGCTGGTGATAATGATGCCGGGGATCCAGCGCCGCTCCTGAAATTTGGGGATGAATTTGCCGATCATTTCCTGGAGGAAGAAGCGGCCGACCCGGGTGCCGGTATCCACCGCGGTGAGGATAAAGACTGCCTCGAACATGATGGCAAAGTGGTACCAGTAAGCCATCAGGTGCTCCATGAAGGGGATGGAGGAGAAGATGTAGGCCATGCCTACCGCCAGGGACACCGCCCCGCCGGGCCGGCCTTGGATGGTTTCCCCCACCGACTTGGCCAGGTCAGGCAGATGGACCGTACTCATGCCGAGTTTGGCAAAGGCCGCGGGCGCCGCATTGATGGCGTAGTAGTCGGCCGGCATCAGGACGCAGGCCGCGATCAGGGCCATGATGGCCACGAAGCCTTCCACCAGCATGGCGCCATAGCCGACGAAGAGGACGTCCCGTTCATTGCTGAGCATCTTGGGAGTGGTGCCGGTGCCGATGATGGCATGGAAGCCGGATAAGGCCCCGCAGGCAATGATAATAAAGACAAAGGGAAAGACCGCCCCGGGAAAGATCGGGCCGCCGCCATGGACAAACTTGGTGATCGGCTCCATCATGAATTGCGGCCGGACAAATAAAATTCCCAAGGCCAGGGCGGAGATGGTGCCGATCTTCAAGTAAGTGGAGAGATAATCCCGGGGGCAGAGGAGCAGCCAGACCGGCAGCACCGAAGCCACAAAGCCGTAGATCGGGATAAAGATGGCAATTTGATTCTTGCTCAGGGTGAACAGCGAGGCCAAAGCCGGATGCGCCACGATATAGGGGCCGGCCAAGACCGCCGCAAACAGCAGGACGACGCCGATGATGCTGGCGCCCAGGACGTCGCCGGGCCGCCAGACGTGCAGATAAAGCCCCATCAGCAGGGCGATGGGAATGGTGGAAAAGACCGTGAAGGTCCCCCAGGGGCTGGAGAACATGGCGTTGACCACCGCCAGGGAGAGGCCCGCCAGGGTGAGGATAAGAATGAAGAGAATGGCCACCGAAGCCACGTTGCCCACGGTCTTGCCGATTTCACTCTCGGCGATCTTCCCCAGGCTCTGGGCTTTGTGGCGCACTGAGGCGAAGAGCACCACCATATCATGCACCGCGCCGGCGACCACGGCCCCGATAATAATCCACAGAGCTCCCGGCAAGTAGCCGTATTGGGCGGCCAGGACCGGTCCCAATAGCGGCCCGGCCGCGGCGATGGCGGCGAAATGATGGCCGAAGAGGACAAATTTATTGGTCTGGACATAGTCGATGCCGTCGGCCATTTTTATCGACGGGGTCAACCGGTCCACCTTCAGTTCCAGGACCCGGTTGGCGATGAACAGGCCATAAAACCGGTAGGCAATAGCGAATACGCATAAGGCCACAAAGATTAAGGTTAAAGCATTCATTCTTATGTCCCTTCCTCTGCTTTCTTATTCCTCAAGTTGGTCCGGTTTGGGCCACAAAGGCCGGTTACATGGAAAAATAATCGAGTTCGTCCTTATGCTCGGGTAGCTTCGGCTGCATTACCCGAATCAAGAGAACCGGGACCGGGGCATGGCTGACGACCCTTTGGGCCACGCTGCCCAGGAGCCAGGCGATCTCGCCGGCGCCATGCGAGGCCATGGCGATGAGATCTACCTGGTGCTCTACGGCATAATTAATAATCTCCTGGGCCGGTGCTCCTTGCTTATAGGCCCAGGTGGCCTTTAAGCCTTTGGCCTGCAGCGCCGCGGCGGTTGCCTCCAAATATTTTACCGCCGGCAGCCTGGACACCGCTTCGCTTTTGGCCTCCGGGGAAGACTCGCCGATCTCGCCGACCTCGGCGGAGCCCACCGTCAACAGCACCAGCTGGGCGTTAAAGGATTTCGCCAAATCTTCGGCCTGAGAAATTACCTTGCCGGCCAACTCCGAGCCATCCAGCGGAACCAAGATCTTGTTAAACACGCTGATCCTCCTTCGCTTTTCTGACCTGGTGATGCCCCTGTCTTGGAGCGTTTGCACACCTGGGTTAGGCCCGACTCGGCACAGGCAATCCCAGCTTCGGGAAAGCAGCCGCCCTGGCCTAGTTCCACTCAGAGCCTGCCAAAGGCTCCTTTGTGCACTTGTTGCCTCAGAAAATAATAGTACCACGATTACCTGCAGTTTGGGACTGAAAAAAATGGACCCGGGAAGGTGTCAGGATGGCCGCGGGTTTTGCCGATTTGGGATCGAGGGAACGATGGAAAACGACAGGAGATTGCTTGATTTTAGGAAGATTCCCGGGCCCGAAGGCGTGCCACCTTTTATTTTATGCTTGCGCCGCGGCTCCCCTAAAAACCTGTTCATCCTTCTTCAAAAAATTTCTTCCCACCTTGATTCCCTCCAGAGGGTCATTATCTTCAAGATATCAAAATAGTTACCTGGCCCAGGCAAGGCTCGAATGGCAGGTCATTCCGGCGGAAATTCACTTGAGCCGCAGAATAAGGAGATTTGGAGATGAGACTGTCTGGAAAAAAATCTGGTCTGGCAGCGGGCCTGGCCTTGCTGCTCCTCCTGGCCCTGATTATCGGCCCGGCTTCCCCCGCCCGGGCCGCGACGGAAGACGTGGCCATGTTTTACGACGCCCTTTCTGCTTACGGCACCTGGGTGGATTACGGCAACTACGGCCCGGTGTGGTATCCCACCAAGGGGGTGACCCAGAACTGGCGGCCCTATGTGGACGGCCGCTGGGTGCCGACCGACGACGGTTGGGTCTTTGAGACCGGCGAGCCTTGGGGCTGGGCTACCTACCATTGGGGTAACTGGATGCCCACCTCGGAATACGGCTGGGTCTGGTCCCCGGGCAGTACCTGGTATCCCTCTACCGCGGCCTGGCGCACCAGCGATGATTATGTCGGCTGGGCCCCCATTCCGCCGGCCGATTACGTGCCGGAGCCGGCCTATGCTCCCGCCGCGGGGTATTATCCCGGTGAGCCGGTAACGGACCTCTTGAGCGCCCCTTTTTGGATCTTCGCCCAGGCGGCCAATTTTCTGTTGGGCTTCGGCCAGCCTTATCTGCCGGCTTACTCCTATTACAACACCGGCTACCTGGCGCCATACGATTATGTGCCATTTTTATTCGCCAGCAGCCTGTTCCTGAGTGACTTTTACTACCCAGCCTTTGCCAACAACGCCTTTTATTGCTACGGGCCCTCCTTCCCCTATATTTCCAGGGTGACCAATGTCAACATCAATAACATCAATAACTATGCGAGGTCGGCCAATTTTCGCCACATCCGCGGCGGCCTGCCATCTTCAACGGTGATGGGCAGGCACCCCTGGATCCGCGACGCCATCCCGGGCTCGGTGCGGGAAAACGGCAGATTTCAAGCCCAGCGGGTGGCGAATCCGGCCACGGCGGGGCGGCGGTTGGCTCAATCCGGTGCGATGAGAGCTCCAGGCAACGTGCCCAGCCTTAGCCATGAGATTCCCAGGGGAGTGACGCCCCAGGCGCAGCCCGCGGTAAGACGCGGGGCTGCAGGCGTAGCTGGCCCCAGAGGTGCAACTCCGGGCGTATCCGGCGCCAGAGGTGCAGCTCCAACCGGGGTGGGGGTCGCCCCCCGGGGACCATCTGCCCCCCGCGGGGTGACCGCTCCGGGAGGGGAGCACCCGGCTACGACCGGGGCTCCGGCCCACGAGTTAAGGACCCCGACGCGGGCGCCGGCCGGCGAGTTCCGGGCTCCAGTCCGGGAACAGGCCCCGGCTGCGCGGGCGACGCGGGCTCCAGCCGGGGAGTTCCGGGCTCCTTCCAGGGCCACGACCATGCCGCCGCCGTCGACCCACGAATTGACGCCGCAGATGCACCAGCAGATTCGCCAGTATCAGCGTGCACCGTCGAGTGTCCGGCCTTCTGCCCCGGCGCCGTCCTTCCGGGCTCCGGCCGCGGCCCCGCGGATGGCTCCATCAGCCCCACGGATGTCTGCGCCGGCCCCGCGGCCCTCTGCCCCGGCCGCGGCGCCTCATCCCTCGGCGCCCAGTGGCGGCGGTGCGCCGCCGCACAAGTAGGGGTTTAGCCTTGGGATTCAACCGTCGGTGAAAAACTCTGGCGGCCTCGACAAAACGCCGAGGCCGCCAGATAAGGCAAAGAAAGCAATTAGGCGATGTAGGGGCGGTTCTCGAACCGCCCCTGCGTCTTTGCAGCTAGGCCGCCACCTCGTACCCCGCGGCCTTGATCACCCGGGCCAGGTCTGCCTGGGGCACCGGTGCGGCGCTCTGATAGGTCACCCGGCCGCCGGCCAGGTCCACCTGGACCTCCGAGACCCCCGGCAGCCCTTGCAGCGCCTTGGTCACCGCCGCGGCGCAGTGCCCGCAACTCATGCCTTTCACTTTGATTTCCGGCATTTCGTCACTCCTATGAGGATTAAATCGCTTTGAAGGTTTCGCCTCGGCTCTTAGCGCCGGCTAAGGCCTGCGGCTACCATTTTAATCAATTTCAGCCGGGGATGTAAGAGGGGCGCCAGGGCTTCCAACTAAGAAAAAAATCCTGCCGGCCCCGGTCCTGGGGGATTTGCGCCGAACCCCAGGAC
>JBIOJX010000149.1:0-6772 GCA_044451265.1 Desulfobaccales bacterium
CGACTCATCCTGGTTAGGGCTGCCGCCAGGGTAACCTGCGGGCAGGCGAAGCTTAACCTGAGAAAACCCTGGCCCCCAAAGGCTGAGCCATCCGCCAGGCCCACCCCCGCCTCTTCAAAGAAGGTCACCGGGTTGGCTATTCCAGACCCGCGGGTATCGATCCAGCCCAGGTAAGTGGCCTCCACGCGGCCCATCGCCAGGCCGGGCATCCGGTTAACTGCGGTGCTCACCAATTCACGGTTCGCCCGTAAGTAGTCCAGCAGGGCCTCGTGCCAGTCGGCGCCGTCGCGGTAGGCGGCCAAGGCCGCGGTGTAGCCCAAGAGGTTGACCCCAGGGACGATGCCGGCCATGGCCTGACGAAACCTCCGGCGCAACTGCCCAGCGGGAATGATGGCAAAGGCGCACCCCAAGCCCGGCAGGTTGAAGGTCTTGCTGGGTGACATCAGGGTAACCGTACGCCGGGCAATGGCGGGATCCAGCGTGGCGATGGGCACGTGCGCCCGGTCCCGGTCGAGCACCAGGCCGCAATGGATCTCATCGGCGCAGATCAGCAGGTTGTGCTGCTCGCAGATCAGGGCCAGGCGGGCGAGTTCCTCCCGGGTATAGACCCGGCCCACGGGGTTATGGGGGTTGCAAAGGAGGAACAGGCGGGTCCGGGGAGTGATCCGCGCTTCCAGCTGGTCGAAGTCGAAAATCCAACTGCCGTCCACCTGCAGCAGCGGGACGGTGGCCAGACCGCGCCCGCTCAACCCGGGGGCCGAGAGAAATGGCGGGTATACCGGCACCGCGGTCAGCACCTCTTCGCCACTTTCGGCCGCCGCCCGGCAGACGACGTTCAGTCCGGTGACCAGCCCGGGCAGCCACACCAACCATTCAGGGTCAACCTCCCAGCCATACTCGGCCAGCAGCATGGACCGGACCACGGTAATTAAGTCGGGCGGCACCGAGGGGTAGCCAAAGACGCCGTGTTCGACCCGTTGATGCAGGGCTGCGATGACGGCCGGCGGCGAACGGAAGTCCATATCCGCCAGCCATAAGGGAATGATATCCTGCCCCCGGTACTTATCCCACTTGCCGCTGCCGGCGCCGCGTGGCTCCACGACGTTATCGAAATTAAAAGGATCAGCCGGTTTCATCATGAGCTCTTAATTAATTGACTTGATAACCACCAGTAAGTCTAACATCAGGGGGCCCGGCGGACTCCAAAAAATTTTGTCCAGCTTTGGTCATTGCGCCGGATTTTAAAACCTGATAACTATCATCCGAAAAAGGCAGGCAGATGAAACTGTCCAGACTCCACCCAGACCATTTCTGGTCCAACGAAAGCGGCATGACTAGCCTGCTGATTTTTAGCGTGGCCTACCTGTTCGTCGTGTGCGCCCTAAGCGAGTTAAGCTTCGGCGACCTGGTGGCCGACCTGATGTTCTCCCTCATCATTGTGGCCGGGGTCCTGACGGTTTTCAAGCAGCGTTGGGTGCGTTTCCTGGTCATCGGACTGGCCGTCGCCACTCTGGCCCTCACCTGGCATCAGGAAATTCGCCCGATAGAGAGCCTGGCCATCCTCAACACCGTTCTCAAGTTAATTTTTCTGGGTTTTCTCTTTGCCGTTTTGATTATCCAGGTTTTCGGGGCGGGAGCGGTGACCGCCCACCGGATTCGCGGCGCCATCGTGGTCTACCTGCTCTTGGGGGGGATGTGGAGTCTGCTCTACCATTTGGTCGCCCTGACCATTCCCAATTCCTTCCATCTGCCGGAGGGCCTGGACCCCAGCAATCCGGCGGCACTTGGGCGCGTTTTAACGTACTTCAGTTATACTACCCTCACCACCACCGGGTTCGGCGACATCACGCCGATTCGCCCCCTGGCCCGCACTCTGGCCATGTTCGAGGCCCTGGCAGGGCAGCTCTACCTGGTCATCACCCTGGCCCGGCTGGTGGCTCAGGCGATTATGGCTCAAAAGGAAAAGAGGCAAAATAATCCCAGAGATTAACCCCACCCAAATTCTAAGATGTCATATGGCAGGAAGATTGGGGGCTCAATAGTTTAGCCAAAAAAGGGATGGCGTTATGAACAAAACTAAGCCAAATATTCTGGTTTTTGCTTCCGGGACCAAAACCGGGGGCGGCTCAGGATTTGAGACGCTAGTAAGGGCGGCGCGGACCAGCCCGCCAATTTTGGACGCTTGGATAGGTGCGGTTATCACTAATCATTTTGACGGCGGGGTTTGGCGTCAGGCCAGGGCTCTCGGAATCCCTGCCGAATACTGGGTCGGTCCCTATCTTGCCCAGGGCTACCAAAACTTGGTCAGGTATTTCAACGCTGATTATGTCATGCTCTCCGGCTGGCTGAAACTGGTAGCCGGCCTTGACCCGGCGCGGACGATTAATATCCATCCCGGTCCTTTGCCCCGATTCGGCGGGCCGAAGCTTTACGGACACCGGGTGCACTCAGCGGTTATGGCAGCTTTTCACCGCGGGGAAATTACCCACAGCGCGGTCACCATGCATTTTGTGGATGAGAAATATGACCGCGGCCCGATACTTTTCGCGCGGCCTGTTCCCATCGAGCCGGGAGATACCCCGGAGACCTTGGCGGCAAAGGTGAATCGGGCTGAACATGAATGGCAACCCCGGGTTCTCAACTATGTAGTGCACGGACAGGTGCGGTTGGTCGGCCAAGAAGTGGTCTATGAGACGGAGGAACTCAAGCGCATGCTGCGGCCCGAAGCGTAGTCGGGTAAACAAGGCAAAAACGTCAAAATTCAGGGGCAGAGCTAAGCAATCAGGGCAGGTTCCTACCGGGGCCGGCCTTTTTTTGGGGCAAAATAACCGGGCCAAAAATTATTTGATCATTGCAAAAACCTGGAGGGGGAGGCGAAAGTCAATGCTTTCGCCTCCTGCCTCAAATTCGACTGATGAGGGCGATTTCCCCTCACTCAAAAGCCAAAGTTGACTTGGCCATGGAGGCCTGGAGGTGCGGGCTGCGAGTAATAGGGTTGTTGCGGGCAAGCCTGAATCCCAAAGACGGGAGCAACGGGCGCCACATAGGCCACCGGCGGTGCGGCGTAAACCTGCTGCACATAGGGACGGGGATGGTGCGGCCCCCAGGAGCCCCGGGAATACTCCCGGTGACGGTCAAAGTCATGATGCCTGCCGGCATCCCACCCATAGGCATTGCCATGGGGGTGGTGATAATACGGGTGCGGGTCAAAAGGTTGATATGGGTCGGCCTGGGCGCCCAGTGGGCTTAAGGCCAGGATAAGGCCCAGCATCAGGATAACGCTCAACCATCTGTTCAGGCTCATTCGCTTACCCTCCTGAAAAAATTTGCAAACAGGATTTGCTTATTTAGAAGACGGTCGGCGGGAAAGTGTTAAGAGGGTTTTGGCAAATTAAGGAAGATTATCCGAGATCAGGTGGCAGCCTTGACCAGCAAAGTCCGACAATTGGTTTTTGGATCTCCTGGCTTCCGTGAGCAGAACCTGACTCCAGGCACCGAAAGAACCCCGGGATTTATTTCTCCAATTTTGTGGCCGTCTCACCTGCGGCCGGTTTTCCCGCGGCGGCGGGTTTCTGGCGCCGTTCGCTCAGGCGCTGGGTGATGACGTAGAACACCGGCACAAAGGGGATGGCCAGCAGGGTGGAGGAGAGCATGCCCCCGAAGACCACGGTGCCGATGGCCTGCTGGCTGGCGGCCCCGGCGCCGCTGGCCTTCATCAGCGGCACCACGCCTAAGATGAAGGCGAAAGAGGTCATGACAATGGGGCGGAAACGGCGGCGGGTGGCCTCCACCGCGGCGTCGGCGATGGACATGCCCTCGGCGTGCAGCTCCCGGGCGAACTCCACCACCAGGATGGCGTTCTTGCTGGCCAGGGCGATCATCAGCACCAGCCCCACCTGGGTATAAAGGTTGTTGTCGAAGCCCCGGGAGATGAGGGCCAGGATGACGCCCACCAGGGCGATGGGCACCACGAGGATGACCGCGGCGGGGTTGGTCCAGCTTTCGTATTGGGCGGCCAGGACCAGGAAGACCAGGATGATGGCCAGGGCGTAAATGAAGTAGGCCTGGTTGCCCGCCTGCTTTTCCTGGTAGGCCGTGGCCGTCCAGTCATAAGAGATGCCTTCGGGCAGGTTATTTTTGGCCACCTGTTCCATGAGGTTCAGGGCCTGGCCGGAGCTGAAGCCCGGGGCGGACGCCCCGAACACCGGCACCGCGGGATAGAGATTATACCGGGTGACCAGTTCGGAGCCCAGCATTCGCTTGATGTCCAGAAGGGTGCCCAGAGGCACCATTTCACCTTTGTTATTGCGGACGTAGAGGGCCTTGATATCCTCGGGGTTCAGGCGGTAGGGGGCGGCGGCCTGGACGTAGACCTGGTAGGACTGGTTGAACTTGTTGAACAGGTTGACATAGGACGAGCCCAGGTAGGCCTGGAGGGTATTGAAGACGTTGTTCAGCGGAATTTCCAGCGACTCCGCCTTGGTCCGGTCGATATCCAGGTAAAGCTGAGGGCTGCGGGCGCTGAAGGTGGTGGTGACGCCGTGCAGGCTGGATTGGGCGTGGGCCGCCCGGATGAGTTCCATGCTGCTCTCTTCCAGTTCGCCCAGTCCCAGGCTGCGCCGGTCCTCCACCATCATCTGAAAGCCGCCGGACGCCCCTAGGCCGCTGATGGGCGGCGGCACCAGCACCGCAAACTCCGCTTCTTGCAGGCCGGCCAGCTTCCTGGTCAGGTCGGCGACAATATGCTCCTGGTTCAAGGCGGCGCCGCGTTTTTCGTAGCCCTCATAGATGGCAAAGGTGCTGAACATCGTGGAGACGTTGGCGTTGTCCAGCATGGACAGGCCGCCCAGGGTCACCCAGGAAGCGACCCCAGGGGTCTGGCGCATGATGGCGTCGACTCTTTGGGAAGCCTCCACGACCCGGGGTTGCGAGGCCCCTTCGGGCAGGATGCCTACCACAATGGCATAGCCCTGGTCCTCCTCGGGCAGAAAGCCGGTGGCGTGCAGGGCGAAAAGCAGGCCGCCCAGGCCGATAATGAGAAAAAACACCACGGCCATGAGCCCGGTGCGGTCCACCATCCAGCGGACCAGGTCGACATAGGCCTTTTCCACCACCCCATAGCCGCGGTTGAAACCGCGGTAAAAGGCGTTGGGTTTTTTATTCGGGTCCTTGGGGCGCAGGTAGAGGGCGCACTGGGCGGGCTTCAGGGTCAGGGCGTTCAGGGCGCTGATGACGGCGGTGGAGGCGATCACCAGGGCGAACTGGCGAAAGAGCTGGCCAGTGATGCCCGGCATGAAAGCGGCCGGCAGAAAGACCGAAGTGAGCACCAGGGTGATGCCGATCACCGGACCGGTCATTTCGCTCATGGCCTTGATGGCGGCATCGTGGGGGGAGAGCCCCTGTTCGATATAGTGGGATGAGTTTTCGACAATGACGATGGCGTCGTCCACCACGATGCCGATGGCCAGAATCAAGGCAAACAGGGTCATCAGATTGACCGTGAAGCCGAGCAGGGCCATGGCGGCAAAGGCGCCGATGATGGTCACCGGCACGGTGGTGGCCGGGACCAGGGTGGCGCGCCAGTTCTGGAGGAACACCATGATGACGATGAGCACCAGGATGCCGGCTTCATAGAGGGTGTGGTACACCGCGTTGATGGCTTCGCTGATAAACTCGGTGGTGTCGTAATAAATGCCGAATTTCATCCCCTCCGGAAACTCCTTGCTCATCCCGGCCATGGCTTTCCGCACGCTCTGGCCGACATCGATGGCATTGGCCCCCGGGGAGGAGTAGACCACGAGATGGGTGGCTTTGTGCCCGCTGAGCCCGGCAAAATTGCTGTAAACCTGCTGGCTCAGCTCCACCCGGGCCAGGTCCTTCACGCGGACGATCTGGGCGGCCTCAGCCTCGGCGCGCACCGTCTTGATAATGATCTCCTCGAACTGCTTGACGTCCGAAAGCCTTCCCAGGGCGTTGACGGTGAACTGAAAGTCTTGGTCGGCGGGCACCGGCGCACCCCCGAGCTTGCCGGCCACCACCTGGACGTTTTGCTGTTGGATGGCATTGACCACGTCCATGGTGGTCAAATGGTAGTATTCGAGCTTGTGAGGATCCAGCCAGACCCGCATGCTGTAGGAACCGGCGCCGATGACCTTGACCTGGCCGACCCCGGGGAGACGGGCCAGGGGATATTGCAGGTTGATCATGGCGTAATTGGACAGGTAGGTTTCGTCGTAGCGGTCGTCGTCCGAAAAGAGGCTGACCACCTGCAGGATATTGGTGGAGACCTGCCTGACCGAGACGCCCTGGGCCTGAACGGTTTCGGGCAGTTGGGACAGGGCGCCGTTGACAAAATTCTGCACCAGGGCCAAGGAGGTATCGAGATCGGTGCCCACCGCGAAAGTCACCGTCAGGCAGTAACTCCCGTCACTGCCGCTGGTGGAATTCATGTATAAGGAATTTTTAACCCCGTTGACCGCCTGTTCGATGGGGATGCCCACGGTGGTGGCGATGACTTCGGCGCTGGCTCCGGGGTAGGTGGTGGTCACCTGAATGGTGGGCGGGACGATCTCGGGATACTGCGACACCGGCAGCTTATACAGGCAAACCACCCCGAGAATGATGATGACGATGGCGATGACGTTGGCGAAGATGGGCCGTTCGATGAAAAACTTGGAGATCATGGAGCGGCCTTTTTGGACTTCGGTTTAATCTCGGGAGCTTTGGGATTTTCAGGTCCGGGAGTTTTGGCGCCTTCAGCTCCAGGTTGACC
>JBIOJX010000150.1:0-6767 GCA_044451265.1 Desulfobaccales bacterium
CTCTGTGCCTGCCCATTCTTTATCTCTAATCCTCACCAAGTTTCCCTTGCTTTTCCTTGACGCCGCCGCCCCGGATTCTTATTTTCTAGGCAAGAAATCCGGAGGAGGAATCTCTCGTGGCCGAAGCAACCAAGCCCCAGTGCGATGTGGATCCGGTGTGCAATCTCGACCTGAGCGCCATGCACGGCAAGTTCGCCTATGACTTTGAAGATGAAACCTACTGGTTCTGCTCGGACGCCTGTCGGGACCAGTTCGCGGCCCAGCCGCGAACCTTTATCCAGGCCGGGGCCAAACCCGTCTGCAAAGCGGACCCGGTGTGCAACCTGGACCTGAAAGCCATGCATGGCAAGTTCGCCTATGACTTTGAGGACGAAACCTACTGGTTCTGCTCGGAGGCGTGCAAGGAGGAGTTCGCCGCCCAACCGGACAAGTATCATCAGAAAGCCGGGAAATAAGCCGGGCTTCAGCCTGGGACAGTCAAACAGTTTGGCCGGTCGTGAACGCAGCAGGGTAGGGGCGGTGCGCAAACCGCCCCTAATTTTTTTTGGCTCGATTAAAAAGGGCGACCCAACAGGTCGCCCCTTTCGATATTTTTCACCACAGAGGCACAGAGGACACAAAGGTTCACAGAGCAGCTTTATAAATATTTCTCTGTGCCTCTCTGTGCTCTCTGTGTCTCTGTGGTGAATCTTTTTTCTTTACCCCGTCGCCGCGATGGCCTCACCCCGGAGCCGGGCCCCCATGGCCTCGCTTTCCTGGACGATCTTCTCCAGATTGGGGTTAGTGGACAGGTAAAGATTGAAGGTGTGTCCCTGCAGGCCGATGGCGATGGGCTCGATCATCTCCTCCGGCAGCACCAGGGCCCTTGATTTAGCCCGAGTCTCCGGAGCGGCTATCTCGACCACCCCTTCCTTGCCCCATTGCCGGAAGATGGCAGTGAACAGCGCGATAGGCCAGGCGCAATCCGTCACCACCACGACTTCGGCGGCCTGCACGGCGTCGCGGTTGCCATTGAAGGAGACGGCCAGGCCACCGCCGGCCCGCACCGCTGCCAAGGCCTGGACGTCGGTGCTGCTGTCGCCCACGTAGATGGTGTCCGCCAGGGTGAAGCCGGTTTGGGTCAGGCCGTCGGTCACGGCCTTGGCTTTTTCCGCCCCGCCCACCGGATTGACCTCCCGGTAGATGGCGCCGATCTCCAGCTGCGGCAGACGTTCCAAGAAGATGAGGTCCAGATGGGCAACAGCCTCCTGCACCGGTCCGTCTAAATCCGTCAGCGCCGCGGCCCCCGGAGGCAACTCGATGGCCGGGGTCGCCAGAATTTCCTCTTCCAGGCGGCGCAATTCTGCCGCTTCCGCCGGGGCCAACTGGTACCGGTCCAGGTCCAGCTCGGTGCCGAAGATGTGCGCGGCGTCGAACCCCAGCCTGGCGCCCACCGCTTCGGCGAACTGCCGGTAGTTGGTGCTGATCTCGAAGATGGGAAACTTAAAACTATGCAGAAACCGGTAAGCCTCCTCCGCCCCGGGCACCAGCCGGAGGTTTTGGCTGGAAAAATCCCGGATCATGGCATTGCTGACGCCGTGCGCCTTGAGAAACGGCAGGATGAGCTTCAGGGTGCCGCCGGCCTGGTATTCCGGCTGCTGGGCAATAGCCGCCAGGTAGTCGCCATAACGGCTCACCTGGGTGAAAAAGCGGTCGCCGTGTGGTTTGATAAACTCCCGGCAGAGCTCGAAGGTATGGTCATTGAGGGCCAACGGCCCTTCGCAGGTCGTGTTTAACTGGATTTGAAGCATGCATTCTCCTTGGGCTTATAACTCACGCAAAGTCGCAAAGACGCCAAGACGCTAAGAACTTATTTTAACATTCTTGCGCCTTTGCGCCTTTGCGTGAAATATTTCATTTTTTTCTCGGTCTTGTTTTATCTCAACCGAGCGATGATCCTTTCCAATACCCGCTTATCCGGGTAACCTTCCCGTCCGGCCCCGCCCAATTTATAGGCCGCGGCGTACTCTGCCAGGCGGACCGCCTGGGGCAAATTAAGACCGGTCAGCAGCCCGGCGAGATAGCCGGCCGCGAAGACATCGCCGGCCCCCAAGGTATCCACCAGTGGCCCCTCGAACGAGGCCGGAATATCCAGATACCGCACCGGGGTGAGCAGCCGGGCCCCCAGGGGACCCCGTTTGATCAGGATGATGGGCGGGGCCCAGACGGGGTGGCTCTGCAAGCCGCCCCCCAGGAGGGCCCATTCCGCCTCGGTCACCATCAAGGTCTCCACGTGGTCCAGCAATTCTTCCAGGGCGCCCCGGCCGCGACGGGCGTCAAGTTCCCCCGGGTCGAAGGTCAGCCGCGGGCCCTCCAGGCGCCGGGTGATCTGCACCTGCACCGCCAGGGCGCCGTCGCCCGCCAAAGGGGTGAGGTGGATAAACCTGGTCTGCTCCAGCTCTCCCCAGGGCAGATCACTTTCCCGCAGCTCGTCGTTGGCATTGGGCGCCACCAGGATGGTGCGCTCGCCCTCCGGGTCCACCAGGATATAGGCCCGGCCGCTTGCGCCGGCCTGCACCACATAGTCCAGGTTAACCCCGCGCAGGCTATCTCTGATAAAAATCCCGTCCTCGTCGGCCCCCAGCCGCCCCACCAGGGCCGCGGGGAACCCTAAACGGGCCAGGGCATAGGCGGTATTGGCCGCCTGGCCGCCGCCAAAGCGTCCGGAGGGCCGGCCAAAACGACCCAGCAAGTCCAGGAGCCGGGCCTCATCCTCTCCGGACAGTGCCTCTTCGCCGCCCCGGGTCAAGCCGGTGCCCCAATTTCGCAGGAATCCGGCCAGGTCAGCGACCTGAAACACCAGATCGATGTTGATGGCCCCCAGGCAAAAAACTTGCGGCTGCATCCAAGCAAGTTATCAAGATTTCCTTGGCGGGTCAAGGCGCGGCCTGGTGTAGGGGCGGTTCTCGAACCGCCCCCGCCTTACGGTTCTCGTTCCCAAGCTCCGCTTGGGAACGCCAATTTTCAGCCCAAGCTCTGCTTGGGCTCCCCGCCCCAGCCCGTAGGGCCTGAAAGCGAAGCGCATCCCGCCGTTACCATTGCTGTTGCCTTCGATGCCGATTAATTTTCCCCTCATTGCCGTAAGAACCTCCAGCCCCCTGGATTTTCGCTTCGGAATTACTAAATTATAAATTTAGTGAAATTATCGAGGGAGAACGATGCATCGTCTCATCAAGATCAGGATCATCCGTGACTTTGAACATCTGGAGCAACGCTGGCGTTGCCAGCCGGACCAGCGGTTCGAGTCCACCCGCACCCACGTCCACTTTCAGCCGGCGGCAGATTTCTATGAAACCACCCAGGGTCTGGTGGTGCGCCTGGAATTGGCCGGCGTCAAGCCGGACTCCCTCTCCCTCTCCCTGGCCGGTCAGGAACTGGTGGTCCAGGGACACCGGCTACCGCCGCCGCCGGCAGGCATGCGGCGCTTCATCCACCTGGAGATGGGCTTCGGCGCCTTCGAGCGTTGCTTCATCCTGCCCATCCCCATTGACCCCCAGGGCGTCCAGGCCCGGTTTACGGATGGCATCCTGGAGATTACCCTGCCTCGGAAGGCGCCTCAATCTCGCCAGATTTCGGTGAAGCAGGCAGAGTCGGACTAAACATTCACGGAGACCCTATGGCTACTGAAGAACAAGATATCCAAGCCCCGCTGCTGGGAAACCAGGAAATCCACCCCAGCCCCCGGGTGCTATCCATATTGCCGATGCCGGACCTGGTGCTGTTCCCCCGCATGATCATGCCCCTGGTCATTTGGGACGAGCCGGCCCAAAAGCTGGTGCAGGAGGCCCTTTTTCAGGACAAGATCATCGGAGTCCTGGCCAGCCGGGGGAACAAGGTCGAGGGCTACGGGCCGGAAGACCTTTATCAAGTGGGCACTGCCGCGGCCATTCTGAAGATGCGCAAAGGCGAGGACGACGCGGTCCGTCTGCTGGTTCAGGGCCTGTACCGCTTCCGGGTGGAAGAATGGAAGGGGTTCGAGCCCTATTTCGTCGCCCAGATCGACCCCATCTCGGAGGAATACGAACCCGACCTGGAGCAGGAGGCCCTGGTCTCCAACGTCAAGGGCCTCTTTTTAAGGATGATGGAGCTTTCACCCATGCTGCCGGCCGAATTGGGCAGCCTGGTCCGGGAGTTGAGCGACCCCCGTATCCTGGCCGACATCACCGCCGGCAGCCTCAATATCTCCAAGACCGAAAAGCAGGAGTTGCTGGAGACCGTCGAGGTCAAAGAGCGCCTGCTCCATGTCCTGACCCTGGTCAATCGGGAGATCGAAATCCTGGAGCTGGGGAAAAAGATCCAGTCCGAGGTGAAGACCGAGATGGACAAGGCCCAGAAGGAGTATTACCTTCGGGAACACATCAAGGTCCTGCAACGGGAATTGGGCGAAGGCGAGGAAAAAGGCCGGGAAAATGAGGAACTGCAGCTTCGCCTGGAAGAAGCCGACTTGCCGCCCCACGCCCTGAAGGAGGCGGAGCGGGAAATGACCCGCCTGAAGCGCACCCCGCCCACCTCTCCGGACCACCAGGTGATCCGCAATTACCTGGAGTGGATGATCGAGCTGCCCTGGAGCAAGTCCACCGAAGACAACCTCGACCTGGCCCAGGCCCGGCAGATCCTGGACGAAGACCACTACGACCTGGAAAAGGTCAAAAAGCGCATCCTGGAATACCTGGCGGTGCGCAAGCTCAAGCCCGACATGAAGGGCCCCATCCTCTGCTTCGTCGGGCCGCCGGGCACCGGCAAGACCTCCCTGGGCCGCTCCATCGCCCGGGCCCTCGGCCGCAAATTCGTACGCCTCTCCCTGGGGGGGGTGCGGGACGAGGCCGAGATTCGCGGCCACCGCCGTACTGACGTGGGCGCCCTGCCGGGCCGTATCATCCAGAGCATGCGCCGGGCCGGCTCCAACAACCCGGTCTTCATCCTGGATGAAGTGGACAAGCTCGGCGCCGATTTCCGCGGCGACCCCTCCTCCGCCCTCCTGGAGGTCCTGGACCCGGAGCAGAACAACTCCTTCTCCGACCACTACCTGGACGTGGGCTTCGACCTCTCCAAGGTAATGTTCATCACCACCGCCAACCTGCTGGACCCCATCCCGCCGCCCCTGCGCGACCGCATGGAGGTCCTGGAACTGGTGGGCTACACCGAAGAGGAGAAGCTGGGCATCGCCTTCTCCTACCTCATCCCCCGCCAGTTTGAGGCCCACGGCCTGACCGCCGAACTGCTGGAGATCGCGCCGGCCGCGGTGCGCCTGGTCATCGCCTCCTACACCCGGGAGGCCGGGCTGCGCAACCTGGAGCGGGAAATCGCCTCCCTCTGCCGGGGCGCCGCCCGGGAGATCGCCGAAGGCCTCAAGACCCAGGTCGCCATCAATGAAGCGGACCTCGCCCAGTACCTGGGTCCCCCGAAATTCTTCCGGGACGCCGCCCTGGAGCATCCGGAGCCCGGGGTGGCCACCGGTCTGGCCTGGACCCCCAGCGGCGGCGACATCCTGTTCATCGAGGTCCTCAGGATGCCGGGAACCGGCAGCCTCAGGCTCACCGGCCAATTGGGCGACGTCATGAAGGAGTCGGCCACCGCGGCGCTTTCCTATATCCGGGCCCGGGCCCCGTTTCTGGGCATCGAAGAGGACTTCTTCGATAAAGCCGACCTCCACATCCACGTGCCCGCCGGCTCCATCCCCAAGGACGGGCCCTCCGCCGGCGTGGCCCTGCTCTGCGCCCTGGTGTCGCTGCTGTCGAACCGCCCCATCAAAAAGGGCCTGGCCATGACCGGCGAGATCACCCTCCGGGGCCACGTCCTGCCGGTGGGCGGCATCAAGAACAAGGTCCTGGCCGCGCACCGGGCCGGCATCAAGGAGATCATCCTGCCGGCCCAGAACCAGGTGGACCTGGAGGAGATCCCGCCCTCGGTGCGGGAGGCACTCACCTTCCACCCGGTGGAGCGACTGGACCAGGCCCTGGAGATCGCCTTCCCGCCCCGGAAATAAAATGGTAGGGCGGGCGTCCCCGCCCGCCACCTGGTTGCCGTAGGAACATGAAAATCCCTGTAGGGGCGGTTCTCGAACCGCCCTAACCCTCGATTCCTGATGATCTATTTTGGTTACTCTATCCTAGGCGCAGTTCTGGTGGGGCTGGTCCTCCTGGCGGTACCCGTCTCCCTGGGATACAATTCCGCCGAAAAGTGGTTCAAGGTGACCTGGCTGGGCTTGACCATAACCAGGCGCTGGGGGCGGGAGAAACCGCTAACCATCAGGCGGAAAACCGGCAAAAAACCAGGGAAAGTTAAGGGCGGCGCCATCCTGCCGCGTCTGTGGCGACAGCGGGAACTCGTGACGGAATTAATCAACCGGTTGGGGCGCTTTGCCTTGGAAGTAGGTCGGACTCTGAGCTTTCGGGACTCCGAAGCCAGTTTATCTCTGCCCGATCCCATGTGGAACGGCGTGCTCTATGGGGTTCTGACCAATATCCAGCTCAAGCATGTCAACCTGTCGGTAAATTTCGAGAACCGCAATTATGCCAAATTGTGGGTAACGGCCTATCCTTACCGGGTGGCCTGGAAACTGGCGGCCTTGCTGATCCGGTTACCCTATCTCAATCTGCTGAGGTTCGCTTGGGACCTCAAAAACCAAGTTAGAGAGGTTTAATGACATGACCGCCGTTGCCTCAGAGATTATCGGCAAACTGATGGAGGAACTGCGCAGCGTTGCCAGGACCGAGACTATCCTGGGC
>JBIOJX010000151.1:0-6743 GCA_044451265.1 Desulfobaccales bacterium
GAGAACAGATGTGCTCCCGGCTGACGCCGTATTTCACCGTCTCGAACCGCGGATAGCTGGTAATGAGCCGCTCCAGGTGCCCCTGGCGCTCCAGTTCATGGGCCAGATTAAAGGCGTGGAAGCGACCCATCAGGGAGATGGTTACTCTCATCTTAGCGGCTTTCCCGCTCCCTTTTCATGATGGCGAAGCTGGCCTGCCATTCGCCCAGTTGGGCCGCCACCTGCTCCACGACATAGGCATAAAAAAACGGCAACAGGTCCGCCAGCCCTCTTTCGGAATAACGCACCGCCTCCAGGCAGGCGCCCAGGGCCGGGGCCAGCGTCCCGATCCTGAGCAAGGTCATGATCGTCTTCAAGGTATTCCACAGGAGGATCCGCCACCAGGGCCAGCGGTCCAGAAAACGGTGCACCTGGGCCGAACCCGCGCCCCGGCCCTGGCGATTGCGCCAAAATTCCCGGAAGGAAGCCGGGACGACGTGCTCCACCTGGAGGCTCAGATCGATACGCTTTTTGGCCTCCAGAGCGCGCAGCCCCTGACCGAAGAACCCGTCTTCCCCGGCGCAGATGGCCACCGGGAAGCCGGTGGGAAACAGCCCGGCCTTCAGGGCCGCCTCCTTGCGGCAGGAGAACCCTTCGGTCCACTCCATGTTGTCATAGTTACACCTGGCCGCCTGGGCATAAAAGACGCCGCTGACGCAATCCACGTAGCGGCCAAACAGGTCTTGCCGGTTGGTCACCCGGGCGGCCACCAGAACGTAATCCGCGCCCTGCTGATAATGGTAGGCCACCCTTTGGAGAAAATCGGCCGGCAGGCGGACGTCGGCGTTGAGTACGACCACGACCTCGCCGGCGGCCTCCCGGATGCCGATATTGCGGGCCTCACAGCGGCCGCCGCCTCCCGGATGGATAAGGCGCACCCCCCGATTGGCATAGCGCCGGACGATCTCCGGGGTCCGGTCGGTGGAATCGTCAACGACGATGATCTCCTTGTCGTCATAATCGAGGCCCAAGAGGGCCTCCAGGGTGGTGGCGATATCGCTGGCCTCATTGTACGTCGGTATGATAATGCTGAATTTCATCTTTCCCTTATAACCGTGCGACTATTCTTAATAATGTCCCGAAAGCTACTTTTGACTGATGCTATCCCCTTTTTTTAGAAGCCGATTATGAAGGCTTTAATAGGAGGTTAACATCCTGTTTTTTGGAGAAATCGAACTTCACCAGACTAGGGGATATCGAAGAAAATAGATATGATTGATTCAGTCTATTGTGTAATTTAAATTCTTGGATATTGTAACCTTCAGGTAATAAGTCACTTAACTCTTGGAAACTCGCGAAAGACTCTCTGGTAGACTCACCAAATTCCATAAAAATCAAAGGGCGGTAAATTGATATCGTCTCTTTGAGCCCAGTTAAGACAAATTTCTCGAATCCTTCTACATCAATTTTAATCAAATCGACCCGATCTAGATTTAAATTAGGAAGAAAATAATCTCCTTTTACCAATCTTAACTTGCCAAGAAGACGGTTATTGTCGCTGGCATGCCCGGCCAGAAAAGACCCGGTCCCGGTATTTACTCCGATCGGAGCATAGTAATCCAGATACTCATCCCTTTCCCCCAACCCCACGTCGTGTACGATGATATTATCAATATGATTAATGGCAATTTTTTCTAATAATAGATTTCTGACTTTTTCATAGGGTTCAAAGGCATGGACCTGGTGGCAGAATTTAGACATAAATATAGAATGCTGGCCAACATTGGCTCCTACATCCAGAAAAACCGGATCTACTCTATTGCTCACCAGGTCACGCAAAAAAAATAACACCTCTTTTTCATACGCCCCATAAAAGTAAACAAACCAATCCAAAAAGGTATTTAAGTTTCCCTTATATCTTAATCCAAAGAAATCCGTCTCATATTCCCATGAGTTAATAGTGTCGGGGTTGACAAAATATCTGATTATCCTGTCCCTGATGCCGAATCTGAGCCAATTTTGGTGACCTAAAAATCTCATAATCTTGCAGCGGGTTTGATCAACCATACACTCTCTACTCCCTTATCATCCCATAACCGAGGCTAAGGCTTTTTTCAAACCCTGCAGGTCCTCTACGTAGCTCCATTGATTGATGATTTCAAGGCTTGTTTGCCCCATCAGGCGGCATCTGGGTCGGTTTTCCAGAACCCGGCGCAAGGCCTGGTAAAGACCGGAGATATCCCCCGCCTCAAAGATCTGGCCGTTTTCCCCGTTTCTCACCAGGTCCGGACCGCAGCCCACCTGATCGCTGACGATGACGGCCCGGCCGGCGTTCATCACTTCGTTGACCACCAGCCCCCAGGGCTCAAACACCGAGGGCAGGACAAAGACCTCGCACAGATCATAATAAGCGGGCAGTTCAGATTGATTTTTGAAACCCAGAAATCTCACCGCCTCGAGCTGCATTTCCCCGGCGACCTCTTCCAGGGCGCCGCGCTGGTCGCCGTCGCCCACGAACAGCAGATAGGGAGGCCCGGCCACATCCCCGCTTCGGGTCAATTTGATATAGGCCGCCAGCAGGTCGTTGGGGCGCTTCCGGGGTTCGATCTTGCCGGCGAACAGGATGACCGGTCTGCCGGCCTCCAGCCCCAATTCCCGGCGCAACTCCTCCCGGCGGACCGCGGCCCGCTCGGCTCCGGCCTGAAAAAAGGCGTTATCCACCGCGTAGGGGACCGAAAAAATTCTCTCCTCGGCGATGCCGTACCGGCGATAGTATTCCCTATTCAAGCTGCCAATGGCCAGGAAGCCGTCGGCCAGGCGTCTGAGCCCCGCAAAAAAAACCTGCTTCAACAGCCGCTTGCCGAAATTCCGCGGGGCGCTGATCAGGGTGGCCTCATCCCGGATCAAGACCTTGAGGCCCAGCCTCTTGGCGGACCACATGGCCAGCCAATGGAACCAGCGGTTATAGCCGTGGATCCACAAGACCTGAAATCCGCCCTCCCGGAGCCGTTTGGCCAGGCCGTAGTTAAAAGGGCGAAAAAAAGAGGGCCGGGTCCGGCCCCCCAGCGCCGGCAAGACTTCGTAACGGTAGCCCTCCAGCAGGGGCACGTCCCACTCGATGACCCGGCCGAAAGTGGGGTCCAGGAATTGCTTGGCGCTGAAATCACTGCAAAAAAATACGGTCAGGTCAACACCCGGCTCCCGGGCCAAGCGACGGAGTAACGGAGCCTGGTACTGAATGGGATGGGTCACCAGGTAAGCCAGGCGGATCTCAGCCATGGCTCTTGAGCCGCTCCAGTTCATCCTGGCACATCAGCCGGACGACATCCGACATCTTGTGGCGGGCGCCCCAGCCCAGAACCTGACTCGATTTTCCCGGGTTGCCCCGGCTGACGGCAATCTCGGTGGGCCGGAAAAGCTCCGGGTCAATGACCACGTGGTCCCGCCAGTCCAGCCCGACCTGGGTGAAGGCCGCGGCCACGAACTCCTCCAGACTGTGGCTCTCCCCGGTGGCGATGACGTAATCGTCGGGTTGGTCCTGCTGCAGCATCAGCCGCATGGCCTCAACATACTCCGGGGCCCAGCCCCAGTCCCGCTGGATGCTGATATTCCCCAGGGTCAGTTTATCCCGGCTGCCTTGGGCGATCTGGCAGGCCGCGGCGACGATCTTTTTGGTGACGAACCTCGTGGGCCGCAAGGGTGATTCGTGATTGAAGAGGATGCCGGAACAGGCAAAGATCTGGTAGGCTTCTCGATAATTGGCCACTTCCCAGAAGGCCGCGGCCTTGGCCACCGCGTAAGGGCTCCGGGGCCGGAAGGGGGTGGTTTCATCCGCGGCGGCGCGAATATCCCCGAAACATTCACTGGAGCAGGCGTTATACAACTTGATCGGTTTTCCCAAAAACCGGATGGCCTCCAGGAGGTTCAGGGTGCCGATGCCGATGCTCTCCATGGCCTCCACCGGCTGTTGGAAAGACAGGGCCACCGAGCTCTGGCCCGCCAGGTTGTAAACCTCATCCGGGACCACCTTGATGAGGGCCTGGATCACGCTGCGGAAATCCGTCAGGGCCACCGATTCCACCTCCACCCGGTGGCGCAGGTTCAGCCGGTGCAGGTTGGCGAAGGGCGAAATCTGGGCGTCCCGGGAACTGCCCACTACCCGATAGCCCCGGTCCAACAGGTTTTGCGCCAGGTACGCACCGTCCTGCCCTGAGATGCCGCAGATCAACGCCGTTTGCATAGGCCGGGCTCAGTCCTTCTTTTTAAGTATCCGCCTGAACATATCATGGCAGCGGCGGGTAAAGTTCTCCAGGGAAAAGTGATTCAACCCCGGCGGCATAACTCCCCGGGGCCTTTGCAGGACCTCCAGGATGCCCCGCCAAAGATCTTCCCGGTCACGGGGATCCACCAGGACACCCAGGGCGCCGTCCCGCAAGGCTTCACGGCTGCCGTCCAGCCTGCTGCCCAAAACCGGCAGGCCGCAGGCCATAGCCTCCAGAAAGACGAAGCCAAAGCCTTCACCCTGGCTCGGCATGACGTAGGCGTCCGCCAGGCGGTAATGGTCCGCCTTCTCCGCCTCGGGAATAAAGCCGGCAAACACCACCCGCTCGCCGACCCCCAGGCGCCTGGCCTTCTCTCTCAGACGGTCCTGGTCATCACCATCGCCTACGATGAGATAAGCGATTTCGGGATACCGCTCCGCCAAGGCCGGCAGCAGTTCCAGAACCTCGTCGATCCCCTTGTACCGCTCCATGGCGTTGAGGCGGCCCAAAGTCAGCAAGACGGTTTTACCGGTCAAACCGTAGCGCCGCAGCAAATCGGGGTTTTTGCTCCCGGCTCCGTAATACCGCGTCTCCACGGCATTAGGCAAAATAAACACCTTCTCCCTTTGCACTCCGGCCCAAACCAGGAAACGGTTCGCGGTCACCTCACTGATGGAAACCACGGCGTCAACCCTGGCGGGGAGTCGCGCTGCCAGGCCGCTGCCCGGCGGTTTCCAGGCATCGATGCCATAAATAAAGAGAGCCAGGGGCGCCCCGGTTTTCCATCTGGCCAGGAAAGCCAACGGCAGCAAGCGAAGATGCGTGCAGCAAATTATATCATAGTTCCCGTGGCTTACCAAGCAGCGCCACACCGTCAGGAAATATCTGAATTTGCTGTTCAGCCCGGCCGTAGCATAAGTCAGCTTCGGGGGCAGGGGCTCCGGAGGCAGGGGCGCCCGACGGGGCACGGCCACCACCTCCGTGACCCCGGGATAGGCGCACAGGGCGCCAAGGAGGTCCCGGTTGTATTTGGCGATGCCGCCTTGGCCGCCAAAGGCGTCAGTGGCCAGCACTAAGATGCGCATGGGGCTCCGGTATGGTGCCGGTAAACCAGTTGGGCCCAACCCCGCAACCCGCGGTTCAGGGGCAAAGCTTGATGATCCCTGGCCTCGCCCAACCACTGCGCCACCGGGACGTAAAATCCGGACTTACTCCGATTTAGGACCTCCGGCGGCAAGGGGCGCTCCGGGGTCAGACCCAGGTCGATTTTGGTGGGCGGCTCCTTTAAGACCAACATTGGCGTCACCTGGCGCAGCAGCTCCAGGTCCACCAGCGGGACCCGGATCTCCAAAGAATGGGCCATCCCGGCCCAATCCGCATCCCTGAGCAGCTGGTGGCGCATATACCAGGTCATCTCCAGGGCCGAAACCCTAAAATGAGCCCCCTTAAACCCGCGCACGGTTTCCTCCAGGCGAGCCAGGGGCTGTAATTGCCGCCAGCCTTCCCGGACCAGGTCCGGGTCCAGGACCTCCGGCAGTTCCCAAGGCATGAACAGCCCCCGCCGCAGCAGGTAGGCCCCGGGGTAGGTGCCGCCGTATTCCAGCAGCCCGGCATATTTAGGGGAGGTCAAATATTTCAGCACCGGCGCCGAAATGACCCGGAAGGCCCGCCCCAATGTGGGAAGGTTGGCCGCCCAGTTTAGGGCTCCGGCCAGGCGGGGCACATCCCGGAAGCTCGGATAACCGCCGAAAAGTTCATCTCCCCCCAACCCCGACAGGGCCGCCTTCAACCCGGCGGCGGCTGCGGCCTGGGCCACAAAATAGGTGTTCACCCCATCCGTGGAAGGCTGATCCATGGCCTGCAAAATCCGGGGTAAATCCCGCTGGAAATCCTCCCGGGTGATCCAGTGGCATTGCTGATCGGCGCCATAGCGCCGGGCCACCTGGCCGGCCAACCGGGTCTCGTCCCAGGGGCCGCCTTTAAGTTCCTCAAATCCCATCGTAATGGCCTGCAGCCGCCCTCCCCCCTGGCAGGCCAGGGCAGTGACCGTGGCGGAATCCAACCCTGAAGAGAGAAAGACTCCCACCGGCACGTCGGCGATCAGATGATGGCTGACGCTGTCCGTGACGGCCTGCTGGAGGCGGGCCCGCATCGCCTCATGATTGCAGTTCAGCTTCTCGCCGGCGGCTTCGGCCTGTCGCAGTTCCTCCACCAGGTTGCAAAACCGGCTGACCTTGAGCTGCCCCCCGGCCTCCACCACCAGGATGGCGCCAGCCTCCAGGGCCCGCAACCCCCGGGTACAGGGTGTAAGGCTCGGGCACCCAGCCCCAAAGGAAGAAGCCCACGTGCCCGGCCGGCTCCGCCCCGGGGGCGAGACCACCGCCCGCCAGCAACGCCTTGACCTGGGAGGCGAAGCGCAGGGTGCCGCCCTCGTCGCTGTAGTAAAGAGGCTTGATGCCGCAGGGGTCTCGAGCCAGCAGGCAGCGTTTGGCCGCCTCGTCC
>JBIOJX010000152.1:0-6732 GCA_044451265.1 Desulfobaccales bacterium
CTCTTGAATGTCCCGGTGGATCAACTCCTCCAAGCCTATAAAGAGGTCGTGGCGAGTCTCTATAGCCCCCGAGCCATCTCCTATCGCATTAACAAAGGGATCAGGGGGGAAGATACCGCCATGAGCGTGGCCTGTTTGGAGATGGTGGAGGCGATGGCCAGTGGGGTGATGTATTCCCATCACCCATTCAATGTCATGGAAAATAAGATACTTATCTCAGCCATTTGGGGCCTGGGTCCTTATGTCGTGGAGGGGGTCATCACTCCGGATACCTACCAAATAGCCAAAGATGAAGTCTTGACCATTCTTAAAACTGAGATTTCCCACAAAAATGTTCAACTTGTGAGTAACCCTGAGGGGGGTCTCATGGAAATCCCGGTGCCGCCGGAGCTTCAGGATAAGCCCTGTCTGTCCCGGGAGCAGATCAAGACTCTGGCCGGTTACGCCCTGAAATTGGAAGAACATTATCGGGCCCCCCAGGACGTGGAATGGGCCCTGGATCGGCAAGGCCGCCTCCTGGTGCTGCAAAGCCGACCCCTGCGCCTGCAAGCCCCGGCGGCCCGGGATCTTGGCGCGACTCCCCCGCCGATTCACGGCTACCCGGTATTGTTGGACCGGGGGGCCATTGCCGCCCCTGGGGTGGGATATGGGACAGCCTTTCTGATCCTGGAGGATAAAGATCTGGTCCAGGTCCCCGACGGTGCGGTGCTGGTGGCCAAACATTCTTCACCCAAGTTTGTGGTAGCCATGCCCAAAGCCCAGGCCATCGTCGCTGATTTCGGCAGCATTTCCGGCCACATGGCTTCACTAGCCCGGGAGTTCGGGGTGCCCACTTTACTGGATACCAGGGTGGCTACCGAGATCATTGCCCCGGGGATGGAAATCACGGTGGATGCCTACGCCGGCAGGGTGTACCAGGGGATGGTGCCGGAACTCCTGGCCTTGAGGAAAATCCGGGACTCCCACATGCAGGACACTCCGGTCTTTCAAATTTTGCAGCAGGTGGCGGAGCACATCGTGCCCCTGCGGCTGGTTGACCCCCGGTCGCCGGATTTTGATCCGGAGCACTGCCGGTCTCTGCACGACCTGGGGCGCCTGGTGCACGAACTCTCTTACACCGAGATGTTCCAGATCAGCGACCTGGTGGCGGAAAAGGGCGGCGGCGCCGTCAAGCTGGTAGCCCCCATCCCCTTGGACCTCTATCTCATCGACCTGGGCGGCGGCCTGACGCCGGAGGCCGCCGAACTGACCCGGGTTACGCCGGAGCAGATCGCCTCGGCGCCCCTGCGGGCCCTGCTGCGGGGGATGCTGCATCCGGACTTGTGCGCCAGGGAACCGCGACCCATCCAGCTTTCGGGCCTGTTCTCGGTGATGCGGGAACAGCTCATGGCGCCCCCCAACGTGGAGGAGCGTTTCGGAGAAAAGAGCTACGCCATCATCTCCGACAAATACCTCAATTTCTCCTCCCGGGTAGGCTACCATTACAGTGTCCTGGACGCCTACGTCGGCCAGACGGTGAACAAGAATTACCTCACTTTTTCCTTCAAGGGCGGGGCGGCGGACGACCTGCGGCGTAACCGCCGGGTCCGGGCCATTGCCCTGGCCCTCATGGGGCTGGACTTTACCGTGGAGGTCAAGGGTGACCGGGTGGACGCCCGCCTACAGAAATATGAGGCGCCCATATTGGAGGAAAAGTTGGACCTCTTGGGCCGCCTGCTGCAGTTCACCCGGCAGATGGACATGCTCATGGTGAGCGAGGCCAGCGTCGAGCTGGTGGCCAAAAATTTCCTGGCCGGGAATTACGGCCTGGATCTGAGCGCCATGGAAAATTCTACTGCCAGTGATCTGTAGGGGCACAGCTCGCTGTGCCCCTGCCTTTGACCGTGTCGCCAAAGCGGGTGCGGAAGCCCACTTCACCGATTTATCTCAGGAGGACTGAACCAGATGACATCTCCAGCCGAGGGCTACCGGGAGCGGTCCCTCAAGATTCACGGGTTGATCTGCGCCAAGTGCGGCCGGGAATTCACCGGGAAAAATCGCCGTCTGCTGACGGTGCACCACAAGGACGGCAACCCCCGGAACAATCCCGCCGACGGCTCCAACTGGGAGAATCTCTGCATTTATTGCCACGACGATGAGCACAGCCGGCAATTGCTGGGAGATTATTTCAACCAGAAATAATGAAGCCAAGCGTCGCACTCGATCTGGTCGTCTTGCGGGCGGCCGCGGCGGACTTCCGCTACCTCCTGGCCCGGGACTACCCGCGCCCCGCGGCCCTGGCCCTGGTGGGCAACCGCTACAATCTTTCCCGCCCCGCCCGGCAACTCCTGCACCGGGGAGTCTTCGCACCCTCCGAGGCCGCGGCCCGCCGGGCCAGGCTGCGCCTCCTGCAGGAGGTGGCCGGTCGCCCCTTAGGCCTCGACGGCCACAACGTCCTCATCACCCTGGAATGCGCCCTCCAAAATCTCCCCCTGGTGGCCGCGGACGATGGCTTCCTCCGGGACGTGGGCCAGGTCTCCCGCAGCTTCAAGCCCTCCCGGGCGACCGACCGGGTCCTGGCCCTGCTGCTGGATTATCTCACGGCCTTCGCCTGGGCCGCCCCCGTGGCCGTCTTTTATGACGCCCCCATGAGCCTGAGCGGGGAGCTGGCCCGCCATACCGCCGACCTGGCCGCAGCCCGGGGCCTGAAACTGGAAGCTGCGGCAGTGGCGGTGCCGGAGCGGGAATTAGAGGATTTTTCCGGCCCCATCGCCACCAGCGACACCGCCTTGATCGACGCCCACGACCTGGTGGTGGACCTGGCCGGGGAGATCATCCGCCGGGACCTGAGAGGTCAGCCCCTCGACCTGACCGAGCCAACCGGCAAAACCCGGTAGGGCAGGCCGGAGCCCTGTGCCCCACGATCCGGCTGATCCCCCACCTGAGCAAAAACTTCCCCTCCTCCGCCCCGAAGGGCTTGTCAAACGGAGATTTATTGATTAAAGTTAAACAAAAGTCAGCACGGGCGGTTAACTCAGCGGAAGAGTGCCATCCTCACACGGTGGAAGTCACTGGTTCAAATCCAGTACCGCCTACCATGAAATTTCAAGGGGTTACGGTTACAAGCCGTGACCCTTTTTTCTTTCCTGCTATCCCTCCAGACGCGCCCATGAAAATATTAAAGGGTTAGCCGGTTGCGGCTAACCCTTTATTGCTTCTTGGTCAACGCTTTGATCAATAACTATCTATAAGCCCCCATTTCGCGAGAAAACTTTGGAACCCTTCGGCATTAACTACAAAAACAGTTCTTTGAGTCTTTTCGTGCACTTCGCCTATATCTCTTCCAAGTGAAGAGCTAACTTTTGTCGTTAAGCTCTTCCGAAATCGAACGACTGGGACTTCCTCAAAAGCGCTGTCAGATGGAAGACAACCGTCTTCAAGGGAAATAGATCCTGGTTCGAAATTCGATATGATCAATTTTGCTGTCGTAACGATTACTGGAATGTAGAGCCGATGGAATTCCAAAACAGGGAAGTCCACTGGTTCATCCCTTTCTAATTGTTGATCGAAGATTTTTTCTTGATGCAGCTCCTTTTCTTGCCCAGCTAAAGCTTCAGTCGCTTGAATTAATTCTACAGCCGTACGCTCCAAAAGATTTCGGCGCCCCTGTTCTTGGCCAGGGATTGCGCAAAACTGGGATTCATATGAATCTGGTTCCACCATGCGATCAACCCAGTCAAAGTTTTTCCAATTTTCATAGGTATATTTCGTTTCCCAAACACAAGTATTATATTGACGACTCGGTTGAGGGTCAGGAATTAGGAATACCCATTGTGACTGCTTAACTCTTTTGCACTCAATAACCATGACATCGCGCTTATGTAGACCAGGTTTAAAGAGTACGAGATCCAAAAAACCTTCAGACCCTGTTTCATCAGAGCGCCATGGGTGTTCTTTTAAAAGGACCTTCCATCTTGAAGATGATTCTGCAATATTAGCTACCCGAATTTGTAGCGGAAATCCTGATGAATTCGCTATACTTCGGGCTTGTTTTTCGGATTCGTCGCTCATTGTTCATTCCCCACATTTATGATAGACGGCAAGATTAAGGCAAGTTGACCATCTAACCACTCGGTATGTCCGTCCAACTCGAAAATCGAAACTTGAAACTCGAAACTAAAAACTTATCCCTCTCCCGCCTCCAACCGCACCCGGAAGGTATCTACCGCCTGGGGAATCAGCCGCCGGATGAACACCGCCCGGTCCATGGGGTTGAGCCGGTCATAGGCCGCATAATCCGGATGCTCCCCGGCCAGCCGCGGCACCTCCCGGGCGAAATCCGTCTCCCGGCCCCAGGCCTGCTCGACCAGCCGGATGATGGGCTCTTCGCCCCCGGGCGCCTCTTCTACCCACCCCAGCCGGCGCATCAACTCAAACCTCAGACGATCCATCAGGGCGAAGGCCGTATCCATGATCTTCAGCCTGACGGCGTGTTCCAGGTCATCCAGGCGAAAGCGCACCGAGCCCCCCAGGCCTCGGGCCCCCATAACCAGATCGAATAGCACGTAGAGATTCTCTTCCCCGGGGCTGGCCAGATAGAGGAGGGTGGCGGGGCTCAAATCCCGCAGCCGGGTTTCGGGGCCGAATTCCTCTTGAAAACGGGCCAGCCAGGTGCGAAACCCCTGGTCCGCGGCCATCTTGGTCCGGAAGCGTTCCAGCTCGATAACCTCAGCCACCGCCGCCCTCGTGCTCCTCACCATTTTGGGACACCAACATCAATCCCCGAAAAGTATAATGAACGCCGGTGATGACCGTGAGGACGCCGGTCAGATAAAAAAAGCCGGTCAAGACGCCGAACGGCAGGTGGACCAATTTTCCCTTGACCAGCAGCACCAGCCCCACGGTTACCAGTTGCAAGGTGGTGGTCCATTTGCCGGCCAGGGACGGTCTGATCACCAGGGGGTAATCCGCCAGCTTCAAGATCAGCGAGCCGAGACCCAGGATGACGTCCCGGCTGATGACCACCACCGTCAGCCAGGAAGGGATGGCATGGGAAATGCCCAGGGTCACAAAACTGGCGGACATGAGCAGCTTATCCGCCAGGGGGTCCAGGTAGCTCCCCAGGCGGGATTTCTGTTGCCACCAGCGGGCAATCAGGCCATCGGCCAAGTCGCTCACTCCGGCCCCAATGAAGATGATGAGCGCCTGGCGGTGGCGTCCCTGGATCAAAAAGATGATGAACAGCGGCGTCAGGAGAATGCGGGTCAGGGTAATAAGATTGGGAATGGTCAGACTGGCTCTGGACAGAGGCTGGGACGCCATGATTAAGTTCGAGTTTGGAAGTTTTTATTTTTTAGTTGCGGTTAAATCCTAACACAAAAACGGCAAAAAACCTAAGGGTTTGCCGCCGGGGTTTACCAAATTGCCCCTGGTTTTCTTAGTTTCACCCGCGCATTCTCTACGCCTTTTAGTTTTTTCTTTCAACCGCCCGCAGAAAATTATTATACATTATTCCAACACCGTACGGTCGACCCCAACCAAAAACTCGAAACTAAAAACTAAAAACTGGAGAAAACATGCGGGCGGTGGTGCAGCGGGTCCAAGAAGCCTGGGTCCGGATTGGTGCCGAAGAAGTCGCCAGGATCGGACCGGGACTCCTGGTCCTGGCCGGAGTGGCGGCCGACGACGGCCCCGCCGACGTGGCCTTTCTGGCCCAAAAACTGGCCCACCTCCGGGTCTTTGCCGGTGAGGACGGCCGCCTGCTGCACCTCTCTCTCCTGGATACCGGCTTCGAATTGCTGCTGGTCTCCCAATTCACCATCCTGGGCGACTGCCGCAAAGGCCGCCGCCCCTCCTTCGCTAGCGCCGCGCCCCCGGATTTGGCCGAGAGGCTTTACGAAGATCTGGCCGCCGCCCTGACCGGCCACGGCCTCAAGGTCGCCACCGGCCGCTTCCGCCAGATGATGGAGGTGGGTCTGATCAACGACGGCCCCGTCACCCTGCTGCTGGACAGCAAAAAGGTCTTTTGAAGTAGGGGCACAGCTTGCTGGGCCTTTGGGACTCGCCAAGGTTTTCGTGGGGCGGCCGTCCCGGCCGCCTCCAGACCAACTTTGAGCCAGGCATTCCATTACGAACTGGAAGAAGAAACCCTTTGGAAGCCTCCCGAAAATTCAGGTATATTGATTAAGAGCACCCGGACTGGAAACTAAAAATTCGCAACTCGAAACTGTTTTCCATGCTGCCTATTTATCTAAAAGACCAGGACTTCACGTCCCCGGACGACCCCATCTATTATCTCCTCACTCAAGATGGGCTCTTCCTGGTGAAGCGCACCCCCTTCTTCGAAGCCGTGGTGCCCGCCGCCGGCATCCCCTGGCTGGAACCCCAGGAGACGGGGATCAAGCTCTGCGCCCCGCCGCTGCCCGCCGACCTTCTGCTCCAGGCCGTGGCCTTCTTTCGCGCGGTCTACCTGCGCTATAAGAGCGAGGCCGTGGCCCTGCTGACCTGGCGGGAGGCCAGCCGCGCCTATGAGCTGGTCGTTCCGCACCAGACCGTGGGCGGCGGCCACTGCGACTACGAAGTACGGGACTTTCCCGCCGACCTCATCCGCCTGGGCACCATCCACAGCCATGCCGGGCTCGAGGCCTTCCACTCCGAGCGGGACGATGCCGACGAACGCTTCGAGGACGGTTTCCACCTCACCGTGGGCAACCTCGACGGCGCCCTGACCCTCGCCTGTTCCGTGGTGGTCCA
>JBIOJX010000153.1:0-6704 GCA_044451265.1 Desulfobaccales bacterium
GGATGGAAATCACTGGATTCCAGCCTTGGCGCCTTTTACCCTTTTCGCCTTTTCGCCCTATGATTAACGGCCATCCTATTAAGGAGTATCCATGGCCAACGTCTTATCGCCTTTAAAGTTACACCGAAAGAATTTTGGCAAGATCGAGCGGATTGTGGACATCTCCAATCTCATTGAGATGCAGAAGGAGTCCTATCGCCGTTTCTTGCAGAAAGATCTGCCGCCGGAGGCGCGCTCGGAATACGGCCTCCACGGCGTCTTCAAGAGTGTTTTCCCCATTAAGGACTTCAGCGGCGCCTGTTCCCTGGAGTTCGTGGAATACGGCCTGGGGGACCCCAAGTACGACGTGGACGAGTGCCAGCAGCGGGGCATGACCTTCGAAGTCCCCATGAAGATTCGAGTCCGCCTGGTGGTTTACGAGACCGGAACGGAAGTGAAGTCCCAGACCGTCCGGGACATCAAGGAGCAGGAGATCTATTTCGGCACCCTGCCCCTGATGACCGAGAACGGCACGTTCATCATCAACGGCACCGAGCGGGTGGTGGTGAGCCAGCTACACCGGTCTCCGGGCCTGTTCATCGACCATGATCGGGCCAAGATCCATTCCAGCGGCAAGATTATCTATTCGGCCCGCTTGATTCCCCTCCGGGGCTCGTGGATCGACTTCGAGTTCGATCCCAAAGACATCCTGTACGTCCGGATCGACCGCCGGCGCAAGTTCCCGGCGACCATCCTGCTGAAGGCCCTGGGCTACTCGACGGAAGAGCTGCTCAATTTCTTTTACAAGACCGAACGCATCGGCCTGGCGGAGGACGGCTTTATCCGGCCGTTGGTCCAGGAGATTTTGCAGGACAAGACCACCACCACCGACATCCCGGACCCCAAGAGCGGCGAGGTCGTGGTCAAGAAGATGAAGCGGCTGACGCCGGCGCTGCTGAGAAAGCTGGAGAAGGCCGGAGTGACCGGCATCCCTTGGGCGGCGACGGAACTGATCGGCCGGGTGGTGGCCCACGACATCCTGGACCCGGTGAGCGGCGAAGTCATAGTGACGTGCAACGAGGCCCTGGCCGAGGATAAGATCGCGCTGTTGCGGGAGAAGGGCATCAAGGAGATCGATCTCCTGTTCATCGACGGGGTCAACGTCAGCCCGTGCCTGCGGAACACGCTGTACGCCGACAAGACCGCCAATGTCAAGGACGCCATCCTGGAGATCTATCGGCGGCTGCGGCCCAGCAACCGGCCCAATGAGGAAGTGGCCACCACCTTCTTTCAGAACCTCTTTTTCAACCCCGAATACTACGATCTCTCGCCGGTGGGGCGCCTCAAACTGGATTTGAAGTTGCGCAAGGAGGAGGAGCGCCTACCCCTGAACCGGACCACTCTGGTGAAGGAAGACATCCTCCTGGCGGTGAAGGAGCTTATCACCCAGAAGGACAAGGAAGGCCCGGTGGACGACATCGACCACCTGGGCAACCGGCGGGTGCGGGCCGTGGGCGAGCTGCTGGAGAACCAATTCCGGGTCGGCCTGGTGCGCATGGAGCGGGCCATCAAGGAACGCATGGCCATCCAGGACCTGGACACCCTGATGCCCCACGACCTGATTAATGCCAAGCCGGTGCAGGCGGTGATCAAGGAATTTTTCGGCACCTCCCAGCTCTCGCAGTTTATGGACCAGACCAATCCTTTGAGCGAGATCACCCATAAGCGGCGTTTGAGCGCCTTGGGACCCGGCGGTCTGACTCGGGAGCGGGCCGGGTTCGAGGTCCGGGACGTGCATCCCACTCACTATGGCCGCATCTGTCCCATCGAGACGCCTGAAGGTCCCAACATCGGTCTGATCGTGTCGCTGTCCACTTTCGCCCGGGTAAATGAGTTGGGGTTCATCGAGACCCCTTACCGGGTGGTGGAGAAGAAGCAGGTAGGTAACAAGACTGAAACTCGGGTCACCAAAGAGGTGCGCTATCTCAGCGCCCTGGAGGAAGGCGACCGGGTTATCGCCCAGGCCAACGCCCCGCTGGATGCCAAGGGGCGGTTCAAGATTGACAATATCGAATCCCGGAAGGCGGGCGAGTTTATCATCGCCCACCCCAACCAGGTCCAGAACATGGACGTGTCGCCCAACCAGTTGGTGTCGGTGGCGGCGTCGCTCATTCCTTTCCTGGAGCACGATGACGCCAACCGCGCCCTGATGGGCTCCAACATGCAGCGCCAGGCGGTGCCGCTGCTCACCAGCAGCTCCCCCATCGTCGGCACCGGCATGGAGAACGTGGTGGCCCGGGACTCCGGAGTCACCCTGGTGGCCCGGCGCTCCGGCATCGTGGAAGACGTGGATTCCACCCGGATCGTGGTGAGGGCCTCGGAGCCGGCCACTGACGGCGACGGCTCGCCGGTGGAAATCTACAAGCTCACCAAATTCCAACGGACCAACCAGAACACCTGCTTCAACCAGCGGCCCATCGTCGGCAAGGGCGACCTGGTGGAGAAAGGGCAGATTATCGCCGACGGGCCGGCCACGGCCATGGGCGAACTGGCCCTGGGCAAGAACGTCATGGTGGCCTTCATGCCCTGGGGCGGCTACAACTTTGAGGACTCCATCCTGGTGAGCGAACGCCTCATCAAGGAAGACGTCTTCACCTCCATTCACATCGAAGAGTTTGAGGTGATGGCCCGGGACACCAAGCTGGGCAAGGAGGAGATCACCCGGGATATCCCCAACGTGGGCGAAGAGGCCCTGGGCCACCTGGACGAAAGCGGCATCATCCGCCTGGGGGCCGAAGTGCGGCCCGGCGACATCCTGGTGGGCAAGATTACCCCCAAGGGTGAAACCCAGCTCACCCCGGAAGAAAAGCTGCTTCGTGCCATCTTCGGCGAGAAGGCCGGCGACGTCAAAGACACCTCGCTCCGGGTGCCGCCGGGCATCGAGGGTGTGGTCATCGACGCCCGGGTCTTCTCCCGCAAGGGCGTGGAAAAGGACGACCGCAGCCGCTCCATCGAGGATGAGGCGGTGGCCAAGCTCCAGAAGGACCAGGCCGACGAAGTGGCCATCATCACCCAGAGCTACCGCAAGAAGCTGGCGGAGATGGTGGTGGGTAAGAAGGTGGAAGAGCCCCTGGACGACGAACGGGGCACCCACACCCTGATAGAAAAGGGCGCCGCGGTGCCGGCTGATCTGGTGAACCGCCGGGCCTCCCTGGAGATCTGGCGTCACGTCTCCTTCCAGGAAGGCGGTCTGGAAGACGAAGTGGACCAACTTTTGGACCGCTACCAGGAGCAACTGCACCTGGTGAACATGCTCTTCGAGGCCAAGCTGGGCCGCCTGCGGAAGGTGGACGAGCTGCCCCCCGGGGTGATCAAGAAGGTCAAGGTCTTTGTCGCCATGAAACGCAAGCTGGCGGTGGGCGACAAGATGGCCGGCCGCCACGGCAACAAAGGCGTGGTCTCCCGCATCATGCCGGAAGAGGACATGCCTTATTTTGCCGACGGCACCCCGGTGGACATCGTGCTCAATCCCCTGGGCGTGCCCTCTCGTATGAACGTGGGGCAGGTGATGGAAACTCACCTGGGCTGGGCCTCTTATGCGCTGGGCAAACAGATCGGGGAGCTGATCGATCGCTTTTACGGGCTGGAGGCCATCAAAGAACGCCTGAAGAAAATCATGAACGCCAAAGAAGCCTTGGCAAAGGAAATTGATGAACTGAGCTACGACGAGTTGCGGCAGATCTGGAAGAAGCATTACCGGGAAGGCATCCACATGGCGTCACCGGTGTTCGACGGCGCCACCGAAGGAGAGGTGCGGGACTACCTCACCATGGCAGGGCTGCCCGATGGCGGCCAGGCCAGGCTGCGGGACGGCCGCTCGGGCGAGGAGTTCGACCGGGATGTGACGGTGGGGGTGATGTATATGATGAAGCTGCATCACCTGGTGGCCGATAAAATCCATGCCCGTTCCATCGGACCTTACTCTCTGGTGACGCAGCAGCCCCTGGGCGGCAAGGCCCAGTTCGGCGGCCAGCGTCTGGGTGAGATGGAGGTCTGGGCTCTGGAAGCCTATGGGGCGGCGTATACCCTCCAGGAATTTCTGACCGTGAAATCCGACGACGTAGCCGGCCGTACCCGCATGTACGAGAAGATATTCAAAGGCGAATACGATCTCGAGGCGGGTTTGCCGGAATCTTTCAACGTCCTGGTGCGGGAGCTCAAGAGCCTGGCTCTGAACGTCGAGCTTCTGAAGAAGGATAGAGCCAAGGAATAAATTTATATGATGGACAAGAATGTTGCTTTAGAAGATCTCAACAGCCTGTTTGCCCGGCCGGAAGACCCGACGGCCATCGAGGCAGTGCGGTTGGCTTTGGCTTCGCCGGAGCTGATCCGTTCGTGGTCGCACGGCGAGGTCAAGAAGCCGGAGACCATCAATTACCGCACCTTCAAACCGGAGCGGGACGGGCTGTTTTGCGCCAGGATCTTCGGGCCGGCCAAGGATTACGAATGTAACTGCGGCAAATATAAACGTATGAAACACCGGGGCATCACCTGCGAGAAGTGCGGCGTCGAGGTGATCCAGTCCAAGGTGCGCCGGGAGCGCATGGGCCACATCGAACTGGCCTGTCCGGTGGTGCACATCTGGTTTTTAAAGAGCCTGCCCAGCAAGATCGGCAATCTCCTGGACCTGACCCTGAAAGAACTGGAGAAGGTCCTCTATTTCGAAGCCTTTGTGGTGATCGACGGCGGCGATACGACGTTGATCAAAGGCACGCTGCTCTCCGAAGAGAAGTACCGCTCCTCCCGGGAGGAGTTCGGGGACCGGTTCAAGGCCGGCATGGGCGCCGAGGCCATCCGGGAAATGCTGAAGGTGGTGGACCTGGTGGCCATGTCCGCGGAAGTGCGGGCCGAAATGACCAAGACCTCTTCCGACGCCAAGCGCAAGAAACTGGGCAAACGGCTGAAGATTGTCGACTCCTTCCGGGAATCGGGGCAGCGGCCGGAATGGATGGTCATGGAAGTGATTCCGGTGCTGCCGCCGGACCTGCGCCCCCTGGTGCACCTGGACGGCGGCCGCTTCGCCACCTCCGACCTGAACGACCTGTACCGCCGGGTGATCAACCGCAACAACCGGTTGAAGCGGCTGCTGGAGCTCAACGCCCCGGATATCATCATCCGCAATGAAAAGCGCATGCTCCAGGAGGCGGTGGACGTGCTCTTCGAGAACGGCCGGCGGGGCCGGACCATCACCGGACCCAACAAGCGGGCCTTGAAGTCTTTGAGCGACATGCTCAAGGGCAAACAGGGGCGCTTCCGGCAGAACCTGTTGGGCAAACGCGTCGATTACTCCGGGCGTTCGGTGATCGTCATCGGTCCGGAACTGAAGCTGCACCAGTGCGGTCTGCCCAAACAGATGGCCCTGGAGCTCTTTAAGCCCTTCATCTTCCATAAGCTGGTGGCCCAGGGCTATGCCACTACCATCAAGGTAGCCAAACGCCTGGTGGACCGGGTGACCCCGGAGGTCTGGGATATCCTGGATGAGGTGGTCAAAGAGCATCCCATCATGCTGAACCGGGCGCCGACCCTGCACCGGTTGGGCATCCAGGCCTTTGAGCCCCTGCTCATCGAAGGCAAGGCCATCCAACTGCATCCGCTGGTGTGTACGGCCTTCAACGCCGATTTCGACGGCGACCAGATGGCGGTGCACGTGCCCCTGAGCATCGAGGCCCAGATCGAGGCCCGGGCCCTGATGATGTCGACCAACAACATCCTCTCCCCGGCCAACGGCGACCCGATTATCATTCCCACGCAGGACATCGTCCTGGGGCTCTACTACCTCACCCGGGAGCGGCCCTTCGCCCTGGGCGAACGGATGCCGAAAAACGGCAAAAAGCCGTTGCCCTTCTCTTCTCCGGAAGAGGTGCGGATCGCCTACGACCAGGGGATGGTGCATCTCCAGGCCCGGGTGCCGGTGCGGATTCAGACCGAGATCGACGGGCAACCGGTGTCGAAAATTTACAACACCACGGTGGGCCGGATCATCCTGGGCGAAATCATGCCGGGGGGGCTGCCCTTCGACCTGATCAACACCACCATGACCAAAAAAGAGATCCGCAAGCTCATCGCCACGGCCTACCGCAAGTGCGGCATCAAGCCGACGGTGATCTTCGCAGACCAGCTCAAGAACCTGGGCTATAAGTACGCCACCCAGGCGGGCATTTCCATCTGCATCAAGGACATGGTGATTCCGGAGCGCAAGGCCGGGATTCTGGCGGCCTCTCAGACCGAGGTCACCCAGGTGGAGGAGCAGTACCAGGAAGGTCTGATCACCGAAGGGGAAAAATATAATAAGGTGGTGGACATCTGGGCCAAGGCCACCGACGAGATCGCCGCGGAGATGATGGCGGAAATGGCCCGGGAAGTCGTGGTCCGGGAGGTGGTGGCTCCTGATGGCGCCAAGGTGGTGCTCCAGGAAGAGGTGGCCTCCTTCAATCCGGTCTTCATGATGGCCGACTCCGGGGCCCGGGGCAGCAAGGATCAGATGCGGCAGTTGGCGGGCATGCGCGGCCTGATGGCCAAGCCTTCGGGGGAGATCATCGAGACCCCCATCACCGCGAACTTCCGGGAAGGCCTGACGGTGCTGCAGTACTTCATCTCCACGCACGGAGCCCGGAAAGGCCTGGCGGACACGGCCTTGAAGACCGCCAACTCGGGCTATCTGACCC
>JBIOJX010000154.1:0-6700 GCA_044451265.1 Desulfobaccales bacterium
CTATGATATCTTCTAAGAAGCAATGATACAAGCGGCAGGCCATTTCGGGAGAAAAGGGCGGGGTAAGGCGGGTTTTTACTTGCCCCGGGAGCGGTTCCTTGGCAAAAATGATGGTCAGGGTGGCCATGTATCAAGTCGAATCTCAGAGTAGGACGCGGTAGTCACTAGAAGTCATTTCAAAACCCATTTCCGACCTAAGGTTGAATCATCGAAGGTGGGTTAAGTCTGCCAAGAATCACCCCCCTTTTCTAAAGGGGGGCAGGGCGGATTAAATAAGCGCTTGATAATCCCCCTAAATCTCCCTTTAGAAAAGGGGGACTTAAAACCTTTGTTTCCCAAACTAGTTCTGAGTGAATACATATTTGCAGCCTAAGAGAGGTTTTGAAATAGGTTCTAATGAATCCGGTTATCTCCATCATCCTGCCGGTTCTCAACGAGGCCGGGCTCCTGGCCGAGACCCTGGCAGGCTTGCCGGCCGCACCCGACCTCGAGATCATCCTGGTGGACGGCGGCAGCGCCGACGGCACCTGGGAACTAACGGCCCGTTGGCCTCAGGTCCGCCGCCTCCGGGCCCCCCAGGGCCGGGGCTGCCAGATGAACGCCGGGGCCCGGATCGCCCGGGGCCAACTGCTGGCCTTCCTGCACGCCGATACCCGCTTGGAGCCAACTCATCTGGCGGCCCTGCGCCGGGCTGCGGCCGATCCGACCTTTGCCGCCGGCGCCTTCGAACTGTCTCTGCTGCCGCCGCGGCCGGCCCTGCGATTCATCACCTGGGGCGCCAATTGGCGCAGCCGCGTCTGCGGTTTGCCCTACGGCGACCAGGTTCTCACCCTGCGTCGCGACCTGTTCTACGCCCTGGGCGGCTTCGCCCACCGCCGGCCCGAGGACCTGGACCTGGCGCTCCGCCTCCGGCGCTGTACCCGGTTGCGCCTGCTCCGCCCGCCGGTGGCCAGCTCCGGCCGCCGTTGGCTGGCCCAGGGCTACCTGGCCACCACCCGCCGCCACTGGCTGACCCTGGCCCAACACCTGGTCGAACGCACCTTCACGAAGCGCTGGCCGGCGCTGGGAGATTTAAAAATCCAGGGTTAAAGGGGAAATGGGAAAAAGGGGAAAGGAAAAAGAAGGTGCGCCCGGCTTTTCCTTTTCCCCTATTTCGCCTTTTTCCCCTTTACCCCGCATTCAATTCGCGGTCAGACATCCTCCGCAGGAAGACCCACCCCCAGTCGTGCAGCCGTAACAGTGGTCTGCCAGGCGGATGGGCCGGTGGGCCAGCTTGGGGAGGTCGAACTCCCAGATGGTCTGGGGCAGGCCCGCAGCCAAAGGTAGATCCAGGGCCTGGTTGAAGTCGCAGTCAAACAGGCGCCCCTCCCAGGAGACGCTGATCAGGCTCCGGCACATCAGGCCGGTGACGGTGTCCGGATTGAAGCCGGCCGCCAGTTTGCCCATGTAACGCTCGTAATTCCTGGATTTCTCCAGGAACTCCTTGAAGCGGCCGATGGGCATATTGAGCAGGGTATACAAATTATTGAAATCAATGTCGTAGCGCTCTTTCAATTCGTGTTGGAAGCGGTCTTCCAGGGCGGCCTGCTCCGGCGGCAGATAGGCGCCGGCCGGATTGAACATCAGGTGCAGCTGCAAATCCGAGTCCCGGACGCCGTAACCCACGCGGTTCAGACGGCGCAAGGCCTCCAGACTTTTGCGGAAGACCCCCGGCCCCCGCAGGCGATCCACCGGGTCTTCCTGAAAATAGGGCAGGGAGCAGACCAGTTCCACCCGGTGATCCCGGAAAAATTCCGGCAGGTGATCAAAGCCCGGCTCCAACAAAATGGTGAGATTGCAGCGCACCAGGATATGCGTGTCCAACTGGGACAGACGCTGCACCAGGTATTCAAAATGGGGATTGATTTCCGGCGAACCGCCGGTCAGGTCCACCACGGGCAGGGACCAGCGGGCCACTGCGGCGATGACCGCCTCGACCGCCTCGAGCCCCATCTGTTCGGGACGCTCGGGTCCCGCGGCCAGATGGCAGTGACGGCAGGCCTGATTGCAGCGCCAACCCAGGTTGACCTGCAGGGTGCCGACCCCTGCGGCCCGGAGGTCCGAAAAGCCGGATTCCTCCAACTTTCGTGCAAAAGGCAGCATGAAACGTCCTTAAATAGTGATCTTGTCCACCACGTTATGCACCTGGATGCCGTGGATCAGGGTGGCGCCGCCCCGGATGGCCGCGGCCACATGGATGGCTTCGGTCATCTCCTCCATATTGGAGCCGGCCTCCAGGGAGGCGCGGGTGTAAGCGTCGATGCAGTAAGGGCACTGCACGGCGTGGGCCACCGCCAGGGCGATCAGGGCCTTCTCCCGCACCGTCAGGGCCCCGGCGGCCATGACCCCCTGGTAATAATTCATGAAGAAGTCAAAGAGTTCGGGGCGGTACTTGCCGATCTCCTTAAACCTCTCCAGGTCATCTTCCTCGTAATAATGCGACATGGCCCCTCTCCATAACTAGTTTATCAAAAGGCGGTTAAAAAAAGGTTAAAAGGCAGTTAAAAAAAGGGCGGGTTTTAGCCCGCCCCCTGAATTTTTCGGGATGATTCGCGCCTCTAAAACCGGGTAAACCCGGCGAAGCTGTAAATGTCGCCCATCATCTCCTCATATTCGCCCTTGAGCTTCTGGTACATGCGGGCGTTTTCCATGGCCAGGGCCGCCTGTTCGGCCAGGGATGAGATAAAGGTGATCTCATCGTCGGTAAAATCCCGCAGTTCGGCGGTGTAGATGCGCATGACGCCGATGATGTTGCCCTTCAGGGTTATGGGCACCGACAGAATGGACTTGATGCCTTCCTCGGCCGATTCCTTGGGGAAGGTGGCCCGGGGATCGCTGGCGACATCATAGATGGAGACCGCCGTGCCCATCATGGCCTCGGCAATGGATTTGTCGGTGACCACCGTGCCTTTGTTGATATAACGGTCGCTCAGGCCGTAGGACGCCACCAACTCCATCTTCTGGCGCTTCTCATCCAGCAGGCGCACTCCCGCGGCCTTGATATCCAGGGCGTTGACCGCGGTTTTAACCAGCATATGCAGGACCTTTTTGACATCCAGGGTCGAATTTACCGCCTTGGCCACTTCCAGCAGGCCCTTGAGAAAATTGAGTTCCCGGACCCGGGCCTCGAAGACGCGGGCATTGCTGATCAGTTGGGCGCCGAGCTCCGCCACGCCGCTGGCGAAATCCACCTCGTCCATGGTAAATTCCCGCGGCTCGGCGGTTACCAGGCGCATGACCCCGATGACCTTGCCCCGGAACATCATGGGGATGGCCGCCAGGCTGGCGATCCCTTCTGCCAGCGCCTCTTTGGGATACTGCATGCGGGGATCGTTGGCCGCATCGAAAATGGCCACCGGCCGGCCGGTCAGGGCCTCGGTGACGCTCTTATCCAAACCCACCGCGCCTTTCTGGAGGTACTTTTCACTCAGGCCCACCGAGGCGGCCAATTCCAGGGTGTTGGTTTTTGGGTTGACCAGGCGGATCGTCGCCCCTTTGAGATTCATGGTCTGGGTGATTTCCCGCACAATAGTCTCCAGTACGTCGTTCACCCCCAGATGAGAACTCAGGGCCTTAGCGATCTCCTGGAAACTATGCAGATACATCCTTTCTTTCGATGACGCCATGACCGCCCCTCCTTTGCTGGCTTTAACGGCTGGGAACCTGACTCTGCGACCGGTTACCGTGGTGCTGCCATCTTATCAGATACGCCGGCCGAGGCCCAGTTTCTTTAGAAGTTTCTTCTGTCCAGCTAAAATAAGTCTTCTTTCCCCCGGGAGCAATATTTATCTTGAAAAAGCTTGTAGGGGCGGTTCTCGAACCGCCCTACGTTATCCCCGGCCTGCCAAAATTCCTCTGTAATCCTTGCCGATCAGCCAACCTTTGATGGGCGGGCCTTAGTGGCACAGGCCTCTGGCCTGTGAAAAAAAGCCCGCCACCCTTCCCGTCCCCAAGCTCCTGCTTGGGGAAAGTCCATTTTCTTGGTGGCGCCGGCGTCTCGCCTGCGCAAAGAATAGGCTGGGCCCTGCCCGCCAGGCAAACCGGTCCACCTCCTTATTGCGCCTTGGCTTTGCGCCTTTGCGCCTTGGCGTGAGATATTCTTTGTAGGGGGGGTTCTCGAACCGCCCCTACGGTATCTCCGGCTTACCAAAATTCCTCTATAATCCTGGGCCCGATTTTTGGTATAGTGTTTTTATGGAATTCAAGCCCCTCTATTTCGCCGACAAATTGCAGATCATCAATCCCCACGGCAGCATCGGCGTGGTCACGCTGTGGTCCAAGGTGGATTACGTCATCAAGCGCTTCCGCCAGGCCGGCGTGGACCTGGACCCGGCCACCACCAGCCCCATCGCCGTCTTCGGCAACCTCTACGGCAACGGCCTGCGGGAGATGCTCCGGAATCTGCTGTATAACCCGCAGATACAGACGCTGCTCATTTGTGGGAATGATCGGTCGGGGTCGCGAGTAGAGTTGAAAAGATTTTTTGAATTGGGTTTGGCTCCAGTGGAAGGGGCCTTGGTTAGATATCGTACCCCGAACTCAGCGGTCCAGGTGTCGCCGGCCCGGATTCGCCAGACCAAAAGAATTATGGATGATTTAGTGAAAAATGAACAATTTCATGCTCCACCTTTCCTGGTAGAATTGGGTGACCCACAACATATTGAGACCATCGCAGACATCAAAAACTTTTTTGCTTCCTGGCAGCCGCCGGCCCAGTCTTCAGCAAAACGCCAAGACGTACCCCTGCCCGAAGTCGAGGTGGAACATTTTCCCGGCAATCCCCGCAGCCATGTAGTGGTGCGGAATACGATTTTAGAAGCCTGGGGAGAGGTTCTATATCTGCTAATCCGCTTCGGCCACCGCGTTGCCTTAAAGAAGGGTGACCGGCTGGAGCTACAACATGTCAAGGTGGTGGTGGAGAAGCCTGAGCAAGGGAACACGCCAGAGGAACTTCAGGCCGCGAACCTTAACTATGATAAGATTCGCCGTTATCAGGATGACATCTTGCGGGGCGAGATGCGCTCCGACGAAACCTATAATTACGGCCACCGGCTCAGAAGCTATTTTAAGGACGAAGACGAAAGCAGGATTGATACATTGACAGCCTGTGCGGCTCGACTAAAAGAGGATGACGAGGATCGCAAATCATATATTTCCCTGTGGGATACCGGCCGAGACCTGAATGCCAAAGAGGGCCGCCCCTGCCTGGTCTCCCTCTATTTTCGCAAATTCGACGGCAAATTGACCCTGAGCGCCACCTTCCGGACTCACAACGCCATGGACGCCTACCCCATGAACCTTTACGGCCTCTTGGCCATCCAAAAGTGGGTGGCAAAAGAGGCCGGGCTGGCTCCCAGCGCCCTGGTGGTCATCAGCCATTCCCTGGGTCTGGACCCCAAAGAACTGGACCGGGCCCTGCTGATCATCGGCCAGCGGCCCTTTAAGGTGCGCCTGGACCCCATGGGCTATTTCCGCATTACCCTGGACGGCAAGGATATCCTGGTGGAGCACCGCTTCGAAGACGTCACCCTGAAGGAATACCGGGGCAAGAAGGCCGAGCGTCTGCAGCACGAAATCGCCCGGGACGTGGCCCTCTCCGATATCAACCACGCCATCTACCTGGGCCGCCAGTTGGCCCGGGCCGAGATCGCCCTGAAGGCAGGCCGGGAGTTCGTGCAGGAGTAGATAGCTGTCAGCGGTCAGTTATCAGCCTTCAGCTAAGGCAGGGTTTGGTGAAGTAAAGCGTAGGGTGGGCACTGCCCACCATTTCCTTTAACCGGGAATTAAAGGTGCTGAAATGGCAATAAAATTCCTAACAGTTGAACAACATCAACAGGTTGTTAAGAATTTAATTGCGCTTGCCCATAGTGTTACGGGCGTAAAGTATCACCAAGCCGGGCCAGAATACACTTCACTAATGTCTTGCTTTTTAATGCATAATCTTTCAGCCGCTGGAGCACTTTTACACCTCCAAAAATCGTTAACAAACGATTGGTTTCCTTCAACGGTAGGATATATCATCGTGCGATCAATGTTTGAAACTGATGTTACGGCTCATTACATCTCTCAATCTCCTGCGGATCGCTCCAGCCAATATATTACATTTGAGCATGTCGTTAAAAAAAGAGATATGGAAGCTTGCATTAAGCATCGCAAGAGCAAGAGTTCTAATTGGCAAGAGGCTATGAATTTAATGTGGCAAGAGGGCTGGTCATCTATAGAGAAAGAAATCAATTTAAAATATCAATCAGTTTGTCCAAATTATGAAACTATTACCCAGAAAGGCAAGAAAATTTCATTTAATAACTGGTCGGGTAAGAGTATTCGCCAAATGGCCATTGAGGTCGATCATGAAGAGGCTTATGATATATTCTATGCCGAATTATCTTCATTCACACATATTGATGTCCGTCTTGCTAATAAATTCCTTCGTATTAAACCCGATGGGCTGTCTTGGTCGCAACGACCAAGACAATTTGATGTTGGAAATGTTTTCCGATATGCAGCATTCTTTTTGACATGCTTTCTAGAGCTTTTTGCTGAAGAATTCGCTGTATGGAGCAAGGATGAGGTTCTCAAGTGTTGGGATGTGGAAAAGGGTTAACAAGTCCGCATAGGGCGGCCTGTGGCCGCCGCAATTCGGCGGGCGCGGCCCGCCCTA
>JBIOJX010000155.1:0-6638 GCA_044451265.1 Desulfobaccales bacterium
CGCTGGCAGAGGTTGAGGACCACCCGCATCTGGTGCTCGATCAAAATGATGGTCAGCCGGAACTCGTCTTGCAGCTCCCGGGTGATGCGGATCAGCTCCTCGGCCTCGGAGTGGTTCATGCCCGCGGCAGGCTCGTCCAGGAGCAGCAGCCGGGGGCCGCTGATCAAGGCCCGGGCCATCTCGCAACGGCGCTGCTCGCCGTAGGGCAGTTGCCGGGCCGGGGTGTCGGCGTAGCGGGTCAGCTGGAAACGCTCCAGCAGCTCCCAAGCCCGCCGGGCCAGGCGCCCTTCTTCCTCCTGGAAAGCGCGGCTGCGGCGCAAGGCCCCCAAGAGGCCGTAGCGGTGCTGGGCAAAGGCCCCCAAGCGGACGTTGTCCAGGACGCTCAAATCTTTAAACAGGCGAATGTTCTGAAAGGTCCGGGCGATGCCCGCCGCGGTGATGCGGTGGGACGCCCAGGCGCTGATGTCCTGGCCCTGAAAGAGAATCCGGCCTTGATTAATGCGAAAAACGCCGGTGATGAGATTGAAGATGGTGGTCTTGCCGGCGCCGTTGGGGCCGATGAGACCCACCAGCTCCCCCTCCTCGACCTGCAAGGAAAAATCGGCGATGGCCTGGAGGCCGCCGAAGTTATGGGACAGGTCGATGATTTCTAATAACGGAGACATGGGTTTGAGTTCCAAGTTCCAAGTTTAAGGTTCAAGGTTCAAGGTTCAAAGTTGGCCTGAAATGGGCGGGCGAGACGCCCGCCCCACCAACTTGGCATAATTTGCGGGTGGGCCGAAGGCTCAGGAGCGACTTCGGTAAATTAATGGTTATTTTAACCGATTTAAGGTGGCAAACATGGGACAATCGGCAGCTCCTGGCGGATCCTAGTGTATCGCTGAAAATAAATTTTGCGGAATTTGTGCCGCATCTGAGCCGCGGGAAACCGGAGGCGTATGACCGGCAACCCCCTTTAATGCCAGGAAAATCCGTATGGAAACCGTGGCCGTTGCGGAACAAAATCAACCCTCGTCGCCTATCCAGGATAACTTGCGCGGCTGTGCCACATTCTCCCCTAGTTACAGGGACCGGGAGAAAATTCCAGAAAAGAAAATATGGTTGACTCCCTTTCTCAATAGTAAAGCATTTATCTCACGCAAAGGCGCAAAGGCGCAAAGACGCAAGAATTAAAAGAGCGCAGGCCAAAGCCTGCGGCTACATTTCAGAGCAGGAAAAGCCCGCCTCCATAGAGGGGAAGGCGTAACTGCTTAAAAGCCTCGCCAAGCAGAGCTTGGCGGAAAAGTGGGTTCCCAAGCGGAGCTTGGGAACCAGAAAGGGTGCGCACCCTACGTCGGCTCAGCCTGAGCCGTTGGCCCAGTTTAGATTTTACTGCTTACTGCTTACTGTTCCCGGGCCCCCTCCGCCGAACCACTTCGCCGGCCGGAGCCAGCGCGCCTCTTTAAAGCCCATGAGGCCCTGGGGCCGGAAGATCATCAACAGGACCAGGAGCAGCGGCCCCACCACCCAGCGCCAGATCCCCAGGAAGCGCAGCAGTTCCATGAGGATCGTGAAGATGGCCGCGCCCAGGAGCGAGCCGGTGAGGCTGCCCACCCCGCCCAGGTAAACCATGACCAGCATGTCGGTGGACTTGAGGATGGAGAAGCTCCGGGGGTTGATGAATTGCAGCAGGTGGGCGTACAGGCCCCCGGCCACCCCGGTGAAAAAGGCCGAAATCAAGAAGGCGTAAAGCTTCAGGCGCCGGGTGTCCACCGAGGTGAGGTTGGCGGCCATTTCGTCTTCCCGGATGGCCGTGATGCCCCGGCCGAAGTTGGAGTTAACCAGGTTGCGCAGCGCCAGCAGGGTGATCAGCACCCAGGCCACCACCCAGAAGAGGTTGGTGAGGCGGGGCATGCCCAAATAACCCCGGGGGCCGCCCAGGGCGTCGATGTTCTCGAGCACGCTCTTGACGATCATGTTGAAGGCCAGAGTGACGATGGCCAGGTAATCGCCCCGGGTGCGGAAGGAGGGATAGGCCACGATGAGGCCGGCTGCGGCCGCGGCCAGGCCGCCGGTGATGACCACCACCGGGAAGAGCCAGACGCACAGGTCTCGGGGCAGGACCGCCACCGTCAGGATGGCGGCGACGTAGGCGCCGATGCCCATGAAGCCGGCGTGGCCCACGGAAAACTCCCCCATGTAGCCGTTCACCAGATTGAGGGAGAGCGTCAGGATCATGTTGATCCCCACGTACATCAGGATCTGGATCACATAGGGGTTGAGCAGGTCGGAGGCGGGCAAAAGCCAGGCCACGGTTAGGAGGGCGGCCGTGCCGAGGTAGATTAGGAGCTGTTTTGGCTTATGCGAAGTTGTCATCAATAATAGTGGTCAGTGGCCAGTGGTCAGTAAGGCTAAAACCAGGGTCGCCAAGCAGAGCTTGGCAGAAAAGTGGGTTCCCAAGCGGAGCTTGGGAACCAGAAAAAAAGCCCGGGGCAGGACCGCCACGGTCAGGATGGCGGCGACGTAAGCGCCGATGCCCATGAAGCCGGCGTGGCCCACCGAAAACTCCCCCATATAGCCGTTCACCAGGTTGAGGCTCAGGGTAAGGATCATGTTGATCCCCACGTACATCAGGATCTGGACAACGTAAGGGTTGAGCAGGTCGGTATCGGGCAAAAGCCGGGCCACGGTTAGGAGGGCGGCCGTGCCGAGGTAGATGAGGAGTTTATTTCGCTTATTCGAAGGTTTCATTCAATAGTAATCAGTGATCAGTCGTCAGCTCAATTCTTTCCAAGTTCAGCTTGGGAACGAAGATAATGTTTTAATCAGCCAGTTGTATAAGTGATTGTTTAAAGATTAAATAAGCGGGCCGGTATTTATTGTAACTGAGTTTATCTTGATATTTTATGCCAAAGACGCTGCGAGTATTAGATAATTTATCCTCTCGATCGAGCCAAGAGCGCAGATATTGACCATTCTTCTCCTTAACCGTGACTTGGGTTACGGTAAGGTTATCTTTGGTGGTAACATTTTTTGAAATGATCACCTCGTTGGCCGAATCAAGGTCAAAATCGGGCGTTCCTTGCCATTGAGGAGAAAATATATAAAATTCGACCTTGTGATCCGGCGAGATAAAAAAGGCGCTATCATATCCCTGCACCGAAGAGGGGCTTTTTTGGCCCGGCTTCACTATAAAATCTGGAGGATATTTAATCGTAAACCAGGCGCCTTTAAATACTGGCCAGCCTTTGCTAGTCTCGGCTACAGATAGAGATGGACAACCGAAAATAAGGCTGATGACTGAGACAATCAGCAGCAGATGAACGAGGGTTCTCCGGGTCATAAGCGCCCTCCTGGCAGAGTTCCGGTTAAGTGATCAGAGATATTCACTGTTTCCTTATGCGGTTAAACGCGCTCAAACACCGGGCGGCCCAGGAGGCCGGTGGGTTTGAAGACCAGGAGCAGCAGCAGCAGCGAGAAGGCCACGAAATCCCGGTAGGTGGAGGACGGCAGGATGAGCGGGGTGAAGACCTCCACCGTCCCCAGGATGAAGCCGCCCAGCATGGCGCCCCGGATATTGCCGATGCCTCCCACCACCGCGGCGATGAAGGCCCACCAGCCGATGCGGATACCCATGTAAGGGTCCAGCACCGGGTAAGCCAGGCCGTACATCAGGCCGCCGGCCGCGGCGATAGCCGAGCCGATGGCGAAGGTGAGCGAAATGACCCGGTCCACCGGCACCCCCATGAGGGGCACGATGGGCCGGTTGTAAGAGATGGCCCGCATGGCCATGCCCAGCAGGCTGCGGCGCACCAGCAGGTCCAGGGCGATCATCAAGGCCGCGGCCAGGAGAATGATGAGCACTTGCAAGGGCGTGATGGTGAGGCCGGCCACCTCCCAGGGGGGCAGGTTGATCAGAGTCGGAAAGTGCCGGGGCTCCGGCCCCAGCAGGCCCAGGGTGAAGTTTTCCAGGACCAGGCCCACCCCCAGGGCGGTGATCACCGCCGAGACCCGGGGGGCCGAGCGCAAAGGACGGTAGGCCAGGCGCTCGATGGTCACCCCCAAAAGGGCGGTGAGGACCATGCTGAAGAGCATGGCGCCGGTGAATACCAGGAATAGGGGTAGGTGGAAAGGCAGCCCCAGCAGGAAGACGGCGCCGGCCAGACTGAGGTAGCTGCCCACCATAAAGATGTCGCCGTGGGCGAAGTTGATCATGGTGAGAATGCCGTAAACCATGGTGTAGCCCAGGGCGATGAGGGCGTAGACGCTCCCCAGTTGCAAGGCGTTCAGGACATTTTGGGCCAGGATTTGGAGCATGGGCGGCTTGGTCGAATTGTATACCGGAAGGGTCGGGAGCAAGGGCGAACACAAGGTTCGCCCCTACGGTTAACGTTCCTTATGGGGTCACCGTGTTATAATACTGGAACTTGCAGCCCTTGACGTGGATGATGACCGCGCTTTTGATGGGATCGCCGGTGCCGTGGAATTTCATGGTGCCGGTGACGCCCTCGAATTCCTGGACCGAGGCCAGGGCGTCCCGCACCTTCTGACGATCCAGGGACCCGGCTTGGGAGACGGCCGCCAGCAGCAGCTTGCCGGCGTCATAGGTGAGGGCGGCGACATCGTCGGGTTTCTTGCCGTACTTGGCTTCGTAAGTCTGGATGAATTTCTGGGCGGTTTCGGTGGCGATATCCGGGGCGTAGTGGGTGCTGAAGTAGGACTCATCCAGTTCGACGCCGCACAAGGTCAGGATTTCCGGGCTACCCCAGGAGTCGGAGCCGATGAAGGGGCAGTGGACCCCCAGGCGCCGGGCCTGCTGCACTTGCAGAGGCACTTCGTTGTAATAGTTGGGCAGAAACAGGACGGCCGGGTTGGCGGCCTTGATGGTGGTGAGTTGGGAGGAGAAGTCCTTGTCGTCCTTGGTGTAGGACTCGAAGGCCACCACCTTGCCGCCTATGGCCTCGAAGGATTTCTTGAAAATCTCGGCGATGCCCTTGTTGTATTCCGAAGCCACGTCATAGAGCACCGCGGCGGTTTGAGCCTGGAGTTTGTCCCGGGCGAACTTGGCCATCACCTGGCCCTGGAAGTCATCGATGAAGCAGGCGCGGAAGACGAATTTCTTGCCTTCGGTGACCTTGGGATTGGTGGCCCAGGGGCTGATCATGATGACGCCCGCGCCTTCGCAGATGCTGGCCGCCGGGATGGCGTTGCCCGAGGCGTTGGGGCCGATGATGGCCAGCACGTTGTTCTGGCTGATCAGCTTCTGGGCCGCGGCCGAGGCCGATTCGGCCTTGTCTTCGTTATCTTCCACGAACAGCTTGATGAGGTATTTCTTGTCCCCCAGCTTGAGGCCGCCAGCGGCATTGACCTGGGAGGCCAGGAGTTCCATGGCCTTCTTGCAGGAGTCGCCCACCGTAGGTTTACTGCCGGTGAGTTCGGCGTTGACCCCGATACGGATCTCATTTTCCGGAGCGCGGCTGCAGCTGAGGGGCAACAGAATTATCAGAGACAACAAACCCAGGAACCATCTGTGGCGGATCATGACGCACTCCTTCTGCGGCGGGGGATAGGCACAGCAAGCTGCGCCCTTACGAATTTCGGCTGGCATTTCACCATATAACCCAGAAAGCAATCTACCAAAGGGAGACTTGGCGGTCAACTGCAATCCATCGCCATTCGACCACTTGTTGCGATTGGGCAAAATTCATTGGCAGGACCGCCAATCAGGTCTACAATAGGCCCGGTTCATAATCAGAGGTTAAGCAAGGTTGGAGGGGGGGCAGGGTGGAAAGCCAGGCCAAAGCGGAACCCGGACAGAAAAAACAGATTTTGCGGCGCATCTATCTATTTTCCGGCGTTCCGGAAGAGGACCTGGAGGTCCTGGCGCAGATGGCCGCGAGCAAGCCTTTCGCCCGGCAGTCCACCATCTTCTGGGAAGGCCGGGAAGCTCAGGGATTTTACCTCCTGACCAGCGGCTATGTGAAGCTGGTGAAGAGTTCTCCGGACGGTAAAGAATATATCCTCCGGCTGGTGGGGCCGGGGGAGACCTTCGCCGAGGCCGCGGTCTTTGGCGACGCCACTTATCCGGCCTCAGCCATGACCCTGGAAGATTGTCAAACCCTGTTCTTCCCCAAGGCGCCGTTCTTGCGGCATCTGGCAGCCTCGCCCAACCTGGCCCGCAATATGTTGGCCACCTTGAGCCGCTTGAATCTCCATTTGACCCGGCAACTGGAAGACCTTTCCTTGAAGGAAGTGTCGGCGCGTCTGGCCCGCTACATCCTGGAGCGCTGCCAGGAGACGCATGGCAAGATCGAGACCGGACTGGCCTTCGAATTGCCCACCACCAAAACCCACCTGGCCTCGTATCTTGGCACTATTGGCGAGACGCTGTCGCGGACGTTGTCGCGATTTAAAAGTGAAGGAGTAATTGAAGTGGATAAGGCCCGGATAACCATACTTGACCCTGATATTCTGAAAAAAATGGCTCGAGGAAGTAAAATGTGAGTGGTAAACCGGTATTTTAGAATGGTCTAACGTAAAAATTTGCTTGACAAGGGAAATCGTAACTAAATATATAGTTACAATACGGGTCTTTTGCACCATAAATTCAGCTGCCGACCTGGAAAAAATCAATAGAGAGAGGAACATTGCTCATGGCC
>JBIOJX010000156.1:0-6621 GCA_044451265.1 Desulfobaccales bacterium
CCGTCAGATTTCGTCGCGAGCTTTATTTCCGGTTGAATGGCGCTTGCCTGCGACTGCCACCCTTGCGGGAACGGCTGCAAGATCTCCCGGCTTTGGTTTTTCACTTTTTAGGCAGGCACGCCGAGGAATTGAAGAAGATTTACGGCGCCTGCCTCAATGCCTTGGGCGATCCCATGGAGATGATGGAGGTGCCGGGGCTGTCGGGCCGGGAGACCCAGCAACTGCCCCGGGCCCGCCTGGCGGAAATAATCCACCTGCGGGTGGCGGAGATCGTCAACCTGGTGGGCAAGGAGGTCCAGCGGGCCCGGTTCAACTGTCCCCTGCACTCCGGCGCGGTGCTCACCGGCGGCACTTCTCTGGTGCAAGGGCTCCCGGAACTGGCCGCCGAGGCCTTCCAGATGCACACCCGGATCGGCTACCCCATGGGGGTGGGCGGCCTGATTGACGTGATCCGCGATCCTTCCTATGCCACCGGAGTCGGTCTGGTGCTCTATGGCTTCAAAACGCAGCAGAAGGCCCAACGTAAGCCCGAACGCTGGGCCAGCCAATCACATCGGGGATGGAGCGGCGGCCGCTCCTCCTCCGGCGGCGGCCTCTGGGATCGCTTGAAAAAATGGTTTCGCGAAGTGGTATGAACCGTCCAAAAGTGGTATTATGAAGCAAGGGGGTTTACAGGATGAAGATTCAATTAGTCCCCAACGAATTGTCCGCCAAGATCAAAGTACTAGGCATCGGCGGCGCCGGCGGCAACGCCATCAATGACATGATCACCTCCCAGATGGTGGGGGTCGATTTTATCGCGGCCAACACCGACGCCCAGGCCCTGGAGCGGAGTCTGGCGCCGGTGAAAATCCAGCTGGGCACCAGCACCACCCGGGGGCTGGGGGCCGGCGGCGACCCGGAAGTGGGCAAGAAGGCGGCCCAGGAGGACGCCGAACGCATTCAGCAGGTCCTCCAGGGGGCGGATATGGTCTTCATTGCCGCGGGCATGGGCGGCGGCACCGGCACCGGCGGCGCTCCCATAGTGGCCGAACTCAGCCGGGATTTGGGCTCCCTCACCGTGGCCGTGGTGAGCAAGCCCTTCGAATTCGAAGGCAAGATGAAGCGGCGCCTGGCCGATAACGGTATCGAGGACCTGCGCAAGGTGGTGGACACCATCATCACCATCCCCAACGACCGCCTCTTCAGCCTCAGCTCCAAAAACTCCCGCATCAAGGACGTCTTCGGCATGGCCAACGAGGTCCTGGGCTTCGCGGTGCGGGGCATCTCCGACCTCATCATGGTGCCCGGCTTCATCAACGTAGACTTCGCCGACGTCCGCACCGTCATGAAGGAGCGGGGCATGGCCCTGATGGGCACCGGCATCGCCAACGGCGGCAACCGGGCCAGTGACGCGGCCCACAAGGCCATCTCCAGCCCGCTGCTGGAAGACGTCTCCATCCGGGGTGCCCGGGGCATCCTGATCAACATCACCTCGACCCCCGACATCTCCATGGAGGAACTCCGGGAAATCTGCGGCATCGTCCAGGAAGAGGCCCACGAAGAGGCGATCATCAAGTGGGGCCTGGTTTACGACGAAGGTCTGGAAGACGAAATCCGGGTAACGGTCATCGCCACCGGCATCGGCAAACACGAATTGGAACGGCCGGCCTGGACCCAGGCGGGCCAGCCCGAGGACCTGGAGATCCCTACCATCCTGCGGACCCCGGAGCCGCCCAGGAACCCCGAGGCGCGGCCCGGCAACCCGGCCAACCAGCGGCCCTCCCCCAACCTGGGGGTGGTGGGCCAAAAAAGGAACATCGTCCACCCCGACCTGCAATACGAGGAAAGCGAACTGGATATCCCGCCGTTCCTGCGCAAGGCGGACAATTAAGACAGTTTCGAGTTTTTAGTTTTTAGTTTCGAGTTTTCGGTGGGGGCGTGAGTGATCACGCCCTTACTTGTTAAATGGATAAATGTAGCCGCAGGCTTTAGCCTGCGCTCCACAGGCGAGACGCCTGTGCCACTAAAGCCCAACGCTCACTATGTCCGCCAAGCTCAAAGCCCGCCTGAAAAAATTATTGTCCCAGGAAAAAGGCGCGGTGGTGCGGGATTGGGGCGCCCGCTGGCCCGTGGCCCTGGTCTATCCGCAGATTTACCCGGTGGCCATGGGGAATTTGGGTTTCCAGGCCATCTACCGGCTGCTCAACGACACCTCCGGCCTGCACTGCGAACGGGCTTTTCTCCCCAGTCCCGAGGATTGGGAGGAATACCGGCGCACCCGCACCCCCATTTTGAGCCTGGAGTCCCAGCGGCCTTTGCGGGATTTCGCCGCAGTGGCCTTTTCCATCTCCTTTGAGGCCGACTACCCTTACGTCCTGCAAATCCTGGCAGACGCCGGCATTCCCCTCCTGGCCGCGCAGCGCCGCCCCGGCGACCCCCTGGTGCTGGCCGGCGGCGTGGCCACCTTTTTGAACCCCGAGCCCCTGACGCCTTTCGTGGATGCCTTCTTTCTGGGTGAGGGCGAGGCCGGGGCGGTGCCCTTCTTTCAATTTTTGGCGGAGGGCGAGCCGGAACAGGACCGCCACCTCCTGCTGCGGGACCTGGCGCAAACCATCCCCGGCGCTTACGTACCGGCGGGTTACACCCCCCGCTACCAGGCGGACGGCACCCTGGCGGCCTTCGAGCCTGAGCCGGGCTTTCCGCCTAAGGTGAAGGCCCCGCACCTGCACGAACTGGCCCCCTACCCTACCCACAGTCATATCCTGGCCCCCCAGAGCGAATGGGGCGAGATGTTCCTGGTGGAGACCGGCCGGGGCTGCTCCCGGGGCTGCCGCTTCTGCGCCGCCGGGTTTGTCTACCGCCCGCCCCGGGAGCGCCCGCTGGCAGAGCTGTGGACCCAGATTGAGCCGGGCCTGAGGGAGAAGCGCAAGGTCGGCCTGGTGGGCGCGGCGGTCTCGGACCACCCCGAGGTCAAGGAACTGTGCCGTAAGATCCTGGGGGCCGGCGGCGACATCGGCATCAGTTCCCTGAGGGCCGATTCCGTCGACGAAGAGTTGTTTCGGCTTCTGGTTCAAGGCGGGATTAGAAGCGTCGCCCTGGCCCCGGAGGCCGGCAGCGACCGGCTGCGGAAGGTGCTGAACAAGGGCCTGAGCCGGGATGACCTGGCCCAGGCCGCGGTGGCCGTCAGCCGGGCCGGGATTCCCCAGCTGCGCCTCTACTTCATGGTGGGCCTGCCCACCGAGACCTTGGCGGACATAGAAGAAATCCCACGCCTGGTGCGCTATTTAGAACACTGCGTGGTCAAGGACAGCCACGGCAAACGCCGCCTGGGCCTCATCACCCTGAGTATTTCGTCCTTTGTGCCCAAGCCCTTCACCCCCTTCCAGTGGACGCCGTTTCTGGACGTGGCGGAGCTGAAAAAGCGCCTGAAGCTGGTGACCTGGGAGTTTCACGGGGTGAAGGAGGTGCGGGTGCATACCGATCTGCCCAAGTGGGCCTACGTCCAGGCCCTGCTGGCCCGGGGCGACCGCCGGGTGGGGGATATCCTGTTGGCCGCGCACCAAAATGGCTGGAACCGGGCCTGCCGGGAAAGCCCGGTGAACCCGGACTTCTTCACCCTCCGGGAGCGCCACCCGGACGAACTCTTTCCCTGGGACTTCATCGACCACGGCCTGAAGAAAGACTACCTGTGGGAGGAATACCAGCGGGCGCTGGAAGAGAAAGAAACGCCGGCGTGCCTTCCCAAGGTGTGCAAACGCTGCGGGATTTGCGGTAGCGAGGAAGCGGAATAGTCAAAAGTGGTGCGTGAAACGCACCCTACACGGCGGGCACGGCGCATCCCAGAATAGAATACCGGTTCGCCTTCAAAGGGTTTTCGTAGCCGCAGGCTCTAGCCTGCGCCTAAATTTAGGATTAATGGTGCCAATAATTACGCTGAAATTTCTCTCCTGGAAAATCTGGTTGGGGCTGGGACTCATCGGGTTGTCGGTGGGGCTGTATGCCCTCAATTACCTGATCTTTCGGGACGCCAATTACATGTTCCGGCTGTTTTTGGCGCAGTTGGGGTTTTTGCCCATTTCGGTGCTGCTGGTGACCATCATCATCAACCAGTTGCTGTCTCAGCGGGCCAAGGCGGCCAAGCTGCGCAGGCTCAACATGGTGATCGGCGCCTTCTTCAGCGAGGTGGGGACCGATTTACTCGGCATGTTTTCCCGTTATGTCCCCAAGCCGGCGGCCTTCCGGGACGGGATCAAGGCCATCGGCTCCTGGTCCGAGCGGGACTTTACCGCGGGTCAGCAGCGCCTGCGGCATTTTGACTTTGAGATAGTCATGGCGGCAGGCGACCCGGAGACGTTGTGCTATTTCCTCCTGGGCAAAAGGGATTTTCTCCTGCGCCTGCTGGAAAACCCCAACCTGCTGGAGCACGACTCCTTCGCCAACCTACTGCTGGCGGTCTTCCATCTGACCGAAGAACTGGCGCAGCGGCGGGATCTGGACCAGTTAACCGCCGGGGACCGGGAACACCTGGCCGGGGATATCGAGCGGGCGTACGTCGCCTTGATTGCCGAGTGGCTGGATTATATGCAGCATCTCCAGAAGAACTACCCTTACCTCTTCTCCCTGGCCCTGCGCACCAATCCCTTCGACCCCGGGGCGTCGGTGGTGATCGAGTAGGGGCGCACCTGCGGGTGCGCCCTCATCAGGGCGGACACCTGGGTCCGCCCCTACCAAAAAATATTACCTTGGTGAGCGCCACCTGGTATAAGGCGGGCGAGACGACCGCCCCACCAGGCCTGCTTGACGCCGGGAACAGGGCGAACACAAGGTTCGCCCCTACAGTATCACACCACCTCGGCCCCAAAGATCCTGGCCATATGTTTCAAGGCGAAGGCGTGGGCCTCGGGGTCGAAGTCGGCTACGCCGTCCCGGTAGACCAGGGCGGGGAGGTCCCGGTCGAAGAGTTCCTTGACCGTCTCCATGATGCAAATCGAAGTGCAGACCCCCACCACCTCCACCCGCTCCACCTGCTCACGTTGCAGGACCTTATCTAAATTGGTCCCGGCAAAGGCGCTGTAGCGGGTCTTATCCACCCGGTAGTCCTCCGGTTGCACGGGCAGCTCCGGGATGACCCAGCTCCCCCAGGAGCCCTGAACCGCATGGGGAGCGAAGTAATGGAATTCCCGGTCATCCGGGGCGTGGGCGTCGCAGACGAAGATCACCACGCCGCCTTGGCGCCGGGTCGCTTCGATCCTGGCGGCCACGAGGGGAATGATCTGTCTGCCTGGGGCCCCCACATAGAGCGCCCCCTGGGGGTCGATAAAATCGTTGAGCATGTCCGCCACGATCAGGGCCGTCTTCCCCATGGCCGCCTCCGGGAGGGATAATCCAATGATTGATCAAGATAAGCGCGGCTGGGGGTGGAAACAAGGGGAGGCTGTCTGCCGGGCGAGAGTGCCCTAGTCGCCAGAAAATCTCACTCAGGGGGATTTTTTTTACTCCCGTTTGCCGAGCGGTGATTATAATGTAGGGGGAACTGGGGGAATTTCCCGGCCGCCACTTCGGACGCTGGCGGCCTCCGCAGGAGGTTAAATGCCGAAAACCGCGGTCTGGCTCATCATCATCTTCACGTTGTTGTTTATTCTGGGAATCAACACCGGTGACCTGGATTATCTCAACAACCTGGGCAACACCCTCTGACTGTCCTGCATCGGGGTCGGCTAGATGGTCAAACTGCGGACCTTAGTCCAGACCCTGGTGGCGTTGGGGACCAACGCCTATTTGCTTTTCCCTTTCGGCGGCTCGGTGATCTACCAGGGTCCTCTGAAGGCGGTGTGCCATCCGGGGCTTAACTGCTACTCCTGCCCCGGGGCCTTGCTCTCCTGCCCGGTGGGGGCCATTCAGAACTTCCTGGCCAGCATCCGGTTTTATACACCGGGCACCGTCCCCCACATCGGGGCGATCGTGGTGGCCTATGTCGGCTTCATCGGCACCCTGGTGGGCCGCTTACCCTGTGGCTGGCTTTGCCCTTTCGGATTTATCCAGGACCTGATACACAAGATTTCCTCCCGCAAGCTGTCTCTGTGGGAACCCCTGCGCTGGGGGAAGTACGCCGTACTGTTGGTCCTGGTGATCATCCTGCCCTTATGGCTGGTGGATGCCGCCACCGGGCTGGGACATCCGTGGTTTTGCAAGTTGTTATGCCCGGCGGGCACCCTGGAGGGGGCGCTGCCCATGATCCTCCTCAAGCCCAGCCTGTGGGCCACCCTGGGTTTCTTTTTCTGGTTCAAGGTCACCATCCTGAGCATTCTGCTGGTGCTGATGGTCTTCGTGAGCCGGCCCTTCTGCCGCATGCTCTGCCCCCTGGGGGCCTTTTACAGCCTGTTTTCCCGCATGACCCTGGTGCAGTTGGAGTTCATCGAGGGCAACTGCGTGGAATGCGGCTCCTGCGCCCGCAAGTGCCCCATGGGGGTGAAACCGCAGGAGCAACATGACAGCAAAGAATGCATCATGTGCCTGAAATGCCTGGATGCCTGCCAGTTCCGGGCCCTCCAGTTCGGCATCCGCCGGCCGCCGACGCCCGATAGAAAACGGACGGCCTCGCCCATCTGAACCGGCAGTAAAAAATGCTTGACACCTAGA
>JBIOJX010000157.1:0-6618 GCA_044451265.1 Desulfobaccales bacterium
AACCCTCCGGCGGCCACCAAGTAAGGCAGATCTGGCCAAGTTATTGCCGGCCGCGGCCGGGCCCAAAGGCGACGGGGTGTGATTTCTCACGCCCCGTCGTATTTTTTTTATCGTCAGGTGAGGCTCAAGCAATTGAGCCTCGACATTTAGCAACCGCAGCCGGAACCGCAGGAGCCGGAGTCGCAGGAACTGGAACTGCAAGAGCAGGCCGACTGCTGGGTGGGTTGGTCGGTAATGCCCACGAGCTTGATCTTGAACAGCAGGGTCTTGCCGGCCAGGGGATGGTTAAAGTCCACCATGAATTTGTCCGGCTCGATGGCCAGGACCTTGCCGGTCACCGGGCCATGGGGACTGGCGAATTTGAGCTCCTGGCCCACCTCGACCTGGTGGTCCCCCAGCATCGATTTGGGAAATTCCCGCTTGAGGTCGTCCCGCAGGTCGCCGTAGGCTTGATCCGGGGCCAGGGTCACGTCCTTTTCGCTGTCCACTTCCATATCGACCACGGCATCATTGAAGCCGGCAATGATCCCGCCGCCGCCTACCTGAAACTCCAGGGGTTCGCGATCGAGGCTGGTGTCAAACACGGTGCCGTCTTCCAGGCTGCCGGTGTAGTGTAACTGCACGAAATCGCCATTCTTTACTTTGGCCATAAAACTCTCCTTGGGCCGGGCGGTTCTAGGGGTGCGCCCCGCCTGATTAATGCAACGCGGTGATTATTGAAAACCGAGCGGGTCCATTCAGGGCCTGCGGACAGACCCGGCATCCGCCAGGTTCCCTGGTTTGCTTGGTTAATTGGACTGCCGCGGTGGGGAATAACGCTTAGACCTTCACCACTTTCTCGGCCTGGAGGCCTTTTTTCCCCTGCACTACTTCGAACTCGACTTCCTGACCTTCTTCCAGGGTCTTGAAGCCCTCACCTTCGATGTTGCTGTGGTGCACGAAGACATCGGGGCCGTCGGCCTGGGAAATGAAGCCATAGCCCTTGGAATCGCTGAACCACTTAACCTTGCCTCTAACGCTCATTACATCCTCCAAAATGTTCCAGGCAAACAAATACAGGAAACGACCGGTATAGCGTTCCCCTTCTGGAAAAGCCTACAGGCCCCGCGTTTGCCTGGGATATACTTAAATTTTATAAAATCTTTACCCAATGTCAAATAGTTGTTTTGTGCGATAAAAAAAGATTGGTTTGCAGGGGGCTGGGGCCGGGAAAAAGTTGGCGGAAGTGCATGGGAATCGAACCCACCTACCCCCTTATTCAGAAGGTACACCGGATTTGAAGTCCGGGGGCCCCACCAGTGAGCCTTGCACTTCCGCAGATATATTAACTACTTATTTTTAAGGCCGGCAATTTAGCCCTCGGGAGGCACTAGAGGAGCGCTTTTCCGCCGGGGCAAGTCACCTGCTGGGCTCGTCCAAACCTTTGGGAGGGACTTCCGCTTACAGATGAAGACCCTGTCAGACTCAAGAAAGCGAACCGGCCAGTTGTTGTTAAAATATCATAAGCCCCATCGCCAAGAAAGACAACCCGTGGTCCGGCAGTTTTTGGATCTTTCGCCCCGGCCCGGTCTCGACCAGAGCTTCGTTCTCTTTGGGTTTAAGGAGATTTGATCGTGCCCAGGGATAGGTGGACCATCTGCGGACCCCGGATGAATTCTCTTAATCCGAGATCAACCTGTGGAAAAAATGGTATATTCAGGTAAAATAGTTAAGAAAGGGAGTATTTTCTTGAGCATGTTGCCGCATAAGAAGATCACTATCCTGGTAGTGGATGATGAGTTGAGCATCCGCGAATCTTTGCGGGGTTGGCTGGAGCAGGATGGCTATAAGGTGGCAACCGCGGTCGATGGGCCGACGGCTTTGGCCATGGTCCAGGAAAACCATTTCGATATCATGCTGTTAGACGTCAAAATGCCGAAGATGGACGGGATCACCGTGCTCCAGAAATTAAAGGAACGCGATCCCGAGACCGGGGTGGTGCTGATGACGGCGCACGGCGCCATCCAGGACGCCGTGGAAGCCATGAAACTGGGAGCTTTTAATTATCTGCTCAAGCCCTTTGAACTGGAGGAACTCAGTCTCACCATTGAAAAATTGGTCCAGATGCAGACGCTGGCCATGGAAAATTTGATTTTGAAAGACCGGGTGGCGACTATTACCCGATTTGAAAACCTGCTGGGACAGTCGCCGCCGATGCTCAAGCTTTTCGAGACCATCGTCGCGGTGGCGGAAAGCGACGCCACGGTGTTGATTACCGGGGAATCCGGCGCCGGCAAAGAGTTGGTGGCCCGGTCCATTCACTCCCAGAGCGCCCGCTGCTACAGTCCTTTTATTGCCATCAACTGCGGGGCCTTCACGGAACATCTCCTGGAGAGCGAACTCTTCGGCCAGGAGAAAGGAGCCTTCACCGACGCCAAATATGGCAAGAAGGGCCGGCTGGAAATGGCCAACAGCGGCACTCTCTTTCTCGATGAAGTGGGCGACATCTCCATGAAAATGCAGATTGATCTTTTGAGAGTCCTGCAAACCCACGAATTCACCCGGGTGGGAGGGACGACCCCGTTACTCAGCGATTTTCGGGTCATCGCCGCCACCCATCAGGACCTCCAGCAAAGCATTCAGGAAAAAACCTTCCGCCAGGATTTATTTTATCGGCTGAACGTCATTCACCTGCAGGTGCCGCCCCTGAGGGAGCGACCGGAAGATATCCCGCTGCTGGCCGAGCATTTTCTGCGCCGTTTTGCCACCGAAACCGTTAAAAAGATCGACTCCATCCATCCGGAGGCCTTGGCGGCAATACAGGGATATGCGTGGCCGGGGAACGTCCGAGAGCTGGAAAATGCCATCGAGCGAGGGGTCGTGGTGGGCAAAGCCCGCGAGATTAAACTCGGCGATCTCCCCCCGCTCTCTGGCCTGCCCGGAATGGAGGAAGATGGAAATCGATCTCTGGCCAAGATGGAGCGGCGCTACATTGCCCAGGTGCTGGCCGCGGAAAGTGGCAACATCTCCAACGCCGCCAAGGTGCTCCGGATTAACCGCACCACTCTGTACAACAAAATCAAGAAATATGGCCTGCTGTCTTGAGTGCGGATGGCATACCGGTCTGCCGCTTTAGCATCCTGGCAGGCACATGAGGCGCGGTCCGGTTTTAGGTTTGGTTCCCTTGGGCCCGGTGGATCCGGAGATCCTCCGTTATCTGGTCAGGGCTTTAGGCGAATTTCTGCCCCTGTCGGTGCGGTTGCTACCCCCCAAACATCTGCCCATGCAGACCTATCACTTGGGACGTGAGCAGAATCATTCCACCCAACTTCTGGAACACCTCCTGAATGACGCCGACCTCGAGCCTTTGCAAATATTAGGGATCACGGCCGCGGACCTCTATATCCCGATCTTCACCTTCGTTTTTGGCGAAGCCCAACTGGATGGGAGGGCGGCGATCATTTCGACTTTCCGCCCCGGTGGAGGCGCCGACGGCTTCCAGCCGCCCAAGCGGGTCTTTTTAGACCGTCTGCTCAAATTGAGCCTGCACGAGTTGGGCCATTCCTTCGGCCTGGGACACTGCCACCAGCCCGGCTGCCTGATGGGTTTTTCCGCCAATCTGGAAAAATTGGACCAGAAGACGCTGACGTTCTGCCAATATTGCCAGATCCTGTTGAACGATTATTTTGACAGATTCAATGGGCCTGAAGCTTAAGTCCTTTCTGAGCAACTCCCTTAGAGCCGGCGCCTCCCTTGTACCGGGGTCAAATGGAATCTACCGGGGTTGAATTCCCCACCACCCGGCCGGCTCCGGGCTCGACCTTGAAAATCTCGGCGATGGGTAAAGAAGTTGACAATAGCGCCGAAGTTTATTTAAGATGCGGTCCAAGATATGGGAGCGCTGGCCCCCTTTACTCAGGCAAATTGAATCTTACCTAAGATGAGCCGCGGAAGCCTGACCCAAAGAGAGGGGGCGGAAGCGGCTTTTGCTTTGGGGGGGACGCATAAAACTAGCTGGCTCTTGCTGGCCATGATTCTGGCAGTTTTTTGGACTCTGGGCGTCTCGCCGGCCGCGGCCCAAGGCCCGGGGGCCGGACCTCTACTGGAGAAGCCGCAGCCTTCCTCCGAGCTGCCGGGCCCCGGAGAGAAAAAGGAGGAGGCGCCCACCACCTGCGGCCCCTTGATCAGCGACAGTTGTCTTCCCATCGAGGAGCACCATGCCAGCGTCCAGGTCAAACCGTTTTTGCTCTACAGCAATATCTGGTTGAACACCCCGGTCAATATGTTTAAGTTGAATGGTTCTGACTTCCCTCAAGCGGTCCGCAACCGGGAAAACGTGACCTTTAACCTGGCGGCGGAGTATCCTCTCGCCAAGCAATGGGTTCTCCTGCTGGAAATGTACAGCACCTGGACCTGGTCAAACCCCGGCACGGAAACCCTGGGCTTCGAATCTCCCACCACTGTGGTGGGCTTTCTGCCGGGGGTCGAATTTGTCGCCAACGAAAAATGGTCTTTCTCCGCCGGCTGTGCCTTCGACACCTTCGGCAAATTCGGCGGGCATAAGGTCACCCCGGCCCTTACGGCGTATTACAGTTTTTAGCTGAGTCCGTCGGGAACTTTCTTGGGGCTGAGGACCTGGTCTTCAGCCCCATTTTTTTTCCGGGCCCGGAATCGGGCCGGTCTGCTATAATGCGAGCCAAAAAGGACCGGCCCCGTCTTTGAGCACTCCAGTCCGCCTTATCGTCGCCGCACTAATTTTGACGGCCCTGCTGGCCCCCGCCGGGGCCGGGGCGGCGGACTCCTCGCCCGCGCCGCCCACTACCGGCGGCCCCATCATCACCGATACCGCGGTGCCCATCGCCACCGGCCATTTCTCCCTGCAACCCTATTGGAGCCTTGGATTGATAGCGGGAAAATTTTCTCCCAACTGGCGTCGGGTGAGCGCCGGGGGAAATTTCGCTTCCCTGGAAATGCCGGTAAAGCTCGTCTACGGCCCGGCCCCTGACACAGAAGTCTTCGTGGTGGCCGCCCTGTTCCAGAATTGGGCCGGCCAGGTGGAAGCCCTTGGGCAACAAGGCAGCCGCAGCGCCAGTTTTACCGGCCTGGGGGACCTTTATTTCACCGCCAAATATCAGCTTCTGGAGGAGACCGACAGTCGGCCCACAGTTACTGCCCTTTTCACGGTGAATGTTCCCAGCGGCCACCACTTCCACCTCAATCCCGGGAGACTGGGCACCGATGCCCTGGGAGAGGGCACCTGGGCCTTCACCCCTGGCGTCAATCTGGCCAAATGGCTGGGGCCCGTCTGTCTTTATGCCAACCTGTGGTACAGCTTTCCCACCCGGGACCCAGGGGCGGTGGCCAACCAGCAAGCGTCCCCGCTCCTCCTGGCGCTGCATGGCCGGGATCTGATCAGTGGCGACTTGGCGGCGGAATGGGTTTTAACCCCCAAATGGGTGGCTCTGCTGGAGGTATACAGCTCCTGGAACGTGGGGCCGCTATTCCGGTCTTCCCGCGAGTCCCTCACCAACGACATCGGGATCCTGCCCGGGGTCGAGTATATCTTCAGCCCCAGATGGTCTGCGGCCCTGGGGGTGGCCGTCGACCTGGCGGGCAAAAATACCCTTTACGGGTATACACCCATTTTTACCGTGGTGTTAAATTATTGAGGAGGTTGGCTGGGGGACTAGGATTCGAACCTAGATCAGCGACGCCAAAGGCCGCTGTCCTGCCATTGGACGATCCCCCAGGATGGCGGTGTGGCTTGGGTGGGAGTCCCGGCTGAACCGGGATAGACTTCAGTGAAATTATAAATTTAATCTGTAAGACCGCGCAAGTCTTTTGTCCAGTTTTATCCCGGCGCGGCGTCTCTGGCTTCGGGTCAGTCCGGGCAGCCTTCGTCAGCCCTGGACCACAAATCACGAGTTTTTTGGGGCCGGGGCCTACGACCTTTCGGGCGTGGTCACAAGATAGCTCCAGAGCAAACATTTTCCATGACTTTTTCTGCACATTAGTGCATATTGCTTAAGCTCCATTAAAACCAGAGAAACTAGGCTGCGGTCGCCGTCCCAGATGGCTGCTTGCCGGTGGTCGGCAAATTTTTCCTCGATCCATCGCGTCTGTTGCGTTTACTGGCGCGTCCTATATAATTGTGAATAGTTTCACGCGAATTGAGGAGGCAACCTGTGAGTTTTCTGATCGCCATGGCCGGCAAGGGCGGCACCGGCAAGACCACCACGGCCGGCCTGTTTCTGCGCTATCTGGTGGAGCACGGCAAGACCCCGGTGTTGGCCGTGGACGCCGACGCCAACAGCAATTTCAACGAAGTCCTGGGCCTGGCGGTGGAGATGACGGTGGGCCAGGCCCGGGAAGAGATGAAGAAAGGCGGCGGCCTGGTGGACATCACCAAGGACCAGCTCATCGAGATGCGCATCAATCAGTGCCTGGTGGAGACCGATGGCTTTGACCTGATCAGCATGGGCCAGCCCGAAGGCCCCGGCTGTTACTGCGCCGCCAATAATCTGGTGGCCCACTTCATGGATGTCCTGGCGAAAAATTACCCTTATATCCTGATGGACAACGAAGCCGGCATGGAGCACATGAGCCGCCTCACCACCCACGCGGTGGACCTGCTGGTAC
>JBIOJX010000158.1:0-6568 GCA_044451265.1 Desulfobaccales bacterium
CTACCGCATTATTCAGGAATCCCTCACCAATATCGGCAAGCATTCCCAGGCCGACCTGCTCCTGGTCGCCATTACCAGGCACGACGATCGAGTCTCTTTTCTGATCCAGGACAACGGCAAAGGCTTTGATCCGGGGCAGCTGCGGCGGCAGAGTCCGGGCATGGGGCTGGCGGCCATGGAGGAACGGGCCCGCATGGTGGGAGGAGTCCTGTCCATCTGGAGCCAGGAAGGCGAGGGCACCAAAATTTCCTTGGATATCCCTTATTGTGCCCAGGAAATAAATCACCAAAAAGCCTTCAGCAGTCAGCCATCCTAACCCGTAAAATTCAGCCGGAATAAAAGGCGAGCCCGCGCCGACGCCCCGCCCTGGCACCGCCGAGCGCGGTGGCTTGACAATTTAGGCTTCGACAGCCGGGTCGCTTCCCAAGAAGGCATGCAGGTCCGGAAGCAAGGGGGCGGCGGTGGGAGCGGGTAGGTCCCACAAGACGAGGAGCATGGCGCCCGTGACCCCCTTGCCCCAATCGCAACTACACTTGATGGTGGGCTCCAGTTTTGGCGCACCCAGGATGGCGGTGAGGGCGGCGATGAATTCTCGGGCCAGGGTGGAGGCGGGCACGTTCAACGAGACCTGATCGGGATACAGGGTCAGGGAGAACATCACTTCTTCAGCGTCCGCGGGAGCGTCGGCGAGGCGGGCCCGGCCTTCCAAGAGCGACGCCTTGCGGCGCCGGTCTTGATAGTCAAGAAAGATTTCCCAATTCGCAGCCATTCAGCACCTAAAGCATCTTTTTCAGGCGGGCGGCAAAGCCGGGGAGCTGCAGGGCCTCCTCCGTTCGGCCCAAACCCAGCAGGGCGAAGCCTTTGCCGGTCAGCGCTTCCTCGATGTCCGGGGCGTGCTTCAAGACTTTATCAAAGCAGGTAAGGGCCTCGTCGTAGTGCTGCAATTCCGTGAGGGTGGCGCCTTTAAAGATCAGGGCCTCGACGTTGCCGGGGTCGAGTTGCAGGGCGAGGTTGTAACATTCCAGGGCCTTTTCCGGGCGTTCGGCGTCGGCCAGCAGGCGGGCGGCGTCCAGATAAGGCTGGCGATGGTCCTCATCGGTCTTGGCCTTGCGGGTTTCGAGATAGGCGTTGAGGATGTGGGCGTCGCCGTCGGAGAAGGCGGGCAGCCCGTGGCCCGGCAGGAGGAAATCCACCTCGTAAGGCACCAGGCGGCCCAGGGAGTCGGTGAGGCGGTCCATATTGCCCAAGGCCTTATCGGCATCGGCCAGGATATTTTCCGTGGGAGAGCTGGGGAAAACCGTGTCTCCGGAGAACAAGATGCGGTTTTGCCGTTCATAGAGGCAGATATCTCCCCGGGTATGCCCCGGGGTCGGGATCACCTCCAGGAGGTGTGGTCCCGCCTGGAGGCGTTCGCCGCCCCGGAGGATCACCACCTGGTCGGCTCGCCCGGCCTTCTCCATAATTTTCATGAAGGGCACGCCGTGGAAATTGATGTGGGGCAGGGTGTCAAGGTGGCCGTAGACCTTGGGGTTGCACCAGTCGAAGAGCTCGCCCATGCCCCCCACGTGGTCGAAATGGCAATGGGTGATGAAGATCTGCTCCAGAAGGGAGATATCGAAAACCTGGCTCAGCTCATGGAGCATGCCGTAGAAGTTGCCGGCGTCGATGAGGGTGCGGCCTTCGTTGAGCACATAGACGTTGCAGCTCATCCCCGCTTCTTCGACCCACCAGATGCCTTCCAGTTTGGGGTCGTATTCGCCTAAGTGGATCATTACTCCTCCGGATGCCTGTTTATCTCACGCCAAGACGCAAAGGCGCAAAATGAATAATTGGTTTTGCTTACCGCTGAAAGCTTGACCCCAGCGGCTGACCCAGGATATCTCCCAGGCGCTGAATCATGGCGGCCCGCTCCGCCGGGGGAAAGCGCCACTCCACCAGGAGCAGGGCGCCTTCTTCGTCGATCTGGCTGCCGCCCACCTGAATGCGGGGTTCATCATCCGGTTGGCCCAGAAGCCCGAAAAGATACTCCAGCAGGCGCTCGCCGTCGAAATCCCGGCTCACCTCCAGGGAGAGATGGTCGGGGCCCAGCACCGCGTAAAAGACCAGGGGATCGTGATACGGGCGCTCGTAAGGGGGGTGAGCCTGGCCTTCCAGGATAAGGCGACGGGAGCGGGGTTCCTGGTGCAGGATGGTAAAATGCCACTTCTCCGGCAATGGTGCTTCCTTTAGGGTATTGGGCTGGATTCTATCCGGTTTTCCGGGAGATGTCAAATGGGGGGACCGGATGGAGGGATGACCGGGGCCGAGGCCTGGATTTTGATTTACCCGGCAATCTTGGTAGAATGACCGGAGACGGGAGACGGAAGACCGGGGCAGGTTTTGCTCCGGTCTCCTAACTGGAGAGAGACCCTCGTGCCTAATCACTCTGACTTGCCTGTTCCGGCCAAAGGAGCCGAGGTCGAGCTTAGCATCGACAAGCTGGCCTTCGGCGGCCAGGCCCTGGGCCGGCTGGACGGCCTGGTGGTTTTCGTGGAGCATGCCCTCCCAGGCCAAAGGGTGCGGGTGCGGATTACCCGGAAGAAAGCGCAGTTTGCCGAAGGCAGGGTGGTGGAGGTGCTGGAGCAATCGCCGGCCTATACGCCGCCTTTCTGCCGCCATTTCGGGGTCTGCGGCGGCTGCCAGTGGCAGGACCTGGACTATGAGGAGCAGTTGCATTGGAAGCACCTCCAGGTGCAGGAGGCTTTGCGGCAGCTTAGGGGTCTGAGCCCCGCGGCCATCCTGGCGCCGGTGGCCTCGCCGCAACCGCGCTATTACCGCAACAAGATGGAGTTTGCTTTTGCGCCGCGGGGCTGGCAGGCGGCGGGGGAGACGGCGGCCAGCCGCGGCTTGGCCCTCGGGCTGCACGTCGGCGACTCCTTTGAGCGCATCTTCGACCTGGAGGAATGCTTTCTGCAATCCATCCAGGCCCCGGCCATCGTCAGGGAGGTGCGGACCTGGTGCCGGCAACGCGGCCTCCCCGCCTACGACACTCGCAACCGTCGGGGCTTCTGGCGCTTTCTGGTGCTGCGGGAAGGCAAGCGCACCGGCCAGACGCTGGTGCACCTGATTACCAGCGATCAGGGCGATACCAAGGCGGTAGGGGCGCTGGGCGCGCATCTGCAGGCCAAATTTCCCGATCTCACCACCCTGGTGCATTCCGTCAGCCGGAAAAGGGCCCAGGTCGCCAGCGGTGAAGTGAGCCGGACGCTATGGGGACCGGGATATATTGAAGAGGAGTTGGGCGGTTTGCGCCTGCGGATTTCGGCTAACTCCTTCCTGCAAACCAATACGGCGGCGGCGGAAAATCTGTATCAGGCCGTCAGCCGCTTAGGAGAATTCACCGGCAAAGAGACCGTCTGGGACCTTTATTGCGGAGCCGGCAGCATTGCCCTCTACCTGGCGGCGCAGGCGCAGCGGGTGGTGGGCTTCGAACTGGTGCCGGCCGCGGTGGACGATGCCTATGTCAACTGCCGGCTCAACGGCATCGATAATTGCCGGTTCCAGGCGGGGGATTTGAAAGAGCAAATCCACCAGGCTTTGCGCACCGGCGACCCACCGCGGCCCGAGGTGGTGGTTACCGACCCGCCCCGGGCCGGGATGCACCCGGAGGTGGTGCAGGCCATCTTGGAACTGGCGCCGCGGCGCCTCATCTATGTCTCCTGCAACCCCGCCACCCTGGCCCGGGACCTGGGCCGGCTTCAGGAGCAGTACGACATAACCACCGTCCAGCCTTTCGACCTCTTCCCGCAGACGGGGCATATCGAGTGTGTGGCGCGGTTGGATCGGCGGAAAGAATCTAAGACTTAAGGGCTTCGATGAATCGACCTTTGATTCGGGAAAAGCGATCCGCCATACCTTCTTTCTTGGACCATCTTGCGACTTCGCCCAGGTCGATCGGGTTGTCTTTGGCGACCAGGAGGGCTTGCTCCAAACTCTGTCGATCCTGCCAATGGTAATAGGCTGCCAACCTGTCCTTAACGCAATCGGTGGGAGAGATGATTCTCAAGAGACCAGTAGAAAAGCTAAGGGTGAAGATCTCTTTGACAGGCTCGTTGCCTACAGAAAGTGGGCCGGCGGGAAACTCCAAAAAGTAATCCGTTTCTGGATGCTTAAAATATCTATTTTCTTCTAAGAAACCTATTTTCATCAGTACGTTCACCAATTTTCTTTTGCCCGGGGCGCTTTGAAATTCAATGAAATCTAAATCCAAAGAGGCATACTTATTATCCGTATAAATTGAGACACAACTTCCCCCAGAAAGGACAACTTCAATACCATTGTCCCTCAGATAACTGCATATGAAAGCAGCCAATTCTCCAATGGACATCTCTTTGATGGGCTTCATAGGGGCTTGCCGGCTCTTCTGGGCCGCCGCCGATTCATTAAAAGTTTTTCCTGTTCATCCCGGGGATAGAAAGTCAGGGCCTTTTGCAGGAGGTTTTCGATCTCGGTTTTAAAGGCATACCTGGGGTTGAAGGCATATAAACGAGTCTTACCGATCAGGCGGCTGTAGACGACGCCTCCGCTCTCATATTTTTCCAACTGCTTTTGGATAGGCGCGAGGCCGGTATTATAAAACGTAGCAATTTCCCTGGGATACCCTTCTCCGCGAGCAAGCAGAAAAAGGAGAGTTCTCTCGCCATTGGTCGATCCAAGAATTGGTTCTAACATAATGACCTCTTATAAATGTCATATGACATATTAATGATGTCAATATAAATCATAGCTGGCTAATTTTCAAGTTAAAAAATATGCTTGTCTGAAAAATTATGATGGTATCGAATCTTTCCCCCGGGAAAAATTCAAGTGACTTTTTTCACTAGCGTGACAGAGAGAGTCTTGACAGTGGTGGGCGAAGCAAATAAACTTTAATATTCCAGCTTTCCATAAAACTCCCTCGGAGAATATTAAGAGCAAGGTAAGGTGCCTAAGATGAAAATGTATCTGATGACGCCGGGGCCGACCCCGGTAGCCCCGGAAACCCAGCTGGCCATGGCCCAGCCCATTATCCATCACCGCTCGCCCCTGTTCATGGAGATCTTCGGCAAGGTGCGGGAGGACCTGAAATATCTGTTCCAGACGGAGCAGGAGGTGCTGGTGTTTACGGCCACCGGCACCGGCGCCATGGAGGGGTCGGTGACCAACCTCCTGAGCGCCGGCGATACGGCCCTGGTGGTGGACGGCGGCAAGTTCGGCGAACGCTGGACCGAGCTGTGCAACGTTTACGGGGTCAAGGTGGAGCGCCTGGCAGTGGAATGGGGCCATGCGGTCGACCCCAAGGCCGTGGCCAAGATGCTGGATGCCAACCCGGCCATCAAGGCGGTCTTTGTCCAGGCCAACGAAACCTCCACCGCAGTGGCGCACCCGGTGAAGGAACTGGCCGCGGTGACCAAGACCCGGCCCGGCACCATCCTGGTGGTGGACGCCATTTCGGCCCTGGGCGGCTATCCCCTGCCCATGGACGAATGGGGCATCGACGTGTTGGTGGCCGGCTCGCAGAAGGCCATGATGCTGCCACCGGGGCTGGCCTTTGCGGCGCTCTCCCCCAAGGCCTGGGAATTCGTCAAGACTGCCAAGCTGCCCAAATACTACTTCGATTTCGCCAAGGCGCTTAAATCCGCCCAGAAGAACCAGACCCCTTATACCTCGCCGGTCTCCCTGATCATGGGTCTGCGGGAAGTGCTGACCAAGATCCGCCAGGTGGGCCTGGAAAAGATCTTCGCCCACAACCGGAGGCTCTCCCTGGCCACCAAGGCGGCCATGAAGGCCATGGGCATTGCGCTTTACTCCAAGGACAACCCCTCGGACGTCCTCACCGCGGCGGAGTCCCCGGTGGACGGCCAGAAGGTGGTGTCCGAACTCAGGAAGAAGGGCATCTGGATCGCCGGCGGCCAGGCCCAGGCCAAGGGCAAGATCTTCCGCATCGCCCACATGGGCTTCATCGACACGGTAGACCTGCTGGGCACCATCGGCGGTTTGGAAGAGGTGCTCAATCAGTTGGGTTATAAGGTGCAACCGGGCGTCGGCCTGAAGGCCGCCCAGGAAGTCTTGAGCAAGGAGGCCACGGTATGAAGGTCCTGATCAGCGACAACTTGCATGAAGCCGGAGTGGCAGTCCTGGAGGCCCAGCCCAATATCGAGGTGATAAACCGGCCGGGCATGAAACCTGATGAGCTGCAGGAAGTTATCAAGGACGTCGACGCCCTGGTGATCCGCAGTGCCACCAAGGTGACCGCGGAACTCTTGAACGCCGCCCCCCGGCTGAAGGTGGTGGGCCGGGCCGGCACCGGCCTGGATAACGTGGACATCCCCGAGGCCAGCAAACACGGGGTCGTGGTGATGAACACCCCCGGGGGCAACACCATCACCACCGGCGAACACGCCTTGTCCCTGATAATGGCCCTGGCGCGGAACATCCCCCAGGCAGCCCAGTCCATGCGCGAAGCCAAATGGGAGAAGAAGAAATTCCAGGGAACCGAGTTGTTCAACAAGACCCTGGGGATCATCGGCATGGGCCGCATCGGCCAGGC
>JBIOJX010000159.1:0-6538 GCA_044451265.1 Desulfobaccales bacterium
GAAATACCGCAACAGAGCAGGACCAGCTGATCGCCCAACTGGCCGAGCTGTCTTTCCAGGGGGGTGTCGGGGCTGGTCGCGGCGCCGATCAGAGACTGGATCAGGCCGATTTCCGTATAACTCCCGGTGGCCACCACCACCGCCAGACCCTCCCCCCCCGTGACCAGGGTGCCCATGAAGGCCAGGTTGACCCGGTCTCCCAAAGGAATATTCTCCCGTTCCAGGACCCGGGTATCTTTCGTCACCGGCAGGCTTTCCCCGGTCAGGGCCGACTCATCCACGGACAGGTGGCTGGCTTCTATCAGGCGCGCATCGGCAGCCACATAAGTGCCGGGGCGGAGCACCAGGAGGTCTCCAAGGGTCACTTCTTCGGAAGGGATTTCGGTCGACCGGCCTTCCCGGAGGACCAGGGCCGCTGGCCGCACCAGGGTTTGCAGGGAGCGGATGGTCTTTTCGGATTCGCTTTCGGTCTTATAGCCGATGAAGGCATTGGCGACCACCACGCTGGCAATCAGCACGGCATCGACCATGCCTCCGGTGACGACGGAAAGACCCGCGGCCGCGCCCAGGAGGTACACCGGGAGGGAGTTGAACTGCTCGAAGAACATCTCCCAGCCGGACCGGGGCTCGGCTTCCGGCAAGAGATTGGCGCCGTATTTCTGGCGATTCCGCTGGACCGCCTGGAGGGACAGTCCCGTTTCCCGGGAAGTCTGCCATTTGGCCAACACCGCCTCGGCTGAAAGATTGTGCCAGGGCTCGGCCTGGTACGTCTCCGGATAGGCGAAGAGGCCCTTGAACCGGTCCAGGACGCCAGCCTGAACTTCCCGGTCGGCGGCCTCCGGGAATTTATTGAGGACGGGGGCTGGAAAGGCCGGCTGGGATTCCCCCTGGCATTCGGAGACGATCCTTTCGATTAAGGCCGCGATGGTTTGCGGAGTGTTGCCCGAATTGTAGCAGACCAGGACGTTGCCGGTGCGGGCGTTGGCCGAGGCCAGGGAAATATCCTTCAGCCGCGCCAGCCTAACAGCCAGCAGCTTCTCCAGGGATTTCGAACGGTACAGGCCTTCAACCTTAAACCTCGCCCTTCCCGCCACTGCGGTATGTATCGCTTCGACCATTTGGTGCGGATAGCCTTGCCTATTCGACTCTGTTTAGCTCCTAGAGATACTGCGGCCAGGCTTAGCCCTTCGTTTTCTTCTCCGGAGGGGCTTCGGGAGCCGGCTTGGCGGCAGTTGGGGTGGCCTCCTTGGATTTCGGCCAGGCGGCGCAGGCCACGTCCTTGAGGCCGGAAACCGCGCCCACCAGGATGCCGCTGACGGCCTTGACGGCCGACTGCCCCAGGGTGCCCGCGGCTTCGATGGCCCCGCCCACCGCGGCCTTGGTGACTTCGCCCACATTGCCGCCGATCTCGGAAGTAGCCTCGATGACGCCGGTTATGGCGCTTTTGGCCACCTGGGCCACATCTCCGCCGATTTCCGCGGCGCCTTTGACCGCGCCTTTAGCCAGTTGGGCGGCGGCCTTCTCCACATCGCCGCCCACGTCGGCGACGCCCAGGAGAATGCCCTTGGCCACGTCCTTGGTGGTCACCAGCAGGCCGCTGCCCACTTCCTCGGCGGCTTTAAACGCCCCTTTAAAGACGTCCTTGCTGACGTTGATGGTCTCGTTGGCCACGCTGCCGGTGCCCTTCAGCACGTCGGTCACGGTGTTGCGGGCCAGATTGACGATCTGGGCCTCTATCTCGCTCAAGCCCTTGAGGCTGCCGACGATGCCGTCCTTCATGGTGGTGCCGGCCGCACCCAGCATTTCCCCAATGCCCTTGCTTTCTTTGCTTTCCTGAGGGGACATATGACCTCCAAATATTTGTCGTTAATTAGCAGGTTAATCATTGTGACGCCGATTACAAGCAGGTGCTGCCTCCATCGGGGTCCCGGAATAGGGCCAGCTAAAAAGGGAATATTTTTCAGAGAGTCCGGCTCAGCCAGGTGGCAAGTTTGCCGGCGCTAATTTCCGGAAATAGGGAGGAGAAGGTCTCCTTCAGCTTGAGCAGAAAGCGGAGAGAGGTTAATTCCCGGTGGTTATAGTCAATCGACACGGTGCCCTGGTGGTAGTCGACTTCCACGCGGTAAATCCCCCGGATGGCCGAAAAACTATCCTCCACCTCCCGGGCCAGGGTTTGATTGTTCTTCACTCTGGCTATGGCCAGGCTGAGCTGGCCCGGCCGGGAATCGATGATCTCGATGCCTTCCACCTACTTCTCCCTTTTATCAGGTCAAAACAGCTTAAACGCAAATTGTTAGGAACGTGTTAAATATAGTGATAAATTCCCGGCAAACAATGATGGTGGCGGCGACATATATCGCCACGCGATAGATGAGGCCAGGGGGAGTAAAGCGCGGCAAGGCCCCGGTGGGGAAAATCATCTGCGGAGGTTGGAAAAGGAACTACCAACTACTTATAACAATCTGGCCCCCAATTCAGCGACGCCGGACCTTTCCCCCTTGATCAGGGTGATGTGGCCGGAGATCCCCTCTTCCTTGATCCTTTCCACCAGGTAGCTCAGGCCGTTGGAAGAGGCGTCCAAATAGGGATGGTCGATCTGTTCCGGGTCTCCGGTGAAGACGATCTTGCTGCCCCGGCCGACCCGGGTCAGGATGGTCTTGATCACATGGGGACTGAGATTCTGGCTTTCATCGCAAATAATGAACTGGCGCGGGATGCTGCGGCCCCGGATATAGGTTAAGGCCTCCAATTCGATCTTGCCGCTGGTGAGCAGATACTCGGTGGAGCCGTTGGGCCGGATATGCTCGTTACAGAGATACTCCAAATTGTCATATATAGGCTGCATCCAGGGGCGGAGCTTGTCTTCTTTATCTCCGGGAAGATAGCCCAGGTCGTTGCCCAACGGCACAATCGGTCTGGTGATGAGCAGGCGGTTAAATTTGCCGTTATCCTCAAAAACTCTTTCCAGACCGGCGGCCAAGGCCAGGATGGTCTTGCCGGTCCCGGCCTTGCCCACTAAAGTAACGATCCTGATGCGATCATCCAGCAGCAGTTCCAGGGCGAATTTCTGCTCCTTATTCAGTCCTTTGATGCCGTAAACCGTCTTGCTGTCGTAAGAGAGTCTGGTGAGTTTATGATCGCTATACTTGGCCAAGGCTGAAATGGAGGGGTTTTCTTGGGACTTGAGAATACAGAACTGGTGGGGATGAAGATTATCTGGAGCGAAATCGAGGCAGCCTTCTTGATAAAACCGGTCTATTCCCGGCTGAGAGAGATATAATTCCTGGACTCCGGTGTATAACTTGCAGTAATCGACCTTATCACTGTAGAAATCCTCAGTCGAGAGCCCCAAAACATCGGCCTTTATCCTCAGGTTCAAATCCTTGGTAACCAGCACCACCGGGCTCTTCTCACTATTCATTAAATGATAGGCCAAAGCCAGGATTCGGTTATCAATAGTATTCAGATCGACCCCATGCAACAGATCGTAATTCTTAACGCCGTTCAGTTCAATTCTGATGGAACCGCCGCCGGGGAGTTCGACCCCTTCCGCCAGACGCCCGGTCGGCCTCAAATCATCCAACTTTCTGGAAACGTCCCGGGCATTTCTGCCCACCTCATCCCCCCTCCGCTTGATGCGATCTAATTCTTCAATCACCGAAAGCGGCAAGACGATGGAGTTGTCTTCGAACGAGAATAATGATTCCGGATCGTGCAAGAGAACATTGGTATCCAAGATATAAGTCTTCTTCATTCGGCCCCTTCCTTAACTGATACAGAGTAGATAAAGGTAAACAACATGCACCAGGAGAAAATTAGCCTCAGGCAGCGTTAACGGACCGCCCGCCTGGATAGCCGGACGATTCTATTTTGCCATATACTAGATATTTTGGAAAGGGATTTCCCCAAGAGAGAAGCCTTGGGGGCGACTGATATAAGCCTGATAGTCTAAGGCTTTACGCAGAATTAACCAAATCTTAACATGAACAATATCAAATTATAACTTTCAGCGGTCAAAATAAGTCAAAACCGATTGGGTAAGCTGGAGGGGGTCGATTATCATGAATGTAGATACGTCATATGTTCATGCCTTGGAGGGGAGGCTACGGATCAAAATCCCCAAGGTTAAAGGGGCGGCCGGGAAGGCTCAGGAAGTGGAGCGCCACCTGCGGCAGTCTGCCGGGATTGAGGAGGTCTCCGCCAATCCTACCACCGGGAACGTCCTGATCCATTACAATTCCCGCCTCATTGACCAGGAGGACATCATCTTTTCCTTAAAAGAGGTGGGCTATCTGTCTCACCCCAGTCACAGGGGCAGCGGCGGGAATAATCCGCCCTCAGACCCGCACGGCGTGGTGGAAAAGGTGACTTCCACCGTGGCCGCCACCTTGATGGAATTCGCTCTGAGCCGGTTGGTCAGCGCCCTGATTTAAGGAGGACGCCTAAAGAGGGGGAACAATGTGGTATTTTATCTGCCTGATGATTGGGGCGATCCTGGGTTTTTGCGGCCGTTATTGGTGGATGGAGGTGAAATGCCGGGACTGTGGCACCGAATATCTCGAATATCCCTGAGGCGCCAAAGGGTGGGCCGGGTTCAGATGGCCCAGGGAGATCTCCTGCCGCCGTTTTGTTTCGACTATGCCCGACCTCGCCACCGTCTCCTGCTGGGCAACCCGAAAAGATATCTCACCCTGGGTTTTTACCAGGTCTTCATCCTCGACCAGGTCCCGCCGGCAATCCTTCAATAAGAAGACTTAATTCGCTATAATGCTGCCCCGTCGCTACCCGGTTTTTTTCTGATAAACGGCTTTGGCTGCCACGAATCCAGCTATCCATCCGAGCAAAAATCCATAACAAACCGAAGCCACGCCCTTAAAGTGTTCACCGCCTTTATAAAACCAGGCGATACCAAGTACGGCCGCAATTATGATAATGGCCCCGAAAATATTCCATCGTATAGTTTTCATTGATTTGATCTGAGCCAATCAAACCTTTCTTTCCTCAGGAATCCCACTGTTCCCTTCCACCAGGCCGCGGTTCAGCATCACAAAGCTGGCAAAGCCAAACCAGAGCAGGTTAGACCAGGAAGGGGAGCTGACCTTCTCAGAGGTCCACAGCCCGCGCAATCCCAGAAAGATCAGGGCCAGGGGCGCCAGGAGTTTGAGGTCGAGACCTCCGGTAACTTTCCCCAGTCGGGTATTGATGGCCCCGAAAGTATCGGTGATACCGCCGGCAATGGCCGACCCGGTCCCCGCGGCGGGGTTTTCCGTCAGGGACATCAGCCCGGCCATCAGGGTGCCGATTTCAATCTCGGGGAAGAGTTCCCCCAGGGTCTCCGACAGGATTTCCAGAGAGGCCGTGGAGAATAAATCATCCAGGTCGTAATGGATCAAAAGGCTGCCGGTGGCAGCTTTGGCCTCGACCTGCCTGATTCCCGGCACCTGGGCGAGCTTCTCCTCGGCCTGGCGGGCCAGGGCCGGGTTGCCCTTCACCCTGGCGACCTTGAGACGCACCCGCCCCGGCAGGGCATGGACTACTTTGAGGCCCTCGATTGCCATCCTGTGCTCCGGAATTGGTTAAGCGGCTGGTTTGACTTCCGAGCCGGCTGCCACCTCAGCCGCCATGGCGGCCTCGTGCTCGGCCTTGACTTCGGCCACCAGGTCGCTGATCTGCTCGCCGGTTTCCGCGGCAAACTCCTTGGCCATGTCCGACAAGACCAGGTAGCCTTTAATTAAGGACTTGGCCAACGGCCGGGACACCGCCGCCACGGCGGGGAGAACGATAGGGGCCGCCAGCGCCACCCCTAAAACCACCAAAATGCTGGGCACCGCGCCCTTCAGACCGTTATCCAAAATGGCCATGGCCATCCTCCTTTTCCAAGGCAGCGATTTGAAAGTATAAACGTAGTGATAATTTAACCAAAAATCAATGAGACCTTAACAATTTCCTAACCGATATATATCAGTATCGGATACATGGATTTAGGCAAGCAGATCTCCCAGGCATTTTGGCAGGGTATGGTCAAACTGGTCGTCCTGCATCAGGCAGGCCTGGCGCCGGTCTACGGCGGCAAATTGAGCAAATACCTGCGCAACCAGGGCTATGAGATCAGCCCGGGAAGCCTCTACCCCTTGCTGCACACCTTGGAAAAGGCCAATCTGCTGCATTCCCGGATCAGGATCTTTAAAGGGCGGGTGCGCAAATATTACGAGCTCACCCCTCAAGGGCAAACCTGCCTGGACGCCTTGCGGCAGGAAGTCGGCGACATAGTCCGGGAGGTCATCCTGGATGGCCTCCCGGAGGTCGTTTCGGTGCACCCAGGTTAAGTCTCTGCCCGCTGGTGCTGGCTCCTGCCCCCCTCGCCTCTCGATTGATGTAAACGGTCCCACCCGCCGGCTCCCTTTTTCCACCCTGAACCTCCGGCATTAAGCCCTCCTAACACACTCTTAACAGTCTTAATTATAACAAGTCTGCACGCTCAGGCAATAAGCTGCCCTGGGGTATTTCGGCCAGAAATAAGAAATAATCAATATTTAAC
>JBIOJX010000160.1:0-6533 GCA_044451265.1 Desulfobaccales bacterium
CCCGTGATTGTGCCTTTTCTCACAAGTGTCGATCCGCAGGTGCGGGCGCTGGCGGCCTGGGCTTTGGGAAAGGCCGGCTATGGCGGAGCCGCGGCGGACCTGCAGACTTTGCTGAGCGATGCGCGCCCGGTGGCCATCTATGACCGGGAAGAGTTGCGCCGGACCACGGTGGCCCAGGTGGGCCGGGAGGCCCTGGCTGCCCTGGAAGGGCGGGCAACCTGTTAATTTAGCTAAGATTATCTGTTGCGGCAGGCATCAGATTAACCTCGCGTAGAAAGGAAGATTCCCATGGGTTCATTGTTATTGCTGCTCATCGGTGTTGGGGTCGGCGCTTACTATGGTAGGAAGTATCCTGAGAAGGTGGACCAAGCGACGGATTTCACCAAAAAGACTTTCAACGATATTAAGGAAAAGCTCGGTGGCAAGAAGGAATCTTCCTGAGCGACACCGGCAGCACGGTTTAAAGCCTCGGCCGCGGCGCTAAAACCCGGCCGCCACTCCCAGGTCCGGCCTTCGTCCAGATAGGGCGGGAGGTTTGGGCTGCACCCGTACGGATCGCCAGGGCAGGGAAGGACGCTGGTCTGCTTTTGGAGCGAGGCGTCTGCCGGTCAGGACTTCAAGGCGATTACCGTGCCCTGGCGCCCGGTGATTTTATCCCGGCGGTAGGAGAAAAACTCGGGAGCGCGGCAGCGGGTGCAAAGGCCGGCAAGGTCGAGGTTTTCCGGCCTGAGGCCGGCGGCGACTAACTGGTCGCGGCTGAGTTGCCAGAGGTCGAAGTAGTTGGGGCGCGCCTCATAACGCCATAGTTCCGGCGGAAATTCGCGGCGGAAGTTCCGGAACTCGGCGCAGCACGGCCCCAGGCTGGGGCTGATGGCGGCGTACAGGTCTGCCGGCCGGCATCCGTATCCGGCTGCGAGCCGCGCCACCGCGGCCCCCAAGACATTCTGCACCTGGCCGCGCCAGCCGCAATGCACATTGGCGACCACCCGGCGGCCGGGGTCATAAAGAATGACCGCCTGGCAGTCGGCCTGCTGGATGAGCAGGCCGACGCCGGGACGGTCAGTGCACAGGATATCCGCAGTTGCCGTCTCCCCGTTGGGCTCGGCTGGATTTTCCGTGATTACTGCCTCGCCCCGGCCATGCACCTGGTGGGCGCTGGCCAGCCCGGCAAGCCCCAGGGCCTGTTGGACTCGCTGGCGGTTGGCCAGTGCGGCCTCCCGGCGGTCCCCCACGCTCCAGCTGAGGTTCAGGCTGTCATACGGCGGCAGGCTGACGCCGCCCCTCCGGGTGAAAAACCCATGCACCAACTCCGGGAAGGCCGCCAGTACGGGGCTTTGGTAGAAGCTGAGGCCGGCGCTCTCCTGCAAATATCCAGACATTAAGATTATTAACCTCACGCCAAGGCGCAAAGACAAGGGTTTGGACCGGGGACCGGAGACGGAAGACGAGGGCAAAGGGAGACGGAGGTAAGGGGGCTTATTCTCCGGTCTCCGGTCATCGGTCTCCGGTCGTCCCGACTGATAGCTGAACGCTGACCGCTTATAAAAATCTACCCCGCCTTTTTTCAAAAGGCTATAATCTTTTGACCCTTGGGAACGAGCCAGGGGTGATTATTTTTAATGGCCAAGGATATTTTAAGATGGGTGAAAAGACCTTTTTGATCGTACAACACATGGACTGGGAGGGGCCCGGCCAGCATCTCCTGGCCGCTTTGCAGGACGCCAAGGTCGATTATCGGCTGCTGGAGGCCTGGCACGAGCCCGTACCCGCGGTGGCCGATTTCGCCGGCTTCATCGTCCTGGGGGGCGGTCCCAATGTGGACGAAGAGGAGCAGTTTCCCTACCTGGCGCCGTTAAAGGCGGCCATCCGGGAGGTGATCGGCGTTGGTAAGGCCTGCCTGGGCTTTTGCCTGGGACACCAGCTCCTGGCCCACGTGCTGGGCTGCCGGGTGGGCCCCCTGCCCCAAAAGTCGGTGGGCTTTATCACCGGAGAATTGACTCCGGCAGGCCTGGCTCATCCGGTCTTTCAGGGATTGCCGGCCCGGCCTAAGCTCTTTAAATGGCACGGCCAGGGGGTGTTGCCGCCTTTACCTCCTGGGATTGAGCTCCTGGCGCAGTCGGACGCGGCGCCGGTGGAGGCCCTCGGGGTGGCGGGCAACCCCAGGGTGGTGGGAGTGCAGTTCGACAATCACGTGGGGCCGGGCGAGGTGGAGAAGTGGCTGCAAGCGGATGCGGCTTGGGCTCTGAGCGGCTCCGGGGCTGACCCGGCGGCCATCATGGCCACGTCCAGGGCCCAGGACGCCGAAATGGGCCGGGAGTTCCGCCGGTTCATGGGAAATTTTCTCCGCCTGGCCCTGAGACCATAAGTTCTCCTGGTGATTCAGAGCTTTACGGGGCGGCTTCCGAAGCCGCCCCGCCCATTTTGATGGGTCTCGAGATGGAGTGCAGCCAGACGCGCCTAGAAATGGCAGGCAGCAGTGGGGCGCTTTTTAACTTGAGGCTGATTATTATGAATTTATACTTTTAATAAAATAATGGTAATTAAGCTATTAAATTAAGAGTTTATGGCTATCCAATTGATGAGGTTTATCAGCGGATATTAAAAGATATTTAAAATATACTGGAAGCAGCCCAGACATTGGCATTAATCTTGGAACCTAAGAGAAGAAATTAGATTCTCGAGGTCCCCATGAAACGTAATAAACGCACGGAAAAGATTTGCAACCAGAACTTGAGCCCGCTGACCGAGAGGGTTTTAGCCAAGATGGGCTCTGAGGGGGTGGCAATTCGCCGGCGGTTGCAGCTATTTTACCAAACCCGCGCCGAGCCGGCTGAGGGGGGAGTGGAGGAAGCCTATACTGTAGGAAGTCCGAAACCAACCTGAGCTGGTATTGGTCGTCGGCGCGCGGTGGAAGTCGGGTCTATGAACCTCCAAGTATAGACTTTGGTCCTCCGTCTGGTGATTCGAATTAACCAACGGTTTAGTCAGCGTGATTTGGTCTCGAGGCAAGTTCTTCCATCAGAAAACCCCGGCATTAGTGCGCTTGTGCCAAGATTACGCTGGAAAATTGGATAATCTTTCCCGGCGCCGCCCTTTTCATTGACGGCGGCTCTGGGGGTGATTATAGTGGGGAAAACTTCCACAGATCGCAAGGAAATATCATGCTCTGGCTGCGTCTCCTGCTCCTCGTCTTGGTAATCTCGATGGCTGGTTGCGAACACGTGCTTTTTCAGCGGTTCGAAAAGGATATGTGGGCCAACTATGTCCACTCCAATGAGCTGCATACCGGTATGACCAAATCGGAAGTGGTGGGGATTATGGGTGAGCCCGGGACCAAGGAGGAGGGAGATTACCGCGGTGGCCACTATACCACTTATTTCTACCTGACCCACAGCATGGATTTCGATGATTCCAATACGGTGCGGGGCGGCTATACCCCGCTGGTTTTCAAGGACAACAAGCTGGTAGCCATCGGCAAGCGGGAATATCGCTCGGCTGTGGATCGCCCTGACGTGGGTAATTTGCCCACCCCCTCTCCGGGAAATCGCTGAGGCCCCGGGTAGTTAATTGTAGCTGTCAGCTTTCGGCAAAAGAGCGAGTTTCGAGGGCAGCGGTATTTGGGCTGACGTGGGTCAAAGCGGGCGGCCAATAAGATGGTGAGGAAGGCGGTTCTCGAACCGCCTTTGCTTATTCAGGCCCGCGCCGGCTAAAGCCTGCGGCTACCAAAGAGTCGGGCCGCTTCAGCCGGTCAGGCCCGCGTCCCCGCTAGTTGGCCGCAGGCCGCGCCGATCTCCTGGCCTCGACTCTCCCGGATGAATACCGCATAATTGGCGGCTCGCAAGATCTCCTGGAATTCCAGAATCCGCTCCCGCGGCGGCGGGAGGAAGGGCAGTTGGGGATGGTAATTAAAGGGGATGAGGTTGATCTTGGCCCGGAAGCCTTTTAGGAGCCGGGCCAGTTGCCGGGCCTGGGCCGGGGAGTCGTTGAGGTCCCGAAACATCACGTAGGCAAAGGTGATGCGCCGGTGCTGGGGCAAAGGGAAACTGCGGCAGGCGCTCAAAAGCTCGGCCAGGGGATAGCGCCGGTTGACGGGCATGATGCGGTCGCGGGTTTCGTCATCCGGGGCGTTCAGGGAAACGGTGAGGTTGGCCCGGGCCTCCAGACCCAAACGGGGGATGAGGGGGGCCAGACCCACCGTGGACACCGTGAGGCGCCGGGTGGAGAAGTTGAGTCCCCAGGGTGCGGCGATGATGGTGAGGGCCTTCACCACCTGCTCAAAATTGGCCAGAGGCTCGCCCATGCCCATGAACACCAGATTGCTGAGGGGCGGGCCATCGGCCGGCAGGCCGCGGCGCACCGCCATGACCTGGCCGACGATTTCGCCGGCAGTCAACTGCCGCGTCAGGCCGCGCCGGGCGGTGAGGCAGAAGCGGCAGCCCTGGGCGCAGCCCACCTGGGTGGAGAGGCACAGGGTAAGGTGGCCCTCTTCCGGGATGAGCACCGATTCGATCAGGTTGCCGTCCGCCAGACCGAAGAGGAATTTGCGGCAGCCGTCGTCGGCCTCCCGCACCTCCTCCACGCCGAGCCGGCCGAAGACCGCCCGGCGGGCCAACTCCTCGCGGAAGACCCGGGCGACGTCGGTCATTTCCTGAAAATCGCTGACGCCTTTATACAGCCACTTGAGCAACTGCCGGCCGCGGAAGGCCGGTTGGCCCCAGGCGGCCATGAGCTGCTCCATATCATTCAGGGTGAATTCTTGCAGATCGATGCGGTCGGTCATTTAAAGTCAGTGGTCAGTGGTTAGCGGTTAGTGTTCAGGTTTTAAGGCTGATAGGTGACTGCTAACCGATGAAGTAGGGCACTTGAGGAGAGATGAATCTTAGCTGTTATTTAAAGTTACCAATCACTTGGGTTTGTGCATATCTTCGATATTGAATATCATTTATTATACCACGCAGGGCTTCCGCAGTCCATGAAACAATCTCCGCAATTTCTTCAGGCATTACATCTCCTGGCGATATTCTGTGACTTAAGTGGTTATTTCGGAGATTATCTGACCACTAACCGCTGCTGTTAATGTCCCCGGGCCCGCTCGTCCTCCTCCTGGCGGGATTTGCAGGCAATGCACATGGTGGTCACGGGACGGGCGATCAGGCGTTTCTCGCTGATTTCGCCGCCGCAGATTTCGCAGTAGCCATAGGTGCCATCTTCGATGCGTTCCATGGCCTCCCGGATCTTGGTGATGAGTTTGCGCTCCCGGTCCCGAATCCTCAGGGTAAAATTACGATCGGTTTCCAGGGTGGCCCGGTCCGCAGGATCGGGGAAGGGCGCCACCGTGCTGGTCATGTCAGTCCTGGTCTTGTCGGCTTCACCCAGGATCTCACCGAGTCGTTGTTTTAAGAGGTTACGAAAAAACTCCAGACGTTCCTCATCCATACCTCAGCTCCGGCTAAGCAGATTGGTTCGAAATTTCCTGGGGAGCCTGCGGTCGGCGGTATTCGCCGCTGGCTCCGCCACTTTTTTCCAATAACATTAAGTCCTTGATCACCAGGCCGCGATCGACTGCCTTGCACATATCGTAAAGGGTGAGCGCGGCCACCGCGGCGGCGGTGAGGGCTTCCATCTCCACCCCGGTGCGTCCGAAATTTCTGGCCCGGGCCCGGATGAGCACGGCCCATTCCCGGGGTTCTAAGCTGAAGTCAACCTCCACCCCGGTGAGGGGCAGGGTATGGCACAGCGGAATCAGTTGAGCCGTATTCTTGGCAGCCATGATGCCGGCGAGCCGCGCCGCCGCCCAGACGTCGCCCTTGGGCAGACGGCCGGCCTGGAGCAGGGGAAAGACCTTGGGGCCGACGATGACCCGGCAAGCCGCGGTGGCCTGGCGCCGAGTTTCGGCCTTGTCGCCCACGTCCACCATACGCAACTGCCCGGTTTCATCCAGATGGGTAAACTCACTCATGTCCCTGCCCCGGTCGAGACGGCCGATCCCAGGTGCGCCACTGCTTCCAGCAGTTCTTTCTGCCTGGGGCTGAAGTCATTGGGAGCGGTGACCACGATCTCCAGCAGTTGGTCGCCGTCGGGTAGGCCGGGTCCCCCTGGGACTCCAGCCCCCGGAATGCGAAAGACCACGCCATTGCCGGTCCCCTGGGGCAGTCGCACCGTCCGGTAGCCGTCCAGGGTGGGGACCAGGACGAAGTCGCCGCGGAACGCCTCGGCAAAGGAGACCTTCACCTGGCAATAAATGTCGTTGCCCCTGCGGGTAAAAAATTCATCCGGTGCCACGTGGATGACGACTTCCAGATTGCCCGGCGGACCGTGGTCAAAGCCGTCGCCGCCCTCGCCAGCGAAGCGCAAGCGGGCGCCGTCTGCGGTGCCCGGAGGAATATGCAGCCGGTATTCCCGTTTTCCCCTGGTCGCCCCCTGGCCCTGGCAATGGGCACAATTCTCGGCAATGATCTGGCCGCGGCCCCGGCAGCGCTGACACACCGGGCCGAAGCGCAGCAACCCCGGACCGCCGTAGCGGCGCCCCCGCC
>JBIOJX010000161.1:0-6521 GCA_044451265.1 Desulfobaccales bacterium
CCCCTGGCGCGGCCCCACCCCGGTGCATTACGCCCAACCCCTGGCCCCTTACCTCGCCGGCGCGGCGAGCCTGGCGCAAACTTACGTGGCCCTGCACCGGGACGCCCAAGACGGATACACGGCGGCCTACGGCGGCACCAAGGGGCCGATCCTGCCGGTGCACACCCGCAACGACATCGAGAACATTGCCCTGATGGGCTGTGAGGATTTCGGGCGTTTCTCCTGGTGGCCCCGGTACCGCAATTACGGCCTGGTGAGCGGGGTCTGGCACTGCAATGGCGCCCTGACCGACGCCTCGGGCCATGGTCACACCTTGTGGTGGAGCGGCGGCGCCCCAACCTACACCACCGGCGTCTGCCAGCCCGGCCAGACCGCCATCGCCTTCGATGGCTCGGCCCATGCCAGCCTGGCCAGCAACATCCTGTTTGAACCGGGCCTCAACCCCTTTTCCCTGACCCTGATCATCAAGGGTTTGCCCCAGGCCGCCGGTTACTGCTGGCTGGTGGACAAGATGGGGGCGGACGGTTGGGTGATTCAGACCAAGACCGCCGGCTCGCCGGATCTGCAACTCAAGGTGACCACTGCGGCCGGGGATGCTTACGCCGATATTCCCGGAGTCCTGGACGGCTCCTGGCACCTGGTCACCTGGATGGTGTCGCCGGCCGACGCCAAGATCTACAAGATCAAGGACCAGGTACTGCTGGGCAACGACAACCTGGCAGCGGGCCACGGCCTGCTCAACACCGCTTATCTGAATATCGGCTCCGGCGGCGCCTTCACCCTGGACTACTTCAAATACGAGCGTCGGCTGCTGCCGGCGGACGAGTACCAGCACGCCTGGGATATCGTCCGGGGTAACCTCAACGGCAGCGCCTACCCCGAAGTGGGCTGCGGCCTGGGCCAGTATTGGGCCTTTAACCGGCTGGCGCAGTACTTCTTTGCCAGTAACGACGCCGCCGCCTGGGAGATTCTGGGCAACTGGCTCACCTGGCTCAATGCAAACGGAGCAGCAGGCACCTAAAGAGGAAAAACAGCATGGCAGTTTTAAGACTTTCCACCACGGCCAGAAATGCTCTGGCCAATGCACTCGCCACCGCGATTAATGCCAATGGCAACGCCGGCACCATTAAGATCTATTCGGGGTCGCAACCGGCTGACCCGCAGACTGCCCCCAGCGGGACGTTGTTGGCGACCATCACCCTGCCCAATCCGCCGTTTGGCTCGGCGGCCACGGGGGTGATCACCGCCAATGCTATCACCCAAGTGAACGCCGGGGCCTCCGGCACCGCGGGCTGGGCCCGGGTTGCCGATGCCGGCGGCAATGCCATCCTGGACGTGGACGTGGGCACTTCCGGGGCCACCATCAACCTCAACACCACCGCGCTAGTTTCGGGCGGGCCGGTAGCCATTACCAGCGGCACCCTGACCGTGCCGCAGTAAGATTGAGAAATCCATGACCACCTTCTATCTGGACCCGGTAAACGGTAACGACGCGGCGGATGGCTCGACTTTCGCCCTGGGCGGTCTGCCCACGGTCGGTCCCTGGAAAACCATCACTTCCGGGGCGACGGCGGCCCGGATCGCCCCGGGCGACGTGATCAGAATTGCCAAGAGCCCGGACCCGTCCTCATTAGGGCAGACCGCCCTATGGACCAACCTGAGCCGGGATGTGGTGCTGCAAACCGGGGCGGTAACTCTCAACTTCGACCTGTGCGAAAGTGCCTGGGTCGCCAGTGCCAACGTCACAGCCACCGCGGACACGACGCAATATAAAGAGGGGAGCAAGTCGGCCAAAATCGGCGTCGCCGCCGCCTTCAATACCGGCCTGGCCGCTTATAAAGACCTGGGCAGTTCCATAGACTTCTCGGCCTATCAACAACTTTCTTTCTGGATTCGCAACTCCGCGGCCTTCACTGCGGGGCAACTGCAAATCAAATTCTGTTCTGACAATGCCGGAGCGACTCCCGTGGACGCCAACCACGTCTTCAGTCTTCCGGCCATCCCCTCTACCAACCAGTGGATGCCGATCACCATCGACAAGGGTGGGGCTTTCGGCAGGATACGTTCCATCGGCCTCTATGTGGTCACAGATTTTGGAGCGGTGGATATCTGCCTGGACAACCTCATCGCCTGCAAGGCGCCCGCGGCAGCCGACTCCCTCACCCTGCAGAGCCTGATTTCTAAAAACTCGTCAGCCCAGGGTGGCATGGAACTCTGGTATCCCATTCAATCCATCAACAGCGCCACCATCAAGATCGACAACCATGTCAATTGTCTGGGTAACGCCGGGCGAGGTTATACCGGGACCACCGAAACCGTCACCATCTATAAACGGGAAACCATCAAGACGGCGATGGCGGCCGGTTCTTCAACGTCGGTTCAGGCGGTTCAGGATAATGGCAGCCCGGAAAGCCTGATTGAATTTCAGGGCGGCTATGACCCAGGGACCAATACTCAAAACGGTGAAACTATCTTCGATGGCTTAAATGGCAACGGCTATGGACTGGACACGAACTCCAAAACCTATGTAAAAATTAATTATCTGGGTGCAGCCAGGTACAACCAAGGCGGTTATATCAATGGTTGGTATGGCTACGGGCACATAATCGGCAATTTTAGGGGCCTGGGTAATACAGCCAGCGGTTTAGCCGGTAGTAATCTATGGAATACTTTTATCGGTTTGGATGGATACATCGTTGGCAACAATAATGGTTCACGTGGCGTGGACTTGTCAGGTATGGGGGGAGTTTATTGTTTAACTGGATCGGTGATTTATGCTTACGGTAATCTTGACAGTGGCTTACTTTTAGGAGGTCTGCTGCATAAGCTTAAAACGGTTATCTTAAAAAATAATACAAAAGACGGAGCAGATTTTGGCTCTGCCAATACTTCTCTAATAGAAACACTGACTACCGCGGATAATACCGAAGCATCAATAAGACTAAACGCCAGTTATGGTTGTGTAATCAAGAGTCTGACCTATGCGGAAGGCACCTTATTTTATAATGGTTTTAGTTATACGTATCACCCCGCCAGAATAATTATTAACTCGGTTAATGGCAACTCTGCTGATAAGCGAATCATAACCTATAACGGGGTCGTTTATGCAGAGACTTCGGTGCGCCATACTGGTTCTGGATTTGCTTGGAAATTAACGCCACAAGGGAATGCGGGCAGCGCTAGCAGGCCACTTTTTCAAAAAGTGGCTGAAATCGCAGTTAACGCCAGCGCCAAGGTGACGGTGAGCGCCTGGATGCAACGCACCAGCTCCGGCATCACCGGCTCTTTGATCTGCCGGGGCGGGCAGATCGCCGGGGTGGATAGCGATGTGAAGACCGACATGACCGTCGCGGCCAACACCTGGGAACAAGTAACCATCACCTTCACCCCCACCGAGGCGGGCGTGGTGGAGATCGAGGTTTGGGCCTATGGCAGCACGGCCTACAGCGTTTATATAGACGACATGGCTATTTCTCAGGCGGCTTAAATGGGACTTCCGGTACAGACAGACCTGGTAGGGCTTGATTTTACCAAGAGCGGGGAGCCTTGGTGCAAGGTCCCGGCTCGGTCGGATATTGATCCGACTACCCTGGATATCGTCAAGCATGGGCAGCCGTGGGGGGTGAACTCTTACAGGGACGTGGCTGCGGTCGCCGGGACTTTGGCGGGGACCATTGCCAACGTCACCGGGACCATCTCGGGCGTTCATGGGGTGGTGGGTGTTCTGGCAGGCACCTTAGTTAATGTGACCGGAAATTTCGGACCGGACACTGCCACCAATTGGAAATTTCCCGGCAACTTCTCGGAAAGCGGCTTCACTTATGGAGATTATGATCCCGGGCAAACCGCGGCCATCGCCATCGGCTGTCTTCATATCTATATGAAAACCGGGGATCCCCGGGCCAGCACCTGGGCTCGGCGCCTTCTGGATGATCTCCGAGTCAACCGGCAAAGTCCCACCTACCTCAAATCCGATCTGCATCATGGTTGGCTAAACGCCCAGGTGGCCCAGGCCTTCGGCCTGGCGGTCACCGGGCGGCCTGGCCAGGCGTATGCCTTTGCCTCGACCCAGGCAGATCATGACCACTTCCTCAATATGGTCAACCAGTTCTTCGCAATGGCGGGCGACGGCAAACCAAACGTGCTCAACGCCGACCTGATTCCCTTCAGTTATGTCGAGGCGGTGAGCTCCTGGGACTATGCCCCGAACTACCTCATGAACCAACAGATGGGGAGCCTCGAGGCCCTGGTGCTCATGTTGGAGGTGGCCTTGACCTACGCCAGGCTCCAGGGTGACTGGGACTGGTTTAACCGCCTCCTTGCCTTTATCCTGCGGGATAACCTGGTGGTTTTGAACCAGGCTCAAATCCGTACCATTACTGCCGCCTGCGACCAGGCCGGAGCGGCCAACCTGGTGCGGCTGCGCTACGCTGACTATGACCGCGACAGCAGTAATTACTGCGAGGCCCGGGATCAGGTGGCCATCGACAATTGGGGCGAGCAGGCCCTGGACCTGGATTTACGCTACGGCTCCCCGGTAATCCTGGAAGACCCCGCCGCGGCCCAACTCCTGGCCACCCGGATGTTGCAGCGCCTGGCCCCGCCGCAGGAAGCGGTCGAAGTGGAGACCTGGCTGGAAGGGGTGAGGATTGAATTGGGGGATACCGCGGCCGTGTCTTCCGATTTTCACGGCTGGGACCGGGAGGAGTTCACCGTGTTGGGCCGGGACCTGGACCTGGAGCATCGCCGGGTGCGCCTGAAACTGAGCCGGCCCCTGGACCGCACCGACCCCTTTGCGGTGGACGCGGGCGGCAGCGCCGCGGACGCCTGGGCCATTGACCAGGCCAGCTCCTGGGACGAGAACTGGGATTCCCGGGCTTATATTTATTGACGCCAAACCTCTGAGCCGAAAAATTCCTAACCACAGAGACCTAGAGGCCACAGAGAAACAGAGAGAGGAAAATTATGGGCTTGATTCAGCTCCCCCAGAGCAAATGGGGCAGCGGCACCGGCCGCCAGGTTATCCTGAAGAGCGACTTCGATAAGATCGAACAGGGCCTGCTGGAGAGTTTCGAGCTGGCCGGGGCCCCGCCCCTGGAGTATGTGGACTCGGCCACCTTGCAGGTCCAGGCCACCGCGAACTGCCTGGCCCGGCTGATGATGTGCGGTTTTCCCTCACCCCTGCACCCGGGCCAATGGTTGGACGCCGGGCTGAGCGACGGCCGCTACCGGGAGAATGCCGCGGCGGTGACCCTGAACCTCCCCACCGCCGGCAGCCTTTGGGGCACTGCCAAGGCCTCCCAATGGTACGCGGTTTACGCCCTGGCCGGGGCCACCGACACCATCTTCAGCCTCAAGGCTATGCCGGTGCTGCGGGTGGCCTCCCAGAGCGGCCAGACCATCAGCCTGCGCAATACCGCCAATACCGCGGGTATCGGCTATGGCTGGGCCGCCAATGAGCTGGTCAATGGCCAGCTCCTGGTGCTGAGCGGCGCCTCTCGAGGGCTGGCCCGCGCCGTCAGCGGCCACAATACCGACAACGGCCCCGGCGGCGCGGTCACTTACGACGGCGGCGCCCTGACCCTTACCCAGGGGGATTGGTTCGTGGTGCTGCCACCCAATACCAACTTCCGCTATCTGGGGATGGTCTTCAACGACGCCTACGGCAACCTGGCCCCCTTCTATCAGGAGCGCGGCCGGACCACCTGGCGCAGCCCCAGACATCTCGTCTCCGGGGCCATCAACGGCTACACCCGGACCGACCTGGCCCTGGTGGCGCCGCCCACGGCCCGGGGGGTGCTGGGCTTGGCGTCGGCCGCTTCAGGCTATGACCTGAAACTGGCAGTCTCCTATGACGGCAGCACGCCGGCCTTGCTCCTGCACTGCGGCCCGCCCGGCGCCGATTTCCAGGGGGTGCGAGGGGCCCTGCCCTTCGACGTCCGAGTGCTGGAAGGTAACCAGCTTTATTTGAATAACGACAACACCGCCAATCAGACGGTCAAAATCACCGGATGGAGGGAGTAACCATGCTGGATGGCAAGAAGACCTACATCTCCGCCCTGGTCCTGGCCCTGGCCACCCTGGTTCGGGCCCTGAACTGGGTCACTCAGGAGCAGTACGAACTCATTCTGGGACTGACCGGCTCCGCCGGCCTGGCGGCCTTGCGGGCCGGGGTGGCCAAGCCCTAAGGCAAGTAGCCCAGGGGCCCGTCGGGGTTAGGCGGCGGCCCCACCCGCTGAAGGGCGGCTCGCGAGCCGTCCCTACCGCCAGGCTGCGACCTGAATGGGGTTAAAGGATAAAGCCGTGATGAACTACCAAGACCTGGGAGTACACGCCGGGGCCCTGGTCACCCTGATCGGGGTGTTCGCCGGGGTGAGCGGCATGCTCCTGTGGCGTATGCTGGTGCGCCTGGAGAAGAAGATCGACGAGATGTCCCAGCATTTTTGCGCCTGCCGGGAGGAGTTGCCGGAGCGCTTCGTCTCCCGCTTCGAACACGAAGTGGAGCACCAGGGCCTCTGGGA
>JBIOJX010000162.1:0-6509 GCA_044451265.1 Desulfobaccales bacterium
TCAGCGCCACGTCCACCATGATCAGGGGCAGCACCAGGTATTTCACCATGGCGCATTTCCTTGGAAGAAAATCTTGGTATATATTAAGATTAAATTTTCTGAAAAGCTCAGATGGCGATGCCAGGAAATAATTTGGCGACCGGCCCTCCGGAAAACAATATTATCCAGCGCCTGGACCCCAGGACCAAGCTGGCCCTGCTCTTGGTGAGCTTCGTCGCGGTGCTGCTGCCCCAGAGGCCGGCGCTGGTGGCGTTGGTCAGCGCCGCGGTGTTGGCGCACCTGGCCCTGGCCCGGGCCTGGCCGGCCTTAAAACCGGTGCGCTGGCTGCTGGTAGTCCTGGCCGTCTTCAGCCTGGGGGTCTGGTCCTGGATGGCCCAGGGGCCCAGTCACCTGTTCTGGCGGGTCAGCCGGGAGTCGCTGGCCTTCGGGGCCGCCAATTTTCTCAAGCTGGCCACCATGATGGTGGCGGGCCTGATTCTGCTGGCCACCACGCCGGCGGAAGAACTCTTCGTGGGCCTGGTGAAACTGCGGTTGCCTTATGCCGGGGCCTTTGCCTTTGCCCTGGCCCTGCGTTGGGTGCCGGAGATCTTCGCCACCGTCAACCGGGTCAAGGAGGCCCAGGAGGCCCGGGGCCTGGCCTGGGAGCAAGGTAGCCTCTTGGAGCGCCTCCGGCGCCACCTGCCCCTGCTGGTGCCGATTTTTCTTTTGACCCTGCGGCGCAGTCAGACCATGGCCTGGGCCCTGGAGGCCCGGGGCTTTCAGATGAGCCCGCAACGGAGCTTTCTTCTGGAGCTGCGGATGCAGCCCCGGGACTGGCTGGCCCTGGCCGCGGGCGCGGCGTTGCTGACCCCGTTTATAGTGCTGCATATTTGGGGCTGGGACCAGATTCCCGGTTTGAAATTGTGAGCAGTAAGCAGTGAGCAGGTAGGGCGGCCGTCCCGGCCCAATGGCAAGGCGGGCACAGAGGCCCGCCCCACCGAATACTTTCTGACGTCATTTAATGATTAACTTTAAAAATTTCCTCAAGAATTTCTTTCTGGTCCTGGCCGGGCTGGTTCTCTCCCTGATCATTCTGGAAATCGCCCTGCGGGTCTTCCCGCCCTTCGAGATGCGGTTCAAGCCGGACCGCATCGTGCCGCCGGTCAACAAAAGATATGTCTTTGACAATACCGCGAAATTCCCCACCAAACTGCCCCGGACCACGGTCCATACCAAAAACTCCCTGGGCTTCCGGGGCGCCCCGCCGCCGGCCGATTTTGACGACTACCTGACCCTCGTCACCATCGGCGGCAGCACCACCGAGTGCTTCTATCTGTCCGACGGCCGGACCTGGCCCGATCTCCTTGGCGCCAAGCTGAGCCGGGATTTTCCCAAGCTGTGGCTCAACAACGCCGGTTTGGACGGGGCCACCACCTACCGCCACCTCCTCTTGCTGGAAGACTACGTAGTCAAGCTGAAACCCAAGCTGGTGCTATTCCTGGTGGGCATCAACGACGTGGGGGTGGGGGAGATTCACGATAAACCCCAGGGAGGCTTCGGCGGCTGGTTAAAGGCCATGACCAACCGGAGCGAGGTCTATGCCCTGGGGCTCAACATTTACCGCTACTTTGTGGCCCAAAGCCGGGGGCTGCACCACGTGGAGGTGGACCTGAAGGCCCAGGGAAGCCTCGACGTACCCGCAGAGGTGCAACAGGAGACGCGGCGGAAATATCGCCAGGAATCCCTGAAGTTCTACCGGGCCCGATTGGAGAAACTGGTCCAGGTTTCCCGGGCGCAGGGCATCGAGCCGGTCCTGATCACCCAGCCGACCCTGTACGGCCCGGGGATCGATCCTGTCACCGGGGTGGACCTGGAGAAGGTTAAATTGGGCGAGAACCTCAACGGCGCCCTGATGTATGCCGTGGTGGAGATGTACAACGGCACCCTGCGCCGGGTGGGGTCGGAAAACGGCGTCCTGGTCATCGACCTGGCCCGGGAGATGCCGCGGAATTCCGCCTATTACTACGACTACCTGCACTACACCGAGGCGGGCGCCGCCGAGGTGGCGGAGATTATTTACCGGCAGCTGCGGCCGTTCCTAACCCAGCGCTTCGCCAGCAGCAGCGGCCGCCGGCCTTGAAGGTTAGTAGATCATGGCCGGGGAATTGAAAGAGTATATGAGTCGATAATCGTCGTGGATTCCTGAGCGAAACGAAGGTTGCAGGTCTTTGACAAGACCTGAATTTTCGCTTCGCTCAGGATGACCTCTCAGGTCCAGCGGGTTTTGCCAGGGTCGGCAATCATGGCTTTTGCGCTGCGGGCGCAGGTGGTTTGCCTGTGCCACGCAGGTTGACCAATTTGTTAAGTAAATCGAACCAGAACGGCGCCCCCAGGGACACCGCCATGGCCGAGAAGAGCAATCCCAGCATTTTAAGTAGGAATCCACCAAAGTCCCAATTCCCGAATAATCTTGGGTCGTTTTCGACCTGGGATTCCGAGACCCAGCCGATGGGGAGGTTGAGTTTTTGAACCTGGGCGATAGCTTCCCCTATATTACCTGTGTCGGCGGGCCGAGGTTTTTTATCGCCACCCGGTTGGATGGCTGCCGCGGCTTGGGTGGGCGACGTTTCGGTCTTTGTCGGCGTAAGTGGTGCAGCCGCAGCAGCAGGAGGTTTTGTTTCAGTTCCTTTCCCCTGGTTTTTCTCTACGCCGGCGGGGGGATTCTTGACAGCCTTTTCCGCCGCGGCCACCACCGAAGCCCGCAAGGCAGAATCACGGTATAGGCTATTGGCAATGATGAAGGTATCGACATTCATCACGAAACATACCAGAATAGCCAAGACTATCGTGATCCACTGGGTTTTCCGTTTATACCAGCCGGTGACCCTGACCATGGCGTCATCAAACCAGTTTTCTATATTTTTGTAGGCCTTTTCCAGGTTGGGAGCAGCATTCAACAAGGGTAGCACGGCTTGCTTTATCCACTCATATTGATCATCCGGAAGCCTGCTTATCGTGTCTCGAATTCGAACCAAGTTTTCCATGCCCGGTGGAGCAGGTGCGGCCGGTGAGACCGGAGGGGCGGCAGGCGGCACCGAAGGGGCGGCCGGTGCCGCCGCGGGGGCCGGCGCCAGGAGGTCGATCAACGCCAGGGCAAAGGTGCGACCCGGAATATACGAAGGTTGGGTCCGCAACTGCAGTCTGTTCTTCAATTCCTCCAGTGATAGATGGGATAGATTATGGGTCGGTTCCAGGGCCGGCTGGCCTTGTTTGGCCAAGGCATTGATTAAGGGATGCCTATAGAGATTGTAGATGATCGTTGGATCATTAATCAGGCTATGGATGCCATCCAAGAGGGTCGAGGCGCGCAATTTGAGAAAGACCCTGGCAAACCACTCATTGACCATGGAGCAGATCAGGCTGAAGAGCAGGTAAATAAAGATGAGGCCGATTGCCACTTCCAAGATCTGGGAATTTAACATAACCGCCTCCTTGTGGTTAGTCGCCTATCTTGTGAGGATAGGGTATGAAGTTAGGCAATGACCGGGGAAGAGTCCTCCTTTGATTGTGGGATATCCCCATGGCCTCCACGGGGACCGGCAAAGGCCTGATACCGAGTTGCGTTCAACAGGTATTATCGGAGATGTCATTCTGGACGGAGCGAAGCGTAGTGAAGAATCTAGATTCCTCGCTTCGCTCAGAATGACAACATTACTTTTATGACCTCAACTCGGCCTGAAGCATTCTTAAATTAATTATTAAATTAATCAAGATAAATGTAATGGAAAGAAAAGGGGCGGGGAAACCCCGCCCCTACAAAGGGCATGTTTTGCCCGCCCTTACTTTGAAATCAGCTTTCCCGGTTCCGGGTCTTGGCTGAAGGCTGACCGCTACTTCGGGCTCGCCGCCAGGATGGCCTTATCCACCCCGGCTTCGTACTGGCTGAAGTTCTCCCGGAAGCGGCCAGCCAGGTCCCGGGCCACCTGGTCGTACGAGCCGCCGTTGGTCCAGGTCTTCTGGGGGTAGAGGAGTTCATCCGGCACCCCGGGGCACTTGGTGGGCACCGCTAAGCCGAAGAACGGCTCTTGATAATATTCCACCTGATCCAACGCCCCGGACATGGCGGCCCGGAGCAGGGCCCGGGAATAGGCGATCTCGATGCGGTGGCCCACTCCGAAGGGGCCCCCGGTCCAGCCGGTATTCACCAGCCAACAGGTGGGTTTGTGTTGCGTCACCTTGTCCCGGAAGAGGTGGGCGTAGACCGCCGGCGGCATGGGCAGGAAGGGGGCCCCGAAGCAGGTGCTGAAGGTCACCTGGGGCTCGGTACCCAGGCCCCGTTCGGTGCCCGCCACCTTGGCGGTGTAGCCGGAGAGGAAATGGTAGGCGGCCTGCTCCGGGGTCAGGCGGGAAATGGGCGGCAGCACCCCGAAGGCGTCGCAGGCCAGCATGAAGATGTGCTGCGGATGGACCCCCACCCCGGCCCGGACGATGTTGCGCAGATGGGTGATGGGATAGGCGGCCCGGGTGTTCTCCGTCAGACTGGCGTCATCCAGGTCCAGGCGCCGGGCGGCCTGGTCCATGCCGACGTTTTCCAGGATGGTGCCGAACTTCCGGGTGCATTCGTAGATCTCCGGTTCGGCCTTGGGGCTCAGGCGGATCACCTTGGCGTAGCAGCCGCCCTCGAAGTTGAAGACGCCGTCGTTGCCCCAACCGTGTTCGTCGTCGCCGATGAGCTTGCGCTCCGGATCGGCGGACAGGCTGGTCTTGCCGGTGCCCGAGAGGCCGAAGAACAGGGCGGTGTCGCCATGTTTGCCCTCATTGGCGGAGCAATGCATCGAGAGCACTTCCTGTTGGGGCAGGTAGTAATTGAGGATGGAGAAGACCGATTTCTTGATCTCGCCGGCATAGGAGGTGCCGCCGATGAGCACCAGTTTTTGGCCGAAGTTGACCATGATGAAGGCTTCGGAATTGGTGCCGTCCAACTCCGGCACGGCGTGGAAGCCCGGGGCGGCGATAATGGTGAAATCCGGGCCGACGTGCACGGGGTGGCCGGGGCCCACCGGGGCCAGGAACATGTTGCGGGCGAACAGGTTATGCCAGGCGGCGGCGGTGATGACCCGGATATTCATCTGGTTATTCCGGTCGGCCCCGGCGTGGCGGTCCTGGACGAAGATTTCTTTGCCCTGGAGATAGGCCAGCAAGCGGTAATGGAGCTGGTCGAATTTCTCCGAGGTAAAGGGCTGATTCTCCCCGCCCCAATGAATGTTGTGGGAGCTGGAGGGCTCCTGGACAATGAATTTGTCCTTGGGGGAGCGGCCGGTATAGGCCCCGGTGCGCACCACCATCGGGCCCAGATGGGCGATGAGCCCTTCCTGCCGTTGGACGATCTTCTCGTACAAGGCCGAAGTGGGCAAATTCCAATGGACCGCGGCGACGTTTCTAATGCCGTGATGCGTCAGGTCTTTCTTCATAGTTACCTCCTGCAGGTGAACCGCAGCAAGATTTTGAGCGTGGATAGGGCATTTTAAAAATTAAAGGTATTCATATAGGCGGCTAAATTTCGAGTCGGCGGGAAAATTTTTACCCGCACCATCGTCCTCCCCACGGGCATTAAAGCATATTTAGGCGGCGACGGCCAAACAGAATTTAGTTGATGGCAAAAGTCGGTGTCGACCGGTGAAATCAAAAACTAATACAGCCAGATGAGCATGGCAAGGCTCAAATCAGGTATCGTCCTCGAAACTCGAAACTCGAAACTCGAAACTCACTTCGACAGCCATTTCAGGCTCTGGCGCAGCAGGTCTTCCAGGGTGTCGGCGCCCTGGCTCCGGACCGCGTCCAGGGCCTTTTCCGCCACATTCTTCTGGTAGCCCAGGTTGAGCAGGGCGCTCAGGGCATCCTGCACATGGCCTTCGCCGGGGAGAGCCGGCCGCGAGGGGGCGCCGGGGGCGATCTTTTTGTCCTTGAGTTCGAGGACGATGCGTTCGGCGGACTTTTTGCCGATGCCGGGGATGCCGGACAGGCGCCGGATATCCCGCTGGGCCAGGGCCTCGGCGAACTCCCCGGGGTTGATGCCGCTCAGGATATTGAGGGCCATGCGGGCCCCGATGCGCGGGATGTTAAGCAGCTGAAGGAACAGGTCCTTTTCCTCCTGGGTGCTGAAGCCGTAGAGATTGAGGGCGTCTTCCTGAATGCGGGTGTGGATCAGGAGGGAGACCCGGGCCGGGGGCTCGGGCAGGGCGTAAAAAGTGGACAGCGGGATCGACACCAGGTAGCCCACGCCGGCCACCTTGAGCATGATCTGGGTGGGGCTCCGGTCGAGCAGTTCGCCTTCCAGCAAGCCGATCATGAGGTCCCGCCCGGCCAGCGCTGGTGGAAGTAATGGCACAGGCCCACGGCCAGGGCGTCGGCGGCGTGTTCGTCCGTCATCTTCTGGCGCAGAAGCTGCTCCACCATGAGTTGCACCTGGGCCTTGGAGGCCTGGCCGTAGCCCACCACCGCCTTTTTGACCACCAGGGGCGGGTAATGGA
>JBIOJX010000163.1:0-6489 GCA_044451265.1 Desulfobaccales bacterium
GGTTTGGGGGAGGGGGAAAGGGCCATCGGCCCTTTGCCCCCTCCCCCAAGGTTTTACGCCTTAAAGCGCCGCAGGCGCAAGCTATTGGTGACGACGCTTACCGAGCTCATGGCCATGGCCGCGGCGGCCAGGGCGGGGTTGAGGGTCCAGCCCCAGATGGGATAGAACAGGCCGGCGGCCACTGGCAGGGCCACCAGGTTATAGCAGAAGGCCCAGAAGAGGTTCTGGCGGATGATGCGCATCATCTGCCGGGAGAGGTGGATGGCCTGCGGGATGAGGGCCAGGTCGTCCCGGATGAGGGTCAAGTCCGCGGCCTCCACGGCCACGTCGGCGCCGGTGCCGAGCGCAATGCCTACGTCGGCGGCGGCCAGGGCCGGGGCGTCGTTGATGCCGTCGCCCACCATGGCCACCACCTCGCCCTGCCCTTGCAGTTCCATCACCTTCAGGGCCTTGTCGCCGGGCATAACTTCGGCCAGCACTTCGGTGATGCCGACGCTCTTGGCCATGGCCTCGGCCGTGAGGCGGGTGTCGCCGCTTAACAGCAGAATCTTTAAGCCCATTTTCTGCAAGGCTTGGACGGCCGCTGCTGCTCCGGGCTTCAGGGTGTCGGCCGCGGCGATGAGGCCCACCGGTTTCCCGGCCACCGCCAGGAAGATGGCGGTCTTGCCTTCCCGGGCGTGCTCCTGCTGGGACGCGGTGAGGGTGACGGTGGGGATGTGCTTTTGGGCCATGAAGGCGAGATTGCCCAGGAACACTTCCTGGCCATCTACCCTGGCCTCCACCCCCAGTCCCGGCAGCGCCTGAAAATCCTCTACCTGGGGCAGAATCAGGTGTTTCACCGCGGCGGCGTGGGTCACGGCTTCGGCCAGGGGATGCTCCGATTTAGCCTCCAGGGCCGCGGCCAGGGCCAATACCTGGTCGGCGCTCCAGCCTTCCCAGGCGTGCAGGTCGGTCACCTGGGGGGTGCCCCGGGTGAGGGTGCCGGTCTTGTCGAAGACCACGGTGGTGAGGCGATAGGCCCGCTCCAGGGGCTCGCCGCCCCGCATCAGGATGCCCAGTTCGGCGCCGCGGCCGGCGCCCACCATGACCGCGGTGGGGGTCGCCAGCCCCATGGCGCAGGGGCAGGCGATGATGAGCACCGCCACCATGCTGATCAGCGCCCGGGTCAGGGCCGGCGCCGGACCGAAGCTGAGCCAGAGCAGGAAGGTGAGGGCGGCGAGACTCATGACCACCGGCACGAAGATGGCGGCTACCTGGTCCACCAGCCGCTCGATGGGGGCCTTGCTGGTCTGGGCCTCCTCCACCAGCCGGATGATCTGGGAGAGCACCATGTGCTCGCCCACCCGGGTGGCCCGAAAGACCAGAAAGCCGCGTTGGTTCAGGGTGGCTCCCCAGACCTCGCCCCCCGGCTCCTTGGCCACGGGCAGACTTTCGCCGGTGAGCATGGATTCATCCACCGCGGAGCTGCCCTCCACCACCACCCCGTCCACCGGGATCTTCTCGCCGGGCCGGACCAGCACCAGGTCCCCGACAATCACTTGTTCCAGGGGAATTTCTATTTCCTGATCATCCCGGCGTACCCGGGCGCTGGGCGGCGCCAGGGCGAAGAGGCGGCGGATGGCCTCCGAGACCCGGCCCCGGGTGCGGGCCTCCAGCCAGCGGCCCAGCAGGATGAAGGTGATGATCATCAGGGCGGTGTCGAAATAGACTGCCGGGGCGTGGCCGGCGGCGGCTACGGTTTCGGGAAAGAAGGTGACCCAGGCGGAATAGCCATAGGCCGCCGAGGTGCCCAGGGCCACCAGGGTGTCCATATTGGTGGCGCGGTGCCGGGCGGCGGACCAGGCCCCGGTAAAGAAGGAGGCCCCGGAGTAAAACATCACCGGGGTGGAAAAGAGTAAGAGAATGAGATTCATGGCCCGGTGGCTTAAGGGGATGGCATGCTCCACCGGCGGAATCATGCAGGCCCAGACCGGCAGGCTCAGGGTCAGGGCCAGCAGGAAGCGCTGGCGGAACTGGCGGACCTCGGCCTCGGGCGAGCGGGGCGGGCGCTGCTCCCGGGCGGCGCTTTCCACTTCGTAGCCCGCCTCCTTAACCACCGCGGTGAGGGCCTCCAGGTTGGTGGCCTGGGGATTAAAGCGCACCTTGGCCTGGCGGGTGGCCAGGTTGACCAGGGCCAGCTCCACCCCCGGGGCGGCGGTTAGGGCCCGTTCCACCCGGGCGACGCAGGCGGCGCAGTGCAGGCCTCCCAGGGTGAGGGTGATTTCCTCGGTTTTATCAGGCATGCTGAAGCTCTCCTAACCTCTGAGTGCTTTGGGCCTTGGCAGTGATCAAGCTCAGTTCCTCAGCCGCCGCGTTCTCTTCAAGCCAAGGAAGCAATAACAATACCAAAAAGGGGGTTAGATAATAAGCAATAGATTCAATCAATTAACCTAAACCAACCCCTATTAATATCATAGACATTAAACATCTATTAAATCTTATCCTTTAACAGTTGTCTAGACCTGGGTGCCGGAAATCCGCTTTCCGTGAGCGCAATTCCAACCTGCTAATCTCCCCAAGATGCTATGCATAAACCATAATCCCACGAAGGCGGAAAGGCAAGCAGCGCTCTCGCCTTGCCGCCCCTGCCGATTACTGGTACTATACTGCTCATGAGCCTTACTTCTCCTCCGCGTTTCGGCAAGAAGGCGAGCCTCGCCCTGTGGGCCGTTTTGGGCTTGGTGCTGTTGGGCGTCCTCGGATGGCTGGTGTTCGGCAACCTGGACAATGACGACCCCGTGGTCATCCTCAAGACCCCGGTGGAGGTGGTGGGCGCCAGGACCGCTCTCACCCTGGAGGCCGGGGATGCAACCAGCGGCTTAAGGGAAGTCAAGGTTACCTTCTCCCAGGCTGGCCAGGAGAAGGTGATCTTGGAGAAGCAATTTCCGCCGGGTGGCGCGCCTGGTGAAAAGGTGGAAATTCCCCTTGTCCTTGAGCCCAAGGCCTTGGGCTTCAAGGAGGGCAAGGCCACCCTGACCGCGACGGCGCGGGATCGCTCCTGGCGCAATATGTTCCAGGGCCGGTCCGCCCGTCTGAGCCAGGAGGTGGCCATCGACCTGGTGCCCATCAGCCTGGCCTTTGAGTCGGTGAGCCATCTGCTGCACGCCGGGGGCACCGGGTGCATTAGCTACCGCCTCAACAAGCCGGCCAAGGAGTCCGGAGTGCTGGTCGGCGGCCAGTTTTATCGGAGCTATGCCAATCCCCGAGGGACCCAGGGGGAATACGTGGTGCTCTTCCCGGTGCCCCAGGAGGGGCCGGCGGCCATCGTGGTGGAGCTGGTGGCCCGACCCGCCGCCGGCCAGGAAGTGAAGCAGGCGGTTTCCCTGAAGGTGAAGCCTCGGAAATGGCGGCACGACAAACTCAATCTGCCGGATGACTTCCTGCGCAAAGTGGCCACCACCATACCGGGCCCCAACCCCAGCGACCCCCTGGGAAACTACCTTTGGGCCAACCGGGAGTTACGACGTCAGAACCATGAAAAGTTTCGCCAGGTCTGCTCCCAGAGCAATCCGGCGCCGCTGTGGTCCGGGGCCTTCAAGCGCTATCTGGGCAAACCCATGGCTCGCTTCGGAGACCGGCGCACCTATATGTACCAGAATAAGGACGTGGATCAGCAGATCCACCTGGGAGAAGACCTGGCCTCGCTGCTAAACAGCCCGGTGCCCGCCGCCAACAACGGCATCGTGGTCCTGGCTGAGAACGTGGGTATCTATGGCAATACCGTGATGATCGACCATGGCCTCGGGGTCTTTTCCGGCTATAGCCACTTGAGCCAGATTGAGGTGAAGGTGGGCGATAAGGTGGAGAAAGGCGCGGTGGTGGGCAAGACCGGCACCACCGGCCTGGCTGGGGGCGATCATCTGCATTTCGATATCAGCATCCAGGGGGAATTCGTCGACCCGCTGGAATGGTGGGACGCCCACTGGCTGAAGGACCAGGTGGAGTCGGTCTGGGGCAAGGCGGCGCCGGCGTCTGCCGAGGCCGCGACCGCGCCCAAGGCGGCCCAAGAGGGCAAAGGCAAGAAAAAAGCCGGTAAAGGCAAGGCCACACCCAAGAAGGCTAAACAGAGATAATCTCACCACAGAGGCACAGAGTACACAGAGGTCCACAGAGCATTTTATTATTTATATTCTCTGTGTCCCCCTGCGCCCTTTGTGTCTCTGTGGTAAAAAGGTTTTTATGATCGTCAAAATTAACCTCCAAAACCCCCAGGAGCGCCTGCTGCGCCAGGCCGTGGAAACCCTCCTGGGCGGCGGCCTCATCGCTTATCCCACCGACACCACCTACGCCGTCGGCTGCGACCTCTACAATCTTAAAGGCATCGGCAAAATCTATACCATCAAACGGCGGCCCCTGAGCAAGCCCTTCAGCTTCATCTGCCACGACCTGAAGAACATCAGCGAATACGCTCAAGTGGGCAACTACGCCTATAAAGTCATGAAGCGCCTATTGCCCGGGCCCTATACCTTCGTGTTGGAGGCCTCCCGGCAGGTGCCCAAGATCCTCCAGACCCGGCGGCGCACCGTGGGCATCCGGGTGCCGGACCATCCCATCGCCCTGGAGCTGGTGCGGCTGCTGGGGCACCCCATCATCAGCACCAGCGCCTCCCTGCCCGACAGCCCGGTGGAGAGCGACCCCTACGAGATCGAGGCCAGGTTCAAGCCGCACCTGGGACTGGTGATCGACGGAGGGATCATTCCGCCGGCGCCCTCCAGCATCATTTCGCTGATGGACGACGTGCCGGAAATCATCCGGGAAGGCAAGGGGCCGGTGGATATCTTCGCGTAAAAAGACTTCACCACAGAGGCACAGAGGACACAGAGAGCACAGAGAAAAATTTAATAAGCCTTGGCGCGGCCAAGGCTTATTTTTTCCTTAGTGAACTGGCGATCACTGTGTTTAAATGCGCTATGCCTTATAATCCAGTTCCTCCCGGGCTAAATCTGGTATCCAAAGAAATAGTGGATTCTGCCCATGCTATCCATAAGACCTTGGGGCCTGGTCTGCTGGAAAGCATCTATGAGGCTTGCCTGGAACATGAGCTAAATTCCCGCGGATTAAAGATAGAGCGTCAAGTCAGTCTGCCGATAATATATGGTGGTTTAAAATCGGAAGGAGGCTTGCGCCTTGATTTGGTTGTTGCGGAGGCCGTAATAGTGGAAGTCAAGTCGGTGGAAACCATCTTGCCGGTTCATAAAGCTCAGATACTGACCTATCTAAAACTCTCCGGTCACCGCCTCGGACTTCTTCTCAATTTCAACGTTCCCCGCATAAAAGACGGCATCTATCGCTTTATTTTATAATTTCTCTGTGTCCCTCTGTGCTCTCTGTGTCTCTGTGGTGAATCTTTTACTCGCGCGCCTGGCGCGCCTTGAAGGTCCAGTAGGAATTGAGAAAATAATTGACCAGGGTGGCCGGGAAAATGGCCAGGAACTGGTGGATATAGGCGGGCGTCCGGGGGAAGAGCACGTTCAAGATGACGAAGACGCTGTAGCTCACGCCTAAGGCCACCAGAGAGACGCCTTTGAACTTGGCGGCCTTGGTCCAGATGCTCCCCCGGGCGTTACGGTGCCGGAAGGTCCAGAAATTATTGAGCAAAAAGTTGGAGATAATGGAACCTTCGATGGAGATGGGCGAGGCCAGATACTTGCTGAGGCCGAACCTGACCAGCAGGATAAACAGCCCCAGATTCACCACTACCCCCAAAGCGCCCACCGCGGCAAACCTCAGGAAGGTACGGCTGGCTTGAAATCTGATCCACCAAACGTTGATGATAAACTCGATAATATCCGCCAGGCCTAATTTGGTGACGCCCCGCTGCCGGTCAATGAAATCCACCGGTATTTCCTGCATGACCGCCTTGTTCAACATAGCCTGGTTGAGCAAGGCGATTTGAAAGGCGTAGCCCTGGACATTGAGGCTGCTGAAGTCGATCCGTTGCAGCAGAGAGCTGCGGATAGCCCGGAAGCCGGCGGTGCAATCCTTGACTCGATAGAGTCCGGCCAGATAACGAGCGAAGATGTTGCCCCAGCGGGAGATGGCCTGACGCAGCCGACCCCAATTTTCGGGAATGCTGCCCCCGGGGACGTAGCGGCTACCGATGACGAAGTCGGCCCCGGTATCCAGAGCCGCCAGCAAGCGGGGCACATCTTCAGGTTTATGGGAAAAGTCGGCGTCCATCTCCATAACCGCCTCGGCCCCGAGTTCTTTCAGGGCGTAAGTCATGCCGCGGATATACGCGGCTCCCAGACCCTGCTTCTCCCCGGTTAGGAGGTGGAGATTGGCGTAGCGGCCCATCAGCTCCCGGACGGCGTCGGCGGTCCCGTCCGGGGAGGCGTCATCCGCCACCAGGACATGCATTTCGTGTTTGAGCGCGGCGAATTGCTGCCACAGAGCCGGGATCAGCCGGCGGATATTGTCTTCTTCATTATAAGTGGGCAGGATAATTAC
>JBIOJX010000164.1:0-6474 GCA_044451265.1 Desulfobaccales bacterium
ATGAAGATGCGGCCGGTGTTGTTGGCGACACTGATGCCGCTGGCGCCGATCGCCGACATGAAGGCCTCGATATTGGGGTCCTTGGCTACGATATCCGCCAAAGCCTGCTGGTGGAGCTTCATATCCTCGAAGGAAATCCCCTGGGCCGCCTCGGTGATGGCGAATATCTGGCCGGTGTCTTCCGAGGGAAGGAATCCCATCGGCATTATTTTAAACAGGATGACCGTAACCACGGTCAGGATAACGCTGAGCGCCAGGACGGTGCGGCGATAATGCAGGACCTGCTTAAGGGTTCGCTCGTAGCCATGGCGCATGCCGTCAAAAAAACGCTCCATAAAGAGGTAGAGACGACCGTGTCGTTCCGCGCCCGGCGGGCGAAGGAAACGGCTGCAGAGCATGGGGGTAAGGGTCAGGGAGACAAAGCCGGAGATGAGAATCGCCATGCTTATGGTTACGGCGAATTCGTGGAGGATGCGGCCGAGAATCCCCCCCATGAAGAGGACCGGGATAAAGACCGCCACCAGCGACAGGGTCATGGAGAGGATGGTGAAGCCGATCTCCCGGGAGCCCGTCAGGGCCGCCTGGAAAGGCTCCTCCCCCATCTCCATATGGCGCACGATGTTCTCCAGGACCACGATGGCGTCGTCCACCACGAAGCCCACCGAGAGAATCAGGGCCATCAAGGAGAGGTTGTCCAGACTGTAGCCCAGGAGATACATGACAGCGAAGGTGCCCACGATGGACATGGGCAGGGCCAGGCTGGGGATGACGGTGGCCGACAGGTTGCGCAGGAAGAGAAAGATCACCAGGATCACCAGCCCCAGGGCCAACAGCAGGGTGAACTGCACGTCGTTGACCGACTCCCGGATGGTGACGGAACGATCGTATAGGGTGGCGATGTCCACCGAGGCCGGGATCTGCTGGCGCAGGGTGGGGAGAATCGCTTTGATGGAGTCCACCACTTCGATGGTGTTGGTGCCCGGCTGGCGCTGGATGGCCAGGACGATGGCCCGGCTGTTCTTATACCAGGAGGCAATCTTGTCGTTTTCGACACTGTCAAGCACCCGGCCCAGTTCCTCCAGGCGCACGGGCTTGCCGCCCCGGTAAGCCACGACCAGGGGCCGATACGCCGGCGCGGTGAGAAGCTGGCCGGTGGCCTGCACCGTGAAGGCCTGGTGGGTGCCGTACAGGGTTCCCGTGGGGATGTTGACGTTGGCGTTCTTGACCGCGTCGCCCACCTCATTGATGCCCAGACCCTTGCTGGCCAGTCCCTTGGGGTCCAGTTGAATGCGCACCGCATACTTTTGGGAGCCGAAGACCTGGACCTGGGCCACCCCGTTGATCATGGAAATGCGCTGAGCCATGAGGGTTTCGCCGTATTCATCCACCGCGGACAACGGCATGGTGTCCGAGGTTAAGGCCAGATAGAGGACCGGCTGGTCGGCGGGATTGACCTTCTGATAGGTGGGCGGGGTGGGCAGCTCCGGAGGCAGCTGCGCCGCCGCCTTGGCAATAGCCGCCTGGACATCCTGGCCGGCGGCGTCGATACTCCGGCTCAAACTGAATTGCAGGGTGATCTGGCTGTTGCCCAGGGCGTTGGTGGAGCTCATGTTATCCAGGCCGGCGATGGTGGAAAACTGGCGCTCCAGCGGGGTGGCCACGGCTGAGGCCATGGTCTCCGGCGAGGCCCCGGGCAGGGTGGTGGTCACCAGGATGGTGGGGAAATCGACGTTGGGCAGATCGCTGACCGGCAGGTAGCGATAGCTCATGACCCCGAAGAGCAGGATAGCCAGCATGACCAGGGTGGTCATAACCGGACGCCGGATGAAGAGTTCGGTGAAGTGCATAGGGCTGCTCGCGGCCGGCTAAAGGCCGCTCTTGATCTCCACCTTGGCGCCTTTGACCAGCCGGATCTGGCCGTCGGTGACGACCCGCTCCCCGGCCTGCAAACCTTTTTTGACGACGACGTCGCCGTTCATGCTGCGTTCCGGTTCCACCGGACGGGTTTCCACCGTCAGGTCAGTCTTGACCACCCAGACGAACTGCCCTTCCTGGCCGCTCTGGATGGCCTGGGACGGGACCAGGATGGCATTGGGCTCCTCGGTCAACTTCACCACCACATTGACGAACAGGCCCGGCCAGAGTCTTTTGTTGGCGTTGTCATAGGTTGCCTTGCACTGGATGGTCGCGGTGGCCGGGTCCACCGTATTATTGATAAAGGTGAGCACCCCCTCATCGGGGTGTTCCGGGTCGGTGGGGATCACGGCGTCAACCTTGATCTTCTCCTCCGCCATAAATTTCTTCAGGATCGGCAGATTCTTTTCCGGCACCGCAAAGGTCACATAGATGGGCTGGATCTGATTGATCACCAACATGACCGTGTCGGCGTTCTCTTTGATCATGTTGCCTTCGTTGGCCAGGAGGCTGCCGGTGCGGCCGGTAATGGGCGCCTTGATGTAGCAGTAGCTGAGATTGAGTTTGGCATTCTGCACCGCCACCTGGTCGGCGTTGACCCCGGCGGCCAGGGAATCGGCGGTGGCCCTGGCCTGATCGTAATCCTGCTGGCTGACGAACTGCTTTTGAATCAACTCGGCATAGCGCTTCAGGTCGCTCCGGGCCTTGCCCGCCAGGGCCTTGTCCTTTTCCAGGTTGGCTTCGACTTGCCTTAAGGCCGCCTCATAGGGCCGCGGATCGATGACGAAGAGCAGGTCGCCCTGCTTGACGTCCTGCCCCTCCTTAAAATTGACCTTGACCAGTTGCCCGGCGATCCTGGACTTGATGCCCACGGTGGAGTAAGGCTCGACGTTGCCGATGTTGCGGATCGTCACCGGCACCGTCTGCGTCTTCACCTCGGCCACCATCACCGGCACCGGGGCCGGCGGTGGGGCCTGCTTCTCCCCGGAGCAGGCGGGTATTAAGAGCATATAGAGAATGATCAGCGCGGGGACATAGCACGAGACTAACGGTTGTTTTCGGCTGATTATAGTCATCTCAATGATTTATGCGGTAGAGGATCTTTAGATGGATATCAAGGGGCATATTGAGGTCCAAAACCACCAGATAAAGTTATCTCTAATAACCAAATGAAATTTAAGTAGATTTCATTAGTTAACTTACTAGGGAACGGCCGAATTATCAACCCAAAAAATGGGGCCCTGGACCTGGCTAAAGGCGGTGCCAGAGCTAGGCCACATGCTTCTTGAACCGCAGCACCGCCAGGGTCAGCATGATCAGGCCCAGGACGGTCATGGAGAGCATCTCCTGCCAAAGCAGGGCCACCCCGGCGCCCTTGAGAAAGATCCCCTGGACCACGATAACGAAATACCTCAAGGGGTTGAGCAGGGTGAGGTATTGGAAGAACACCGGCATATTGGCGATGGGAAAGATCAGCCCCGAAAGCAGGATGGCCGGGGTCAGGAAGAGGTTGCCCGCCATCATGGCCTGCTGTTGGGTGGAAGAGATGGTGGAGATGAGCAGGCCCAGGCCCACGGAATTGAAGAGAAAGGTCACGGTCCCCAGGAGCAGGACCAGGATATTGCCCCGGAAAGGCACCTCGAACCACAACACCCCGACAATGGTCACCAGGATGACGTCTGCCAGGGAGATGAGGACAAAGGGGATGGTCTTGCCCAACATCAGTTCGAAGGGCCGGATGGGGGTCACCAGGATCTGCTCCATGGTGCCGATCTCCTTTTCCCGCACCACCGCCAGGGCCGTGAGCATCAGCGAGAGCAGCAGCACCACCATGGCGATGACCCCGGGCACCATGGAGTAGCGGGAAATCAGGTTGGGGTTGAACCAGGCCCGGGACTCCAGCCGCAGGGGCGTGCCCAGTTTCCCGGCCCAGGCCGCCCCCCGGCGCTGGAAGCGGGCCTGGAGCTGTTCCTGGGAATAGTCCCCGATGACCGTGCTGGCGTAGCGGCTGACGATGAGGGCGGCGTTGGAGTCGGTGGCGTCCACGATGACCTGGATTTTGCCGGATTTCCCCTGCCTGAGCTGCTTGGCGAAATCCCATTGGACCCAGACGGCCATGGTGATCTGGCCGTGGTCGATGAGGTCCAACAACTCTTTCTCGCTATTCAGGTAGTATTTCACGTCGAACCAGTCGGTGGAACGGAAGCGTTGGATGAGCTCCCGGCTCTCCATGGTGCGGCTTTCATCCAAAACGGCCGTGGCCACGTGCTTGATGTCGAAGTTGATCACATAGCCGTAAGCGAGGAGCTGCACCAGGGGCGGCACGATGAGAAAAAAGCGCAGCTTCCGGTCTCGCCAGACCTGGATGAATTCCTTGAACATGATATGTCGGATACGGCGGAGCATAGCTATCAGCCTTCAGCGATCAGCTTTCAGCTTTTGGATGAACGAGGTTAGCATTTGTTTGATCTCTATTGCTTTTTGGCAAAGATTCTCATAATCAAAATCATTCAAAATTCCCAAATCGTGGGAAAGTATCAGGTGATATTCTAATTCACTCGCCGAACCCATGGCAATTTGCAGAAATCCGGAAAAATCCGCGTCACTGTTTCTGCCACAGCCTTCGGCAATATTAGCCGGAATAGAGGCACAAGAGCGACGGATTTGATTGGTCAGTCTGTTTTTTGAAATCTTTCATATGCTTTTGCTCTTTAGCTTTTGCTTTAATCTTTTTAGCTGACAGCTTTTAACGAATTTTCTTCACGAACTTCCGAATAGACAGGCCCACGAAAAACATGGCCGCGCCGGCCAACATCAAGGCGCTGGGCCAGAGCACCTTGAGGCCGATGCCCTTGAGGTAGATGCCTTTGGAGATGGTCACCACGTACCGGGCCGGCACGATGTAGGAGACGATCTGCAGCGGCCACGGCATCAAATAGATGGAAAAGACAAACCCCGAGAGCAGGAAGGCCGGCAAAAAGGTGCTGAGCATGGCCATCTGGAAGGCCTGCAACTGGTTTTCGGCGCTCACCGAAATGAGCAGCCCCTGGCCCAGGGTGGCGATCAGAAACAGGGCCGAGAGGCCGAGGAGCAGCAGGCCGCTGCCCCGCAGAGGCACGTCGAAGAGAAATTTCCCCAGGGCCATGACGATGAGCATATCGAACATGCCGATGATAAAATAAGGACCCAGCTTGCCCAGGAGCAGTTCGGTCTTCTTCAGGGGCGTGGCCATCAGGCCTTCCATGCTGCCCCGCTCCAACTCCCGCACCACCGTCAGGGAGGTGAGCAGCGCCCCCACCACCGTCATGATCACCGCGATGAGGCCCGGGACGATGTAATTGCGGGACTCCAGGGCCTCATTAAACCAGAAGCGCAACTGGGTGTCCACCGGCGATTCCTGCTTCGCCGGCCCCTTGGTCAGCAGCCTCTGCACCAGGAGCTTTTCCGCGTAAGGCGTGGTCACCCCCTGGACGTAACCCAGGACGATGTTGGCGGTGTTGGAATCGGTGCCGTCCGCCAGGGCCTGGACCGTGGCGGTCTTCCCGGTTTGATAATTCCAGGAAAAGTCATAGGGGATGACGAGTCCCACCTGCACCTTCCGGGTGCTGATCAGGTCCCGCAATTCCTCATAACTTTTGGCGTTTCCCACAAATTGGAAATACTCGTTGCTCTGGAACCGTTTGGTCAGGTCCCGGCTCAACTGGCTCTGCTCCTGGTCATAAACCGCCAGGGTGACGTGCTTGATGTCGAAGGTCAGGGCATAACCGTAGAGCAACATGAGAATAATCGGCAAAAGGATGACCTGGGCCAGGCTGATGGGGTCCCGGCGGATGTGGATAAATTCTTTGCGAAAAATGGCCCAGGCGCGGCGCAGGTTCATGTGAGTTTCGAGTTTTTAGTTTTTAGAGATATGGGGCGGCCTGTGGCCGCCATCATGCGGCGGGCACAGCCCGCCCTATAGCTGCTCTATCCTAACTGCTAACCCGCTAGCTGCTCTCCCCCGCCTTCTGGACCACGGCGATGAAGGCGTCTTCCAGGCTGGGGCGGACGGGCTCGGTGCGACGCCGCAGGGCGAGGTTATGGGCCTTCAGGGTGGCGGCGATGTCCCGCTCTCCCGCCTCCGGCTCGGTTACGGCCACGTGCAGGCCGTCGCCGAAGACCGCGGCCTCGACCACCCCGGGCACTTTTTTGATGAGTTCCAGGGCGGCGTCGAGATCGTCGGGATGCACCGCCAGGATGGTCTCCTTCACTGCCGCTTTCAGCTCCCGGGGGGTGCCCTGGGCCACGATCCGGCCCTGGAAGATGAGCACCAGCCGGTCGCAGAACTCCGCCTCCTCCATGTAGTGGGTGGTCACCAGGATGGTCACCCCCTGGGCCGCCATGGCGTAGATCAGGTCCCAGAAATTGCGCCGGGAGATGGGGTCCACCCCGCTGGTGGCTTCATTCAGGAAGAGGATGGAGGGCTCGTGGATGATGGCGGAGGCCAGGGCCAGGCGCTGCTTCAGGCCCAGGGGCAGGGTGCGGGTCAGGTCGTGGCGGCGCTCCTCCAGGTCCACCAGG
>JBIOJX010000165.1:0-6451 GCA_044451265.1 Desulfobaccales bacterium
GTAGGAGTCTGGACCGTGTACCAGTTCCAGTGTGGCTGGCCGTCCTCTCAGACCAGCTACCCATCGTCGCCTTGGTAGGCCTTTACCCCACCAACAAGCTAATAGGACGCGGGCTCATCTCGGTTCGGTAGCTTACATGTAGAGGCCACCTTTCCCGACAGACCCAGTGATCCGTCGGATTATGCGGTATTAGCGTACCTTTCGGTGCGTTATCCCCCAGGCCGAGGTAGATTACCCACGCGTTACTCACCCGTGCGCCACTTTACTTGCCCGGCGAACCGGGCTTTCTCGTACGACTTGCATGTGTTACGCATGCCGCCAGCGTTAATTCTGAGCCAGGATCAAACTCTCCAGTTTAACTTGGAGTTATTCCCGCACTCGGGCTCACTATTTAGTTTTCAAAGAGCAAATTTTGCTGATTCTGATTATACGTACTTTTTTGCAACTGTCAAGGGACCATTTCCGTGCGTTTTCTTCCGGCCCCCGCAGCGGCAACTGTGTTTGTAACCGAATCCTAACTTTCTGTCAAGCACCTTTCTGATTTTTTTTCGCCGGGCACTCACCTGCGGTTGCGGCGTTTTTCACAAGTATTACAATAACCTACCTGTGACGGTTGGTCAAGCACCCTGCCTTGACTCCCCCCGGGGCCACCATCCGTCGCGGCCCCGCCGGTTAACCAGTCAATAATACCAGACCAAATTTCTAGCGCAAGCCTTTTTTCAAAAAAAAGTGGCCAGTAGTCAGTAGCCAGTTCCCGGTTCCCAGTTTCGAGTTTCGAGTTTCGAGTTTCGAGTTTTTGGTGGGGCGGGCGTCCCCGCCCGCCATCCTTAGACTCCCTCTCCATTCAGGGGGGATGACGGCGTGGGGGTGTTCAGTGGCACAGGCTTCCAGCCTGTGAACTCGTTAGGGGCACGCGGGTTAGTATTTCATTCCAGCCGCGTTTAGCGGCGTGCATCGGCGGCTCAGTTTTTCTCCTGCCCTTTCGCCCTTTCCCCTTTTCCTCCGTCATGTTCCCTTTCATTGTAACCTTCCCAACCTCCCCCGCGGCTTGACGCCTCCCCCTGCGGTGCTTAATTTAGCGGTAATCCAACCGAAAGGAGGTGAAGGCGGGATGAAACCTGGCAAAGAGGTATTGGCTAAGGAGGCGGCCTTCTGGGGTAAGGTCAAGCAGCTCGATCCCCGCAAGGTATGCCACAAATGAAAGGAATGAAAGAACTAAAGTTGCTGGTTCAGCAGCTTAGGCAAAGCAGATATGGCGGGGACGGCCGCAGCCTCTCTGGCCATATCTGCTTCTTATTTTTATCTCTGTTCTTGGCGCCTCTGCGTCTTAGCGTGAGGCCCGTTTTCTTTTTAGCTGAAAGCTGCAAGCTGACTGCTGAGAGCTAATCACCGTGTCCGTAGCCCGCGCTTACGATTTCCTGATCCAGTGGCATCTCACCGAAAGGTGCAACCTGAAGTGCCGGCATTGCTACCAGGAAGGCGGCCCGGTGCGGGAGCTGAGCCGGGAGCAAGTCTTTGCGGTAATTGACGAAATCGACCAGATGCTCCAGGCCTGGCGCGAGAATTATGCGATCGAGTTTCAGCCCAGTTTTAATGTCACCGGCGGCGAACCCTTTCTGCGGCCGGATCTTTTTGTCATCCTGGAGAAGATGGCCGGCATCGGCTTCGAAATCTACGTCCTTTCCAACGGCACCCTGATCACCCCGGAGCGGGCCCGGCTTTTGTCCGATCTGAAGGTCAACGGCGTCCAGGTGAGCCTGGAGGGCCCCCAAGAGATTCACGAGGCCATCCGGGGCCCGGGCAGTTTTGCCGCCTCCCTGGCCGGCATCCGCGCCCTGATGGACGCCGGGGTCAAGGTCTCCCTCAATGCCACCCTGTCCCGGGTCAATGCCGGCCATTTTCACGACCTGGTGGCGCTGGCCCGCGCCCTGGGGGTCCCTCGCCTGGGGTTCTCCCGGCTGGTGCCGTCGGGCCAGGGGCGGCTGTGGTTGGACCAGATGTTGAGCACGGCCCAGGTCAAAGCGCTTTACACCGAGGTGTTGTCCCTCAAGATTGACGGCCTGGAGATCACCACCGGCGACCCCATGGCAGCCCAGATGCGTCTGCCGGCGCCGGCCGCGGCTGAGGTCCAAACGTTCCCCGCCGGCGGCTGCTCCGCCGGGGTGGCCGGGCTCACCCTCCTGGCGGACGGCACCGTGGTCCCTTGCCGCCGGCTCAATCTCCCCTTGGGGCAGGTGGGGCAGGATTCCTTGCGGGAGATCTGGGCCGCCTCACCGGTCCTGGAGGCCCTGCGGGATAAGAGCCGCTATGCCGGCAAGTGCGGCGCCTGCGCCCGGTGGGCCGACTGCCGGGGCTGCCGGGCCATCGCCTACGAGTACGCCTGCTCCCAGGGCAACCCCGATTTCCTGGCCCCGGACCCTCAATGTTTCATTGATCAATAAGGTTCTTCCCTCGGGATTGTAGGCGGTTCTCGAACCGCCCTTCATGAACTTAGCGATTTATTGAAAAAGGAGCCACAAATGACCGAACGTCCCGGCAGCATCACCATGAAAGGCAAGCCCCTGACCCTGCTGGGCCAGGAAGTGAAGGTCGGCGACCCGGCCCCGGACTTCACCGCGGTGGCCAACGACCTGTCGGAGTTCCGGTTTTCCTCCCTACAGGGGCAGGTCTGCATCATCAGTGCGGTGCCTTCCCTGGATACCCCGGTTTGCGATATCGAAACCAGGCGCTTCAATGATGAGGCGGCGGGGCTGGGCGCCGGGGTCAAGCTGCTGACCATCAGCATGGACCTGCCCTTCGCCCAGAAGCGCTGGTGCGGCGCGGCCGGGGTGGAGAATCTCCAAACCTACTCGGACCACCGGGAGGCGGCCTTCGGCCTGGCCTACGGGGTGCTGATCAAGGAATTGCGCCTCCTGGCCCGGGCGGTGTTCGTGGTGGATCAGGGCGGCCGGCTGCAGCACGTCCAGTTGGTCAAAGAAGTGGCCAACGAGCCGGACTATGAGGCGGTTTTACAGGCGGTGCGCGCTCTGGTCTGAAGCAGGATGCCCGCCAAAAGATCAGTGACTATTTATCTTTAATAGGCGTACGCCTGTCGCTGGAATTCTGCGGGATGGGGAGTTATGGACGCAACTGCCAAAGAGACCGTGACCTGCCAGATCTGCGGCCAGGCCAAAGAGCTGAGCGAGGTCTGGCCCGCGGACCTGATCCGGGGCGGCATCCAGGAGACCATCAGGAAGACACATCCCCAGTGGAACCACCGCGGCTATATCTGCCTGGCGGACCTGAATCGCTTCCGGGCCCGATACGTGGAGGATGTCCTGGAGGAGGAAACCGGCAAGATCTCCAGCCTCCAGGAACAGGTGGTGAAGAGCTGGCGGGAGCATGAATTTCTCTCCAAGAACATCAACCTGCAGTTCGAGCAGGAGTTGACCTTCTGGGAGCGCCTGTCCGACCGGGTGGCGGCCCTGGGCGGCAGTTGGGTCTTCATTATCGGCTTCGCCTGCATCATCGCCGCCTGGATAACCATCAACTCAGTGGCGCTCTTGACGCAACCCTTCGATCCCTACCCTTACATCTTTCTCAACCTGGTCCTTTCGGGCCTGGCCGGCTTCCAGGCCCCCATCATTTTGATGAGCCAGGGCCGCCAGGACGCCAAGGATCGGCTGCGGGCCGAACACGACTACCAGCTCAACCTCAAGGCCGAACTGGAAATCCGCCACGTGAACGAGAAGCTGGACCTGCTGCTCACCTCCCAATGGCGCCGGCTGCTGGAGATTCAGCGCATCCAGATGGAGGTCATGGAAGAGTGCGTCGCCGGCAAGGCCGGAGCCGCTAAGCCGCCCACCGGGCCTCCAGCAGCGGCAGGCGGGCGGCCTTGAGGGCCGGCAGCAGGACCCCCAAAAATCCTCAGCAAAACTAATCCAAGTAGCTTATTTCTTGACACTCATTTTAGTTTGTGCAAATTCTTAAAATATTATTCATTAATTGCACTTAATTATTTTGAGGCCTCCTAAAATGAAAGAAATGACTGCGCAGGAATTTGTTCGTCGCTTAAAAAATCTTTTAGACGGTACAGATAATAGGTTTATTTTCTTCCTAGGCGCTGGTTGTTCAATATCATCCGGAATACCGGCAGCGGGACCTCTAACAAAAAATTGGCTTATAAGGCTGAAAAAATTACAAACGGGGAATGATGAGAATTTTGATCCATGGGTTAAAGACCTTTTCGCTGATTATAGTGACGAGAATGCAGCCTTATTTTATGGTAAGACTATTGAAAAGTTATTTTTAACTCCTGATGAAAGACAGAAAGAAATAGAAAGATTAACTGAGAATAGAGATCCCGGATTTGGGTACGTTATCTTGGCTCAACTTTTAAGCCAAGGCACATATGGGAGGTGCTGCAACACAATCCTAACTACTAACTTCGATGATTTAGTAGCCGATGGGCTGTATCTTTATAACAATAAAAAGCCACTTGTAATTGTTCATGATTCTTTGGTAAGTTTTGTAAAAGTCACTATAACTAGACCTTTGGTAATAAAATTGCACGGTGACGATAGACTAGCGCCGAGAAATACAGAAACAGAAACCCATGAATTAAACGAGGCAGTCCAAAGAGTTCTTAAATTATTATTAGCTGAAACAGGAATAATCTTTATAGGTTATGGAGGTAATGATCAGAGTATAAATAGCGTTCTCGATAGCCTAGACGATTATGCATTACCTGGCGGGGTTTATTGGGTTGGCAGTAGTGGGCCGGTTAATGAAATGGGAGAGTGGCTGAAGAAGAGAAATGCTATATGGGTAAATCATCGTGATTTTGATGAATTAATGCTTTTAATACTAAATGAATTTGAATTAGACCATCCAAATGAAATCAGATTCAAGCGGCTATTAGACGGATATTTTGAAACATTTAAGAAATTGGAAACCCTTGTTAAGGCAAAACCGGAAAGCGATGAGAAAAAAGTAATTGAAGAGGCGGCCGAGAAAGCTGCAAAGAAGTTCAAGGATTGGAGGGCGGTGGCGCTTGAAGCAAATAAATATGCAAAATCTGATCTAAAAAGAGCAGAAGAAATTTACAGAGAAGGTCTTCTTAAGTTTCCAGATAATTCTAACCTCTTAACTGCATTTGCATTTTTCTTGCAAAATTCTCGTAATGATTATGTCACCGCCGATGAATACTATAAAAAATCTTTAGAAATTGATCCTAATAACTCTATTAGTCTTTCTAGCTATGCAACTTTCTTGAGAAAAAATAGAAATGATTACAGAAAGGCGCTTGAATATTACCACAAGGCAATTGCAATTGATCCAGATAATCCATCAATTCTTACTAATTATGCAATTTTAATGAAGGATAATATTAAAGATAACGCTTCTGCTGAAGCGATATATAGAAAAATATTAAATGTTAATCCAAATTATGCGAACAACTTAGGAAACCTTGGCGGCTTATTATTAAGTAAAGGTAATTATAGCGAGGGGATGCCGTTATTGGAGAGGGCTATAGAATTAGGTGGTAGTACAGCATTATTATTAGAATGTTTATTTTATCAATATGCGCATGATCTCGATAAAACTACAAGAGCCGAAAGTTTAGCCAAAATAAAAGATTTAATTCAGTCTGGAGCGCGCTCGCCCGGTTGGAATCTGGAAGACAATGTTAAGCGAGCCATAGAAGATGGTCATCCGCAGCCTGAATTTCTTAAGACCCTTGCCAAAGTAATATCGGAGGAAGCCGACGCGGCCCAACTTGAAAAATATGATGAATGGACAAAAAATTGAGTGATCAGTAGTTAAAGCCTCAGGCCGCCCGCAGGGCCTCCAACAGGGGCAGGCGGGCGGCCTTGAGGGCCGGCAGCAGCCCGCCCACCAGGCCCATGCCCAGGCCGAAGAGCAGGCTTTTCAAGATGATCCCCGGCGTCAGGGCGAACTTGAAGGAGAGTTCAGCGAAGTTGGCCCAGTTGATGGTGGACAGGGTGATGAAGTTCAGGAGCGCGGCCGGCGCCAGACCCAGGAGCCAGCCCAGGCAGCCCAGGAGCATGGACTCGAGCAGGAAGGCGGCCAGGATGTGATGCCGCTTGAAGCCCAGGGCCCTGAGGGTGCCGATCTCGCTGGTGCGGGCCCCCACCTGGGCGTACATGGTCACCATGGCCCCCAGCACCGCCCCGAGGCTGAAGATGGCGGTGAGCACCAACCCCAGCATCCGGATGAAGGTGGCCAGCCGCCTGGACTGGGCCTCGTAAAACTCCACTTCCCGGAGCACCTGCATGGGCAGCCGGGGATCGCTCTCCAGCCGGGCCTTCAGGACCGGGAAGGCCGCCGGGTCCCTGAGGCGCATAATCACTGAAGCGAAGCCGGTGCGCCGGAAGGCCTGGAGGAGTTGCTCCACGTCGCCCCAGATCTCCGAGGCGAAGCCGGTATTGCCCGCCTCCAGGACCCCCAC
>JBIOJX010000166.1:0-6439 GCA_044451265.1 Desulfobaccales bacterium
ACGCTAAGATTACCTTGCATTTTCCTTAGATACATTTAAAATAATTAGGTGATTATAGATGGTATGAGGTCAGAATTCCGCCCTCTGCCCAAACCATAAGGACCATAATGAATAACCGCTTAAGCCCTTTCTATAAAAATATCGCCCTGTGGTTGCTCATCACCCTGGTAATGATCGTGCTGTACCATAACTTCTATACGGTGGATAACACCCGGGGCAAAGCCTCCATCAATTACAGCAAATTTGTGGACCTGGTGAAGGCCGATAAGGTGACCAAGGTAGTCTTGCAGGGCGAGGAAATCAGCGGCGAGCTCTCCGACGGCAAGGCCTTCAAGAGTTACGCGGCCCCCGATCCGGACTTGATCAAGCTGCTCACCGCCAAAAAGGTGGACATTACCGCCAAACCCAAGGATGAAAACTCCTGGTACACCACCTTCCTGATCTCTTGGCTGCCCATGTTGGTCCTGGTGGGCATCTGGATCTTCTTCATGCGCCAGATGCAGGCCGGCGGCGGCAAGGCCATGTCCTTCGGCAAGAGCCGGGCTCGCCTGATGACGGAAAATACCGTCAAGATCACCTTCAGTGACGTGGCCGGCATCGAGGAAGCCAAGGAGGAAGTGTCCGAGATCATCGATTTCCTCAAGGACCCCAAGAAGTTTACCCGCCTGGGGGGCCGCATCCCCAAGGGCGTGCTCCTGGTAGGCGCCCCGGGCACCGGCAAGACCTTGCTGGCCCGGGCCATCGCCGGGGAAGCCGGGGTGCCCTTCTTCAGTATCAGCGGCTCGGACTTCGTGGAAATGTTCGTTGGCGTCGGCGCCGCCCGGGTGCGGGACCTCTTCATTCAGGCCAAGAAAAGCGCCCCCTGCATCATCTTTATCGATGAGATCGACGCGGTGGGCCGCCACCGGGGCGCCGGCTTGGGCGGCGGTCACGACGAGCGGGAGCAGACCTTGAACCAGCTACTGGTGGAGATGGATGGCTTTGAGGCCAACGAAGGGGTCATCCTCATCGCCGCCACCAACCGCCCCGATGTCCTGGACCCCGCCCTGCTGCGGCCCGGCCGCTTCGATCGCCAGGTGGTGGTGCCGATCCCGGACCTCAAGGGCCGGGAGGCCATCCTCAAGGTCCACACCCGGCGCACCCCCCTGGCCGAATCCGTGGACCTCTCCATCCTGGCCCGGGGCACCCCCGGTTTTTCCGGGGCCGACCTGGAGAATCTGGCCAACGAGGCCGCCTTGTTTGCCGCCCGCCGGGGCAGCGACCTGGTGACCATGCCGGACTTCGAGCAAGCCAAGGATAAGGTCCTCATGGGCACGGAGCGTAAGAGCCTCATCCTGAGCGAGCGGGAACGGCGCAATACCGCCTACCACGAAGCGGGCCACACCCTGGTGGCCAGGCTCACCCCCGGGACCGATCCCATTCACAAGGTCACCATCATTCCCCGGGGCCGGGCCCTGGGCCTCACCCAGCAATTGCCGATTGACGAGCGCCACACCTACCCCAAGGATTATCTGGTGTCTACCCTGACCGTCCTCCTGGGCGGCCGGGCTGCCGAGGAACTGGTATTCCAGCAGTTCACCACCGGAGCCGGCAACGACTTGGAGCGGGCCACCGACCTGGCCCGGAAGATGGTGTGCAACTGGGGCATGAGCGAAGAACTGGGACCCGTCACCTTCGGGAAACGTGAAGAACACATCTTTTTAGGCCGGGAGTTCGCGCAATCCAAGGATTTCAGCGAGGAGACGGCCCGTCTCATCGACGACGCCATCAAAAACCTGGTACTCTCTGCCTCCCGCCGGGCCCTGGATGTGCTCAGCAGTCATCGGGATCAACTGGAGAGCCTGGCCCAAGGCCTGTTGGATAAGGAAACCCTGGATAGCCAGGAGATTGACAAGATCATCGGTCCCGTGGAGAAGCCGGCAGAGGCTCCGGAACCCCAGGACCCCGGCCAGTTGCTGGGGGTGCAGCCGGCTTGAAGCCCTGGCAATCGCAGGGTTAATCTGATAACCTAGGGCGGGTCTTCGGACCTGCCTTTTTTTTGCAAAATAATGGTGGGGCGGGCGTCCCGCCCGCCATTAGCTCGCATTTCTCCCTCTCCCCCAGCGGGGGAGGAGGGTCGGGGTGAAGGGGGCTTTAAAACCATATGACCGCAGTTAAGCAGTCCTCCACCATCACCAAAAGATTATTCAGCCCCGCAGCCTGGGCAAACCTGATGGCCGCCCCCCGGCCTCTCATCATGGGCATCCTCAACGTCACCCCGGATTCCTTTGCCGACCATGGCGCCCATTTCGACCAGGCCGTGGCCCTGGCCCACGCCCGAGAGCTGGTGGCCGCGGGCGCCGATATCCTGGACGTGGGCGGCGAGTCCACCCGGCCGTATGCCGAACCGGTGCCGATGGCAGAGGAACTGCGTCGGGTCATACCGCTCATCGCCGCCCTGGCCCCGGAGATCGCCATCCCCATCTCCATCGACACCTACAAGGCCTCGGTGGCCCGGGCCGCCCTGGAGGCCGGCGCCGCCATTATCAATGATATCAGCGCTCTGCGCTTCGACCCGGATATGGCCCCCCTGGCCGCGGCCGCCGGGGCGCCGGTGATCTTGATGCATATGCAGGGCAGCCCCCGGGACATGCAGCGGGACCCCCACTACGACGACCTGATGGGGGAGATCACCGCCTTTTTCCGGGAGCGCCTGGAGTATGCCGCGGCTCACGGCATCGCCCGGGAACTGCTCATCCTGGACCCGGGCCTTGGCTTCGGCAAGACCCGGGACCATAACCTGGAGATCCTCCGGCGGCTGGAGGTCTTTCTGGAGCTGGGCTGTCCCCTGCTGGTGGGGCCCTCCCGCAAGGCCTTCATCGGCCATCTCACCGGCCAGCCGGCGGGCCCGGAGCGGGACGCGGGCACCCTGGCCGCCCTGCTGGCCGCGGTGCAGCACGGCGCCGGCATCGTCCGCACCCATAACGTCGCCTTCGCCCGGCAGTTTTTTGCGGTTTGGGAGGCGATTTTTCAGGCTGCTCGTGTTTAAATGTATAAGTCCGGTGTTTGCTTAATTACTCGAAACTAAAGACTCGAGACTCGAACTTATAATGCACTCTTTCCTCAACCTGCGCTGGCAAGACGTGGCGGACATCATCCTGGTGGCCGTCATCATCTACCAGGTGGTCCTGGCCCTCAGGGGCACCCAGGCCGTCCAGGTTCTGGCCGGGCTCTTTCTGCTGTTTCTGGCCTACCTGATGGCCCGCCAGCTGGAACTCTTCACCCTGGAATGGCTCCTGGACATTATCGTCAAGAGCTTCGTCCTCATTGTCATCATTCTGTTCCAGGCCGATATCCGGCGGGTGCTGAGCCGGGTGGGGAAAAAGGCCCTGGCCCGGGGCGGGGTCCAGTCCCCGGTGGCGGTCGAAGAAATCTGTGCCGCGGCGGAGACCCTGTCCAGGCGCCACCTCGGCGCCTTGGTCGCCCTGGAGCGCCGCATCGGTCTCTCGGAATACCTGGAGGGGGCCATCAAGCTGGACGCCCTGGTCACCCGGGAACTGCTCATCTCCCTGTTCTGGCCCCACAACCCCACGCACGACGGGGCGGTCATTATCCAGGGGGACCGGGTGGGCGGCGCCGGCTGCCTGCTGCCTCTATCCAAAAACGCCGACCTGGACCCCACCCTGGGCACCCGCCACCGGGCCGCGGTGGGCCTCTCCGAACACACCGACGCCGTGGTCCTGGTGGTTTCGGAGTCCACCGGCCAGATCTCCCTGGCTCGGGGAGGTAGGCTGCGTCAAGATCTCAGTCCCGAGGAAGTGCGCCGGCTCCTGGAGGACCTGATGGAAACTCCCGGCGAAGGGAAAGGAACCTGGATTGAAGGGTTGGTTCGCTTCATTAGGTCGACATAAGGGCCTCAAACTTCTGTCGTTGCTCCTGGCGCTGGCCTTGTGGTTTGCCGTCAGCGGTGAGGTGCGCACTGAAACCGGCCTGCATATGGCCGTGGAGTTTGTCAACCTGCCGGCCAAGATGGTAATCACCGGCGAGGTCCCGGCGGAGTTGCAGGTTCGGGTCACCGGCCCCCGCTCCATCGTCAACAAGCTGTCCCAAGGCCGCCTGTCCCAGACCATCGACCTCTCGGCCATTAAGGCCGGTCCGCATACCTTTTACCTGGGGCCGAACAGCTTCTCTTTCCCCCGGGGCGTAGTGGTGACCAGGATTCAGCCCAACCCCATCACCATTAACCTGGCGTCCTCCATCACCGCCACCCTGCCCATCAAACCGGTGACGGCCGGCAGTCCGCCGGAGGGCTATGAGCTGAAGGGTATCAAAACCCGGCCGGAGCAGGTCACGGTCAGCGGCCCCGCGGACGAGCTCACTGACCTCAAGTTCATCCCCACCCACCCCATCGACGTGCGCCACCTGACGGAAATGACGGTCCTGGCCACGGACCTCGATTTTAAGAACCTGCACCTTTCCCTGAAGAATCAGGTCCCCATTCTGGCCGAGCTGGACCTCCAGCCCAAGATCCTGACCCGCACCCTTCCGGAGGTCCCGGTGCTGCCGGAGCCTGGTCCGGCCAATCTGCGGCCGGCCCAAGTGACCGTCACCGTCCAGGGCCCCTGGCCCCTGGTGAAGGACCTGAAGCCCGGCGACCTCAAGGCCGCGGTGGATACCCGGAGCCTGGGGCGCGGGCGGGCGCGTCTCAATGTCTCCATCAGCCTGCCCCCAGGGGTCAGCCTGGTGCGGCTGCAGCCGGGCTCGGTCAGCTGCTCTCCTGGGACGACCCCTTGATTCCTTAGGGCCGGGAGTCCGTTTCGGGTTGCCTGCTCCGGGGCCCTGTGATAGATTGTGACACCATGCATCCCCTAACCGCGCTCCTACTCGGCATCGTCCAGGGCATCGCCGAATTTCTGCCCATTTCCAGTTCCGCCCATCTGGCCCTCCTGGAACACTACTTACACGTCACCGGCGGCGGCCTGAGCTTCGACATCCTCCTGCACGTGGGCACCCTGGCGGCTCTCTTGGGCTACTTCTATAAGGACTGGCTGGAAATGGGCCATGCCTTCATCTTCCCGAGCCGCTATAACCGGCCCGAGCGTCGCCTCCTCTTCTTTCTGATCATCGCCGTCATCCCCGGGGCGCTAGCCGGGGTCCTGCTGGAACACAAAGCAGAAACCATCTTCCGGGAGCCGGGCCGCATCGCCCTGCTCATGGGCGGCGTGGGGCTCCTCCTGATCCTGGCGGAGAAACTCGCCCGGCACGTACGTCACCTGGACCAGATCACCTTCAAGGACGCCCTCTATATCGGCCTCTCCCAGGCCCTGGCCATCATGCCCGGGGTCTCCCGGAGCGGCATCACCATGACCACCGGCCTCTTCCTGGGCCTCAACCGGCGTTCCGCCGCCCATTTCTCCTTTCTCCTGGCCACCCCCATCATTGCCGGGGCCGGTCTGCACCACATCCCCAAGTGGCTCAAGGAAAGCAGCACCGGTGAACTGACCCTGCTGCCCGCGGTGGTGGGCTTCCTGGCCGCGGTGATCTCCAGCTACCTCACCATCAAGTACCTCCTCCGCTTCCTGCAACGCCACACCTTCATCCCCTTTGCGATCTACCGCCTGGCCGCCGCCGCCCTCATCCTGGCCCAGGTCTTCTTTTTTCCGGGGAAATGACCGGCCGGCTTGTTTTTATATCCATCCCAGGCCACTCGACCGCAAAATGACCCCGGCGGCAATTAAATAAGAAAATAGGATTTTTCGGCGATTATCCTCTTGACAATCAAAGGCGTAACTGCCTATTATTATTAGCATAACATTTTAAGGAACATTTTTAGGAGGAATATGAAATGGCTAAAAAGGGTTTTGATCCTTTTGACTATCCAAAAGCACGAATACCCAAGTATTATCCCGTAAATAATATTGTCCTATTTTTTGATATAGTTGAATTCACTAAAATACCTACAAATGAAGAAATGATGAGGATAATACAAAAAATAGAAAATGTAATCAATTCCTTGCTATGGGAAGATTACAACTGGAATGAGAAAAATAAGCATAATGATTTAATTTTAATACCCACGGGCGATGGATATGGTATCGGCTTCCACCCTAATTTTGAAGCCGAAAAGACTTTAAAAATGGCCTCGGAATTATTTGTAGAGCTTACCACTGGAAATGGTTTTAAGATAAGGATGGGCCTTGCAAGGGGTCCAAATGTGAGACACTTAGATCGAAATGATGTGCCAAATTTATTTGGTTATGGCATCAACCTTGCCAATAGAGTTATGAGCGTAGCCTTGGCAGACCAAGTTCTTGTGCATGGAGATTTAGCATCAGACATTCTAAGGACAGGGAAAATTAAAAAACAGGAGCTGGTTGCGATTTCGGAACCCCTTGAGATTAAACATGGTGAAAAAATAAAGGTTTATGAATATAAAGTTCATACTGAGAAGGTAGGATAA
>JBIOJX010000167.1:0-6397 GCA_044451265.1 Desulfobaccales bacterium
ATCATAGAGGAGACGGTTCGGCTGCGAGGGATGGAGATAGCCCTCGCCTATACCCCCGCCGGCGCCCGCGGGTTTTTTCAAGGTCTGGCCCCTCCAAAGTTACGACTGGTGGCTCAGGAAGGCCGGGACCTCGGGGATCGCCAGGCCCGGGCTTTTGCCTGGGGATTCGACGCGGGCTACGACGTTGTCCTGTTGCGGGGCAGCGACACCCCGGATCTGCCGGGGGAGATTATGCTGGAGGCCGAGGAGAAATTGGCCGCCGGCTCGGCCCAGGTAGTCCTGGGCCCATCCCGGGACGGCGGCTATTATCTGATCGGGCTCAAGGGCCGGCACCCGCGACTGTTTGAGGGGCTGGCCTGGTCCACCGGATCGGTGTTGGCCGACACCTTGAGCCGGACCCGGGAACTTGACCTGAAGGTCCACCTGTTGCCGTACTGGCAAGATATCGACACCTATGCCGATTTGGTGGATTTTTTGAAGCGGTCACACCCGTCTCTCCGGGCCGGCCGGCGCAGTGTCCGAGCCGCCAGGGAGTTGGTGGCTGCCGCCGGCAGCAAGTGAATAAATAAACCTAGTGAGAGTGTCAATGCCGGAAATGCCCGAGCTCGTAGTGGCTGCGCCCCCGAAAAAGGCCTCCTTTACCCGACCCCTGATCTTCCTTCTGGCGCTGGTCGGCCTGTTCATCGCGGCCCGGGCCTTGCATCTGCAAGAGTACCTGCATGAAGACCGGCTGCGGCAATTCATTGCCTCGTATGGGATGTGGGGCCCCGTGATCTACCTGCTGGTTTGGGCCGTTGGTCCGATTCTTTTGGTCCCGGGTTCAGTCCTCACCCTGGCCGGCGGCGTCCTGTTCGGACCGGTCCTGGGGGTGGTCTATACCACCATCGGGGCCACGATCGGGGCCTCTCTGGCCTTCCTGGTGGCCCGCTACCTGGCCCGAGACTGGGTGGCGTCCAAGATCTGGGGTACCAGGCTGGCCCGTTTGGATGAGAAAGTGGCCACGCACGGCTGGAAAGTCGTGGCCCTCACCAGGCTTATCGGGCTGCCGTATGTCTTGCTCAACTACGCCTTGGGCATTACCCGGATTCCTTTGCTGCCTTATGCCCTGGCTACCTGCGTCTGCATGCTGCCCTGGACCATCGCGCTAATCCTCGTCTCCAGCAACCTGCTGGCGCTCCTCCGGGGCCAAGTTTCCATCTGGCTGATCATCGGCGTCATTCTGGTGGCGCTGGTCGCCCTGCTGCCGCTGGCCATCAAGAAAATCAAGGCCCGGCGGGGCGAAGCGGTGGATATTTGAAGCCGGTCAGACCGAAGGCTGGAGGTGATTTCATGTCCCTTAGCTGGCAGAGAAGGTGGTTGCCTCTGCTCATCCCGTTGGCCTTGCTCCTGGCCTGGCTGGCCCTGGCTTTGCTCCCGCACCTGGCTGAGGGCGTTCCCCTGGGGGATTACGCCCACTCCGGGGTCTTGATCCAGGCGGAGGAGTTGAAGGACCTCCTCGATAAATCTGACCCTCACTTGCGGATCATCGATTTCCGCCACAAGGCCAAATATTACCTGGGCCACATCCCCGGCGCCATTCAGATCTGGCGGCCGGAGACCGAGGACCGCCGCCAGCCGATCTCCGGCCTGCCGGCCCCGGCCCACCAGTTGGAAAAACTTTTGGGCCGGCTGGGGGTGGGCAGCCACGATAATGTCATCATCTATTCGGACTATTGCGACCACACCCGCCTGTGGTGGATTTTGGCCCATTACGGCTTTCCCCTCAGCCAGATGCGGTTGCTGGACGGCGGCCTCGAGGCCTGGAAGGCCAAGGGCTATCCCACCCAACTCACTGCGCCTCACGTCAAGCCCGCCACCTTCCGGTTCGCGGCGGAGCCCCCGAAAGATTCCCTGCTTGCCAACCTGGAGGAAGTCAAGGCTGCCCAGGCCGCCCCTGATAAGGTCATCTTAGACGTCCGGACCCCGCGACTCTACCTGGGGGAAGGCAGCAAAGAAGGCGCCGCCCGGCCCGGACGCATCCCTGGGGCGGTGGGAGTTTTTTGGGAGGAAAACCGGGTGGCGGCGGGTCCTCAGAAAGGCTGCTGGAAGAGCGCCGGCGAACTCAAGGAGATTTATGCCGCCCGGGGCATTACCCCGAATAAGGACATTTATATCTACGGCCACACCGACCCGAGCGCCAGCTACACCCTGGTGAGCCTCTACCTGGCGGGCTATCCCCTGGAGAAGCTGCACGTCTATGGAGGGTCCTGGATCGACTGGAGCAGGAGTAAGGAGCCGGTGGAGACGGGGCCGGCGAAGTAAAAGACGTTTTTCGGTTTTCGAAAAAACTAAATTCCTGTGACCCCGCCTTAAGCACAGGCGAGACGCCTGTGCCACCAACATTAACTGCTCGCCGCTTACTGAACCCTGATCCCTGCCCCCTAATTCCTAACCCCTAATAACCTTATCCACCTGGATTTGGTGGGCCTTGAGGAGTTTCCAGAGGGTCACCCGGCTGATGCCCAGGAGGCGGGCGGCCTCCGCCTTCTTGCCGCCGGCCTGGGTGACGGCCTCGATGAGGCGCGCTCTCTCGCCCGCATCCCGGGCCGCAGATTCCGCGGGCCGGGCCTTGGTCTGGACCTCACTGATCCGGCTAAAGGCGGCCGGCAGATGCTCCGGCTGGATGACCCCCTCAGGGCAGAGGACAAAGGCATATTCGATGACGTTGATGAGTTCCCGGACGTTGCCGGGCCAATCGTGAGACCCTAAGAGCTCCAGGGCTGCATCGGTAATGCCGGTGATGGGTTTGCGGGTCCGGCGGCGCCCCTGGTCGATGAAGGCTTTGACCAACAGGGGGATATCCTCGCGCCGCTCCTTTAAAGGCGGCAGATGGACGGGGATGACGCCGATGCGGTAAAAGAGGTCCTCCCGGAAGCGCCCCTGGGCCATGAGGCGGTGCAGATCCTTGTTGGTGGCGGTGATGACCCTGACGTCCACGGCGACGGGGGCATGGTCGCCCACCTTCTCGATGACCTTCTCCTGGAGCACCCGCAGGAGCTTGGCCTGGGTGGCCAGGGGCAGGTCGCCGATCTCGTCCAGGAAGATGTCGCCGCCAGTGGCCGCTTCGAAGCGTCCCACCCGGGTGCGATCGGCCCCGGTGAAGGCCCCTTTGACGTGCCCGAAGAGCTCGCTTTCCAGTAAGGACTCATTTAAGGCGGCGCTGTTCACCTTGATGAGGGGCCCCCGGCGCCGGGGGCTGAGGCGGTGGATGGCCGCGGCCACCAGCTCCTTGCCGGTGCCGGACTCGCCATAGATGATCACCGGCGCCTCGGATTGAGCCGCGGCGGAAATCAGGGTAAAAAGCTGCACCATCACCGGGGACCTGCCGATGATACCGTGAAAGCCATCCTCCCGGCTGACTTCCCGGCGCAGATGGGAGATGAAGAGCTGCATCATGTCCGGGGACTTCTCCGACAGGCCGTGGGCCAGGTCTTCCCGGCTCAGCTCCAGGCGCAGGTGCGAGATGACCCGCTCCTTGGCCGCCACCTCGCTCAGGTCGGTGAGGTTCTCCACCCCGGCCATCACCCGGCCGGCGGAGTCCTTCAGGACCGCGGCGTTCTTCAGGACCTGCAGGGTGGTGCCGTCCTTCTTCTCCAGGGTGCATTGACGCCGCCGGACCGAGCCCCGCTGGAACAGCTCACACTGTTTACACCGCCCCGAGCTCAGGGCATCCAGACAGGCGTTACATCTCAGAACGGTGCAGGGCTGGCCGACGAGTTCCTCCCGGCGGTAGCCGCTGAGCTCCTCCATGGCCCGGTTGGCGGCCAGGATCGTGCCTTCCGGGTCCACGATCAGCAGGCCGTCCATCATGGTGTCGATCACGGTCTTCCAGAATTTTTCCGGCTCACCGCCGAACAGCTCAGCTTTCAGGGGCGCTTTTTTGTTTTTTTCGTATAGGTCCGAGGTTGGGCTCATGATCTCTCCCGCCGAGAGCCGGCCGGGCGGTCTCGGGTTAAGGGTTAACAAGTTAATTATTTAACTTACGTTAACCATAACCTCTTAACATTGTCAAGTCCCAACCGAGGACGCAGCTAGTTTTTTACTATAATATTAGTATCTTATAAATTTTTAGCTATTTCTTAACCTTGGCAGGTTTCTTGCTTAATCTCTGTCGGGGATGGGCACAGGTGAAGACGGTTCTCGTCAAGCACCCGAGGTCTCAACCCATAAACTTAATTTTTAGCATCTGCCATTTTGATAATTCGGAGGTTGTGGAATGACGAGAAAGACGCAGTTAATCATCACGGGGCTGGCCGTCCTGATGGTTATGGCCACCCTGGCCCTGGCCGAGCCGGCCCTGGCGGACAAATTGGCGGACGCCATCGCCCAGACCCCGGTGGGAGATGCCGTGGGAATGATCCATCCCGGTGCGGTCAAAGGTTTCATGGGGATTCCCGGGGCCCCGCATCATTTCTTCCTGTTTTACATCCTTTGGGGCATCTGGGTCGGCTGGATCTTCTCCTCGGTGGGCGCCTTCGGCGGCATCATGGCCGGAGTGGGACATATCAGTGTCTACGGTTTGTCGGATTACGCCAGCACCTTCAAGAAAACCAGCCCTGGTTTGAACAAGATGCTGACCGATTCCATCCGCACCAGCAACCAGTATCTGGTGGGTTTGTCGGCGTTGATCTCTTCCATTACCTATTACCGCATGGGACGGCTGGTGCTCCCCCTGGGATTATGCCTGGCGATAGGCGGGATTCTCGCCGGCTACCTGGTCCCCCTGCTTACCGTCGGCAAGATGAATGTCAGCACCTACGTGGGCTTTTTCGGGATCATCGTCTTCGCCGTAGCCTTTGTGCTTTTCTATGAAACCACCCCCGCAGGACAGGCCAAGAAGAAGGCGGCCAAAGCCGCGGCCAAGGCCTTTGAAGAGGCCCATATCAAGAAATCCGCCGAGGTCTCTGCCGAACATGCCAAAGGGGTGCAGGTCACGCATTGGGGCCTCTCCAAAATCGCCTTTACTTTTTATGGCCAAGAATTCTCCTTCAATCCCCTCTGGCCCCTGCTGGGCGGCTTCGTCATCAACGGCATTTCGGCCCTGATCGGGGTGGGCGGCGGCTTCCTCTACGTTCCCTTCCTCACCTCAGTGGCCGGTCTGCCCATGTTCATCGTGGCCGGCACTTCGGCCCTGGCAGTGCTGGTGGGCATGATCGTCAACATCTTCAACATGATGGTGATGCGGCAGGTGCCCGTCGATTTTGTCCTGATCAGCACCGAACTCATCGGCATCGCCATCGGCTCCGTCCTCGGCCCGGTCACTTCCAAGAAGATCCCCGAGGTATGGCTGAAGCGCCTCTTCGTGGTCCTGGCGGTCTATGTGGGCATCGGTTATCTGACCAAGGGTTTCATGGGTCATTCCATCTTCCCGGGAATGTAATATGGCAAAATCGCGGCCAGGGGCCGGTATCATCGAGTTCAGGCTCATCTGCTGGGGCGGCCTTTCGGGTCCGGCGCGCCGCCGCCGGAGGAAGCAGGCCTTTGAACCCCTGATTTGCCACCCCGGGCCGCGCCTTCATGGTCCGCTCGGGCGGAGGGGATTCTTCACCTCCGGCCGCGGTTCAGCTTGAGCAGCAGAGGGGCTCTATGGAGATGCCGCCGTTTTTTCAATGGATAGACCCTTACCTGATCTGGGGTTACCGGATCACGGGTCACGCCCTGGCCGACTTTCTCCTGGGCACCTTGGGGGCGGCCGTTCTCGCCTTACTGGTGGGGGAGCTTACCTCCTTCCTGGCGTCTTTCCTGGTGCGGCGCCGCTACCAGGAGGTCGCCGGCGAAGCCAAGAGATACCAGGATTTGTCCATGGAGGCCCTGAAGTCAGGGGATAGACCGGCCTATGAGGCGGCCAACCAGGTGGCCAACGAGGCCTTCAACAAGTCTTTCTTCATGCAGGTAGCTCTTTCGGCAACGTTTTTCTGGCCCGTCTTCTTCATCCTGGGCTGGATGCAGTACCGTTTTCTGGAAGTGGAGTTCCCCTTGCCCTTCGTCGGCTTCTCTCTGGGCTATATCGGCGTCTTCATCCTGCTGTATATCCCGGTCTATATCCTGTACAAGCAAACCAAACGCCGGCTTCCCCATTGCCGCCGCACCAAGGGCCGGTTGGATAGCCACGCCCCTCCAGGGAGTGACGTCGCAGAGCTGCGGCGCGCTGAGGCCCCGGGCGGTTAGGACCTTGACCCCCGGAGATAGAGCTCTGAACGAGAAATAAATGGCTTTTACAGGAGACGGCGGCTTCTACTTGAACAAAATAATGTTAAAATAAAAACGAAGTAATCATCGCTGAATTTAGCTCAAGATACAGGAAGGCTGCTATGGCAAAGGAAGTTTTCAGCATCTGCTTCATGTGCACGGTGCGCTG
>JBIOJX010000168.1:0-6323 GCA_044451265.1 Desulfobaccales bacterium
ACCGCCGCAAATTACTCCTCCGGATGATTGAACTTTTGCAAATGCCTCCCCTGGTGGCCAACCTGCTGCAACTCATGTTCGACAAGCTCCGCCTCAACGCCCTGGACGGCGTGGCCCAGTCCTATCAGCAGTTTGTGGACGAGGTGGAGAACGTCACCAGAGCGAAGGTGAAGACGGCGATTTTCCTGGATGACGCCACTCAGGAACGGTTGCGGCAGACCATGGAGAAGTTGACGGGTTCCACGGTAGTGATGGAGGTCGAAGAAGACCCCAGCATTATCGGCGGCATCGTGGCCCGGGTGGGAGACCTGGTGCTGGATGGCAGCGCGCGGACCCAGATTAATACCTTGAGAGAATCCTTAATAAAAGGCGAGGTCTTATAATTATGGAAATTAGAGCCGAAGAAATCAGCCAAATTATTCGCTCGCAGATCCGGGATTATGAAAAGAAGGTCGAAGTCGCCGAAACCGGCACCGTCTTGTCGGTGGGCGACGGCATCGCCCGGGTCCACGGCGTGGAGAAATGCATGGCCATGGAACTCCTGGAGTTTCCCGGGGGCATCTTTGGCATCGCCCTTAACCTGGAAGAGGACAACGTCGGTGTGGCCATCCTGGGTGAAGACACCCACATCAAAGAGGGCGACATCGTCAAACGCACCGGCCGCATTGCCCAGGTGCCGGTAGGGGACGGGGTTCTCGGCCGGGTCATCGACCCGGTGGGCAACCCCATCGACGGCAAAGGGCCCCTCGATACCAAGGAGTTCCGCCGCATCGAAGTCAAGGCCCCAGGCGTCATCGAGCGCCAGCCGGTTAATGAGCCCTGTTACACCGGCTATAAGGCCATTGACGCCATGACCCCGGTCGGCCGCGGCCAGCGGGAATTGATCATCGGCGACCGCCAGATCGGCAAAACCGCCCTGTGCGTGGATGCCATCATCAACCAGAAAGACTCCGGGGTCCTCTGCATTTACGTGGCCATCGGCCAGAAAAAATCCACCGTGGCCCAGGTGGTGGACGCCCTGGAGCGCAACGGCGCCATGAAGCACACCATCGTGGTCAATGCTTCGGCCTCCGAGCCCGCGCCTTTGCAGTACGTCGCCGCCTTTGCCGGCTGCGCCATGGGCGAGTACTACCGGGATTCCGGGCGCCACTCCCTGATCATTTACGATGATTTGACCAAGCAGGCCCAGGCCTACCGGCAGATGTCCCTGCTGCTCCGCCGGCCGCCGGGACGTGAAGCCTATCCCGGCGACATCTTCTACAACCACTCCCGGTTGCTGGAGCGGGCCGCCAAGCTGAACGACGCCAAGGGCGGCGGCTCCATGACCGCCCTGCCCATCATCGAAACACAACAGGGCGACGTCTCGGCCTTCATTCCCACCAACGTCATTTCCATCACCGACGGCCAGGTGTACCTGGAACCCTCCCTGTTCTTCTCCGGGATTCGGCCCGCCATCAACGTCGGCCTGTCGGTTTCCCGGGTCGGCGGCGCCGCCCAGGTGAAGGCCATGAAGCAGGTGGCCGGCTCGCTGCGCCTGGATCTGGCCCAGTACCGGGAACTGGCGGCCTTTGCCCAGTTCGGCTCTGAGCTGGACAAATCCACCCAGAACCAGCTCAACCGGGGCATCCGGCTGGTGGAAATCCTGAAGCAGCCGCAGTATCAGCCGCTGTCTCTGGAGAAGCAGGTGTCTATCCTGTACGCCGGCACCCGGGGTTTCCTGGACAAATATCCGGTGGACGTGCTCGCGTCTTACGAATCGCAGCTCTACAGCTTCCTGGAGTCCAAATATTCCGACCTCCTGGCCGACATCAAGGAGAAGAAGGAATTCACTGCGGACCTGGATGCCAGGATGAAGGGCGTATTGGAAGAGTTTGACGGCATATTCCAGCCTGCCGTCAGCGCGTCTTAATATCGGGGGAAAAGCATGGCAACCCTACAAGATATCAGACGCAAGATAGGGGCGGTCAAAAAGACCCAGCAGATTACCAAGGCCATGAACATGGTCTCCGCCGCTAAATTGCGAGGCGCCCAGCAGCGCATGGAAGGGTTTCGGCCGTATGCCCAGGCCTTTGCCATGATGCTGGGAAATATGGCCGGCCGGGTGGAGCCTGAGATCCATCCCTTCTTCACCCAGGCATTGGAAGTGAAACGGGTGGGGTTGGTGTTGATGACCGCGGACCGCGGTCTGTGCGGCTCCTTTAACGTCAACCTGATCAACACTGCGGTGAAGTTCATCCGGGAAAAAGAGGCCCAGGGCATCGAGGTCTCTTTGGTTTGCGTGGGACGCAAGGGTCGGGACTTTTTCCGGCGGCGCAAACGGGAGATGCTGGCTCAATATGTGGATGTCTGGAACAAGTTCGACTTTTCCAACGCCGTGACGGTGGCCCGGGAGGTCATGAGCGCCTTCCTCACCGGATCGGTCCAGGAGGTCTACCTGATCCACTCCTCCTTTATCAACATGGCGATCCAGCGGCCGCGGATGGTGCAGCTCCTGCCCATTCAACCGGCGGAGGCGGCGGAGGCGGCTCCCAGCCTGGAGTACCTCTTTGAGCCGCCCATGGAGCAGTTCCTGGAATACCTGCTGCCCAAGTATATCAACGTGCAGGTCTACCATGGCTTCCTGGAGAATTCCGCCAGCGAGTACGCGGCCAGGATGACCGCCATGGATAACGCCCAGAGCAACTGCAAAGAGATGGTCACGCAGCTTACCCTGGTGATGAATAAGGCCCGGCAGGCGGCCATTACCCGAGAATTGATGGATATCGTGGGCGGGGCAGAAGCCCTGAAAGGCTAAGCCGCCCGTATGAGGAGGATTTCTAGACAATGAACATAGGCAGAATCGCCCGCGTTATCGGTCCGGTAGTGGATGTCGAATTTGAGGAAGGAAAACTACCGGTCATCAAAAATGCTTTGCTGATCTCCAACCCCGCCATCGACGACGTCGAAGACAACCTGGTGGTGGAAGTGGCTCAACATCTGGGTAACAACATGGTCCGCACCATCGCCATGGATACCACCGACGGCTTGATGCGGGGCATGCCCGTGAAAGATACCGGTAACCCCATTATGGTGCCGGTGGGCCCCGAGGCCCTGGGCCGGGTGCTCAACGTGGTCGGCCGCCCGGTGGATGGCCTGGGCCCGGTAAACGCCAAACACATGTATCCCATTCATCGCCCGGCCCCGCCCTTCGTTGATCTGGACACCACGGTTAAGGTGCTGGAAACCGGCGTCAAGGTTATCGACCTGCTGGTGCCCTTCCCCCGGGGCGGCAAGATGGGCATGTTCGGCGGCGCCGGCGTGGGCAAGACCGTCGTCATGATGGAAATGATCCATAACATCGCCATGCACCACGGCGGCATTTCGGTGTTCGCCGGCGTGGGTGAGCGCACCCGTGAAGGCAACGATCTCTACCTGGAGATGAAACACTCCGGGGTACTGCCCAAGGCTGCTTTGATCTACGGGCAGATGACCGAGCCCCCCGGGGCCCGGGCCCGGGTAGCCCTGACGGCCCTGGCCGCGGCGGAATACTTCCGGGATGTGGAAGGTCAGGACACCCTGCTCTTCATTGATAACATCTTCCGTTTTACCCAGGCGGGTTCCGAAGTATCGGCCCTGCTGGGCCGCATGCCCTCCGCCGTAGGTTACCAGCCCACCCTGGGCACCGACCTCGGTGAATTGCAGGAGCGCATTACCTCCACCAAGAAAGGTTCGGTCACTTCGGTACAGTGCATCTACGTGCCCGCCGATGACTTGACCGACCCGGCCCCGGCCACGACCTTCGCCCACCTGGACGGCACCGTGGTATTGAGCCGTCAGATCGCCGAGCTGGGCATCTACCCGGCGGTGGACCCGCTGGACTCCACCTCCCGCATCCTGGACCCCCAGGTGTTGGGTGAGGAGCATTACTTCGTAGCCCGGAACGTCCAGCAGATTCTCCAGAAGTACAGAGACCTGCAGGACATCATCGCCATTCTGGGCATCGACGAACTCTCCGACGAAGATAAGATCGTGGTGTCCCGGGCCCGGAAGATTCAGCGCTTTCTGTCCCAGCCCTTCTTCGTGGCGGCCCAGTTCACCGGCATGGAAGGCAAATTCGTCAAGGTCGGCGACACTGTCCGGAGCTTCAAAGAGATCATCGAAGGCAAATACGACGATCTGCCGGAGCAGGCCTTCTACATGGTAGGAAGCATCGAAGAAGCAGTGGCCAAGGCCGAAAAGATGGCCGCGGCCTAAGGGAGGCTACGAACCATGGCAGAAAAACAACTCCTGTTGGAGGTAGTCACTCCCGACCGCATGGTGCTGTCCACCGAGGCGGACGTGGTGGTGTGCCCGGGAGTGGAAGGCCAGTTCGGCGTCCTCTTCGGCCACATCCCCTTCCTGAGCGCCCTGGATATCGGCGAGATGTACTACCGACTGGGTGGTAAGACGGAACATCTATGCGTTAGCGGCGGCTTCGCCGAGGTTACCGGCAGCAAGGTGACCATCGTGGCCGAAGCCGCGGAGCGCAGCTGCGACATCGATATCGAACGAGTCCGGCGGGCCCAGGAACGCGCCCAAAAGCGCCTGGCCTCGTCCAAGACCGAGATCATCGACTGGACCAGGGCCGAAGCCGCCCTGCGCCGCGCCATGGTGCGCAGCAGGGTGGCCGGTCGCTAACCCAACCGACCTTTAACCGATAACCGAAAGGCAGGCTCTGCTGTGGAGCTTGCCTTTTTTATTTGATAATTTCTTGATGAATTGATTGTCAAAATAACCAGCGATCCTTATCTTATGGCCAGGGCGCTTAGCGGGCGCAAAACTCTGCAATTATCCGGGATCAAAGTTATTCACCGAAATTGCCGATAAGATTGGTTAACTTTAGACGCAGAAGGAGGGAGACAAGAATGAAACGGCAAAAAATGCTAGGAATGCGATGGTTGCTGGGTATGTTGGCCCTGGGCCTCTTGCTGGGCGGCTGCGCCGCGGGCAGCGCCGGCGGCCCCACCCAGGCGTCCGCACCCAGCGGTATGGAACAGCTGCTGGTCCAGGCGGGTTTTAAAATATTTCCGCAGGACAGTCCCAAGTGCCAGGCAGTTTGTTCAAAATTGCCTCCCGAGCAGCTGGTGCCTCAGAAAAAGGGAGACAAGATGGCCTATTCCTATTTTTCCCCGGGGAGCCAGCGCCTGTACATAGGGGATGAAGCCGCCTACCAGAACTTCATTAACCTGGCCGTCATGCAAAACCTGGAGCCCAGGCGACGCGCCGTGACGGAAACCAATCCCGATGACCCGCAATTTTGGACCCTGTGGGAAAGCTCCCAGGGCGGCGGTTGAGGCCAGCGGGCTTTACTGCAAAAACGAGGTTGGCGCTTAACCAGTGATCCTTCTCACCAGGTGGGAAAGGCAAGCTCGGCAGGTCGGGCTTGCCTTTTCATTTTTACAAATGGATCAATTTTCTATATGTTTTCTGTATCAGGTTGAGAAAAGGGAATTTCGATTTCATAGATTCAGACAATTCGCGGACCGCAGATTTATGAATTTCAAGCTCTCTCGCCATGCCAAGCAGGAAATGGAACGACGTGCGATTCCTATAAAATTGCTGGAATCGGTTCTGAAAAATCCTCAGCAAGTAATTGAGCAGGTGGATGGTAAGCAGGTATATCAATCGCAATTGGATTTCGGGGATGGTAGAATCTTTTTGTTAAGAGCCGTAGTAGTTGAGTTTGGCGATTTTACCTTGGTGGTTACTGTATATCGAACCAAGAAGATCGGCAAATACTGGAGGACATCATGAAAGTAACCTATGATCCGGAAGTCGATGTGCTGCGCATTCTCTTCAGCAATGCCGCTATTGAAGAGAGCGATGAAGATAAACCCGGCGTCATCATCGACTACGATAAAGATGGTAACATCGTGGGGATGGAGATTTTGGATGCCTCCAAGCGCATGGATAATCCCCGGGCGGTGGATTATGCGGTTATGGGGTGAAGAGACCATAAAATGAATCAGAAAGTACCCGAAATTAAAGAGTTATTGGGGAAACTGCAATATGATCCTCATTGGAAAGATTTCAGGGTTGTCTATAATTATTTTTATAAAAAAACCAACAAGTTTATTAATGAACTTTTAGATAATATACCGGAGAAAGATGAGAAATACAGATTATATCTTTGGGATTTTATTATTAGGACGAGAAGAATTTATTCATCAATCGTTTTATTAGCTATCTATGGGAAACTGTCAGATATGAATATTTTATACAGACCATTATTGGAAAACATAGTCCAGACAAAGATATTTTTGAAAGGACGAAGGACTAAATCGGTGAGGGCAATTAATTTATAT
>JBIOJX010000169.1:0-6315 GCA_044451265.1 Desulfobaccales bacterium
ATCCTGGCCCGCCGCGGCGTCAAGGTGAGCCATTGCCCTGAATCCAATCTGAAGCTGGCCTCCGGGGTGGCCCCCATCCCGGAGTTGCTGAACCGGGGGATCACCGTGGGCCTGGGCACCGACGGGGCCGGCTCCAACAATAACCTGGACCTGTGGGGCGAAATGAGCCTGGCGGCCCGCCTCCACAAGGTCTGGCGCCGGGACCCCACTCTGCTGTCCGCCGCCGAGGTCGTGGGCCTGGCCACCCGGGAAGGGGCCAAAGCCCTGGGGGTGGGTGGCCGCACCGGCACCCTGACCCCGGGCAAAGAGGCCGACCTCATCGTGCTGGACCTGAACCGGCCTCACCTGACGCCACTTTATGACCCTTTCTCCCACCTGACCTATGCCGCCCGGGCCGCGGACGTGCGCCACGTCATGGCCCAGGGCCGCTGGCTCCTTTTCGACCGGCAATTCACCACCCTTGACTGGCCCGAAATTGCCGCCCGCCTCCGCCGGGACTGTCCGGATCTGGCGGCCTTACGTCAAAATCTTCGCCGCCCTTGACCTGAAGGGCAATTGTTGCGAAAATATAAGCATAGACGCTAGTTGCCTTTTGGCGTCTTGGCGCCAGGCGGTGAAGGGGTTGGGCCTGGGCGCCGAGCCGGTGCCGCAAAACCGCCGTGGTGGTGTTTATATTTTTAAGTCGAAGGCAACTTTGCAGATAAAGGTTAATTAATGTCAGAGCCTCGTTCCCGGTCGTCGCTATCCTTTGCCGAACAGTTGAAGTCCCTGGTGGTTACCCCGGAAGTCTTGCGGCTGATCTACGACGTCACCGCCTGCACGGTGGAGTGGGACGGCGAGGCCATCAGCAACGTATCCCCCCAGGCCAGGGGCCTGGAACTATTCCCTTGTTTTGCCATGTATTTCCAGCGCCATTTGGTGGAGGTCAAGGGAGTCATCTTTCCCAACCTGGCGGCTCGGGAGTGGGAAGGCCTGTCCCATGTGATCCGTCTGGAACTGCCGGGGATGATTCTGGACGTGCGCCTCCATACCCGGCAAACCACCTTTCTGCTGTCGCCTTTCCACATCCGCTTTCTCAGCATCCTCTTTGGACGCCTGGTGCTGCACCAGCTGTCCCTGACTCCGGAAGGCCGGGGCAGCCTGTCGCCTTTTACCCCGTACTCCCTGGAGGAACAGGTGGTGGCCGGCTACCTCCAGAGCCTGGAATGGGCCCCCTGCGCCACCATCAAACTGGACGCCCAGGACAACCCCTATATCGGCTCCATGCTCCACAGCAGCGCTGATCTAAGGCGTTGCGAGATGCCGGGCAGCGGCCGGGAATCGGCCATCATCCGGGCCTGGCGCCTCTTCAAGAGCCTCCTTTATTACTCGGTGGAGGGTGAGCGGCTCTATACCGGCTTCGCCTTTCTCTCGGCCACTAAGCCGCTGGAATCCTTCCGCAAGCGCTGGCCGTCCCTAGTTTGGTTCCGGGAGGACAACTTCACCTCCCTGGACCTGGGACTCCAGGCCCTGAAGCAGTTCCTCCTCAACGCCGATGGCCGCCAGACCTTCCTGGCCATGTATCGCGGCCGCATCGTCGGACTGATGCAACTAGCCCAGGGAACCCACCGTCAACTCGCCACCCCCAACGCCTGGCGGTCAGTGCTGCCCCTGGCCACCATCTCGCACCGGGGCCGGGTCAGCTTTTGGATTGCCCTGAAGGGCCGGAAAAACAGGCTCATCCCCCTGTCGGTCCTAGAATACCGCCACGGCCACCTGCATATCCCTCTTTTCCAGGACGTCTTCTGGCAGGAACTGGAGCGCCAGTTGAAAGAGGTCTGCCCCGGTATTCATGCCGCCGGCGCCCTGCCCCGCCTCAAGGCCCTTTTGGAAATGCTGCGCCGCAGCGGCCACGGGGCGATTTTTCTCATCGGGCTGACCGATGAGCAGATTAACGACCCCAATATCCCCATCGAACACCAAGTGCACCTGGCCGAACCGGTTCCCCTGCACGAGCGCTGGCAGCGCCATCTCGTGGGCCTGGCCAAATCCGACGGCGCCGTCATCTGTAACGACCGGCTGGAGACCTGCCAGTTCCGGGCCCGTCTCACCCCCACCGCGGTGGGCCTGCCGCCGGATAAGGACGACCTGGGCGGCGGCATGCGCCACCAGGTGACCCGGGAATTCTCCGCCTATGCCCCGCAGGTCCTGGGCATCTGCGTCTCCCAGGACGCCCATATCTCCCTCTACCGCCAGGGCAAACTGCTGAGTCGGCTGTATTAGTTTCGAGTTTTTTAGGTAGGGGCGACCCGCGGGGTCGCCCCCGTTTAACTTAATAAAATCCTCGTTAGGCAAGTCTATTATTTAGTACCCAGCCGATCGGCAAGAAAAAATGATCAAAGCAAATAAGCAGCTTACATGAAATCCAGTTGGGTCAAGCTAATGATAGTGGGCCTCCTGGCGGCGGCGTTGTTTATCTTCTGCCCTCAGGTGATGCCTCTGGTCAAACCGGCCTGCTCTCCTCCCGTGGCCTGCCGGCCTCAACCGGTCTTGCCGCCGCCGGGAATCAGGTATCTGGAAAAGGTGGAAGACCTGGTCCTGACAATGACCAATCAGGCCCGGCAGGCTAAGGGGGTGGCGCCTTTAAGCGCAGATGCTGAGCTGCGGCAGGTGGCCCGGGCCTTTAGCAATGATATGCTGGTGCGCCGGTTTTTTGACCACACCACCCCCGATGGGGTGGACTTCGCGGAACGGATAACGGACCAGTATCCCCACCGGGTCTTCCTGGTGGGCGAAAATATTTGGGACGCCTACGGCTACAGTCCCGCCAACGCTCAACGGCTGGCGCAGGAAATCGTGGCTGACTGGATGAGCAGCCCCGGTCACCGGGAGAACTTGCTCAGCCCGGCGTTTACCCATTTAGGGGTGGGAGTCTCAGCCCGTCAGCACACGATTAAGGCCACCCAGGAATTTGTGAGGAAGTCCATGGGCTTCGACTGGAGAGGACTCCTCAGCCCCAAGGGCCCTTAAAATGGAGAATTTCGACATGGACGATTGGGTGCTTTTTAAATTTACGAAGATAAATAAGGATTTACTTAAATCGCTCGTGAATAGCGAAATCTATTTCTCTCTGCCAGATGATCTTAATGATCCTTTTGATTGCAGAGTCGATATTGCAAGAGCTCTTGAAAATGCAATCCTTATATCATTATCTCCAATCCGAGAAAGATTGGAGAAATTTAGAGTAATGAATAGGTTCTTTGAAAAGGCTCAAGCTGATATTAAAGAAATAGGAGTGTGCTCTTTCTCTCTTAAACTTACTGAACCTGCAACCACATTAATGTGGGCTCATTATGCAGATAATCATCGCGGGATTTGTTTGACATATGGATTTACCAAATCATTCTTTGATGAGAGAGCAGATCATATTCTTGGAGTTGATGAAATCGAGTATGGAGTTAATCCATTATCTGATTGGTTCATTGAGAAGGCACCCGACATGAAATCTTTCGATGAATTTGGCGAAGCCCTAATAAAAAAGGTTCTGACTATTAAGGCCAAACCATGGGAATATGAAAAGGAAGTTAGAATATTGAGAAGAACCCATGGCACCGAACTTATAGAAAAATTTTATCTGAAACAAGTTTGCTTTGGATTGGAGACATCCGAAGATGATATAATTTTGGTGAGGGAACTTCTAGATCGATGCGGATATAAAGTGATACCTTGCAAGATGATTCGTAACACGCAGAGTGATTTCGGCTTCGAACCAGTAGAAATTTAATATAGTTATCCTCTAACCCCTATCCACAATCTTTTCAATCCAGGCCTCTATCTCTTGCAAGGCCCGTTCGGCGTAAGCCGCGCCCCGGAGCTTCTTGGAGATGCGTCCTTCTAGCGCCGGAAACAGCCCGAAATTGACGTTCATCGGCTGGAAATCCCTGGTCTCGGTGTTGGTCAGGTGATAGACCAGGGCCCCCAGGGCCGTGGCCCGGGGCGGCGTGACCAACTCCTGCGCCCGGGACAAATGGGCGGCGTTAATCCCCGCCAGCAGACCCATGGCCGCGGATTCCACGTAGCCCTCCACCCCGGAGAGCTGCCCTGCCAGAAAGAGTTGGGGATATTGCAGAAAATTCAGATACGGGGTCAACAGGCCGGGGGAATGGATAAAGGTGTTGCGGTGGATGGAGCCCAGGCGGACGAATTCGGCCCGCTCCAGGCCCGGAATCAGGCGGAAGACCCGCTCCTGGTCCGGATTTGAGCTTGGTCTGAAACCCCACCAGGTTGTAGAGGCTGCCCTCCCGGTTCTCCGCCCGCAGTTGCACCACCGCCCAGGGCTGGCGCCCGGTGCGCGGGTCCGTCAGGCCCACGGGCTTCATGGGGCCGAAAAGCAGGGTGCGGTAGCCCCGGGCCGCCATCACCTCGATGGGCAGGCAGCCCTCGAAATAGCGGGGCTCTTCAAAGGACTTCAGCGGCACCTGCTCCGCCGCCATCAGGGCTTGATAAAAGGCGGCGTACTCGTCTTCACTGAAGGGGCAATTGAGATAGTCGTCCCCGGCCCCATAGCGCGAGGCCCGGAAAATTTTGTCCAGATTCAGGGAGTCCGCCGCCACGATGGGGGCAATGGCGTCGTAGAAATGGAGCTGCTCCTGGCCGGTGAGCTTTCCCAGGGCCTCCGCCAGGGGGTCGGAGGTGAGAGGCCCGGTGGCCACCACCGTGATCTCTGCCAGGTCCGGAGCGGTGACTTCCTCCCGGATGATCTCTACCAGGGACTCTTGTTCGAGGGCCTGCGAAATATAGGCGGCAAAGGCTCCCCGGTCCACCGCCAGGGCCTTGCCGGCCGGCACCCGGGTGGCCGCGGCCGCAGCCATGATGAGGGAATTGAGCCGGCGCATCTCCTCTTTGAGCAACCCCACCGCGCGGTCTCGGGAGTCGGCCCGCAGCGAATTGCTGCACACCAATTCCCCCAACAGGGGCGAGTGGTGCGCCGGGGAGAATTTCCGGGGCTTCATTTCATAGAGGCGCACCGCCACACCCCGGCGAGCCGCCTGCCAGGCGGCTTCCGCCCCCGCCAGGCCCCCGCCGATGATGGAAATGCGGTTTTCGGTGGTCATTTTTCGGAGGTAGGGTGCGCTCTACGCACCAAAATTGGCGCGTGGGACGCGCCCTACATGGTTAAAAAGGCGGGCGAGACGCCCGCCCCACCGACTGAAAACTGAAAACCGCCTTCACCCAGTGGCCTCGGCGACCGCGGCGGCCTGATAGTCGCACTCATCCCGGGGGCAGAGGATCTTCTTGCCCTTTTTCATCAGCCAGGGGAAGGCGCATTGGGGGCAGGGCTCCTCCAGGGGCGCCTGGTTCAGAGTAAAGTCGCACTTGGGATAGTTGCTGCAGCCGTAGAAGATGCCCCGGCGGGAGCGGCGTTTGAGCAGGCCGCCGCCACAGCCTTCCCGGGGGCAGGGGAAGGCCGCGGTTTCGGCCTCCTTATCCAGGAGCACGGCATTGCCCTGGGCGTCCCGGGTGAAATTCGAGGTGAACTTGCACTTGGGGTAGCCGGAGCAGCCCAGAAACTCGCCCATCCGGCCCCGACGGACTATCAATTCCTTTTGGCATTTGGGACATTTGAGGCCGGTAGCCGTGGTTCTGGGGCGGGGCGCTTCACCCTCCCCCACCGGACCCGCGCCCACCGCGCCTCCCTCAACCTGGAGCACAATGCTTCCTTTGGCATCCCGGGTAAAATCTCCGGTAAAGCCGCACTTGGGATACGTGGAGCAGCCCAAGAACTCGCCGTTCTTCCCCCAGCGCACCACCACCTCGGCGCCGCAGTCGGGACACTTGAGCTCGGTGGGGACGCTTTTCACCTTGCGCATCCCACCCTTGGCTGCCTCCAGATCCCGGGCGAAGGGCTCGTAAAAATTCCGCATAATCTGCTGCCAGGAGACCTGGCCTTCGGCCACCCGGTCCAGGTCCGTTTCCATGGTGGCGGTGAATTTCAGGTCCAGGATGCCCGGGAAGTTTTCCACCAGCAGATCGCTCACCACCAGGCCCATCTCCGTGGGCCGGAGCGTGGCCTTCTCCTTGAGCACGTAAAGGCGATCCTGGAGGTTGCTGAGAATGGTGGCGTAGGTGCTGGGCCGGCCGATGCCCTGGACCTCCAGCTCCTTGATGAGAGACGCCTCGGTAAAGCGGGCCGGCGGTTTGGTGAAATGCTGCTGCGGATCGAAATCCCGCAGCTCCAGCACCTCGCCTGCCTTTAAAGGCGGCAGTTTGGCCGCGGCCTCTTCCTCTTCGGCATCCCTGGACTCCTGGTAGACCGCGGTGAAGCCGGGGAACTGC
>JBIOJX010000170.1:0-6225 GCA_044451265.1 Desulfobaccales bacterium
AACGTAGCCATGGAAGTGGCTCTCATCACCCCAGTGGCCCTGGAAGAGGGGCTGCGCTTCGCCATCCGGGAAGGCGGCCGCACCGTCGGCGCCGGCGTGGTGAGCGGGATTGTGGAATAAGGAAGATAGATGATCACACCCAAGATTCGTATCCGCCTGCGTTCATACGATTACAAGCTGCTGGACAAATCGGTCTCCGAGATCGTCGAGACGGCCCGCAGCACCGGCGCCCGGGTGGCAGGGCCCATTCCGCTGCCCACGACCATCAACAAGTGGACGGTGCTGCGTTCGCCCCACATCGACAAGAAGTCCCGGGAGCAGTTTGAAATGCGCACCTATAAGCGCCTCATGGACATCCTGGAGCCGACCCAGCAGACCATGGACGCCATCAGCAAGCTGGACCTGGCGGCCGGGGTGGACGTAGAGATTAAAGTCTAAAAGCAGTGCCAGTAGTCAGTAGCCAGAAAGAATGGCAAAACTGACCACTGACCACTGACCACTGGAGAGACAGATGCCTGGCAGTTTAATCGGCAAAAAATTGGGCATGACCCGGATCTTCGATTCCGAGGGCCTGGCGATTTCGGTCACGGTCATCGAAGCCGGCCCCTGCTTTGTGGTGCAGAAGAAGACCGGCGCCAAAGAGGGCTACGAGGCCCTGCAGGTGGGCTTCGAGCGGCGTTCCCTGGGAAAATGCAACAAGCCGGAGAAGGGTCATTTCGTAAAACACGGCGCCAACAGCGGTTTTAAATATGTGCAGGAGATCCGCCTAGAGGCCGAAAGCGACTTGGCAGAGGGCCAGGAGATCACGGTGGAGCAGTTTGCCATCGGCGATATCGTGGATGTCATCGGCACCAGCAAGGGCCGAGGCTTTGCCGGCTGCATCAAGCGCCATAAATTCCACCGCGGCCCCATGACCCACGGCTCCATGAACAAGCGGGCCCCCGGCTCCATCGGCGCCAGCGCCTATCCCTCCCGGGTCGTGGCCGGTAAGAAAATGCCGGGGCAGATGGGAAACGCCCGGGTGACCCAAAAGAATCTGGAAATTGTGGACGTGCGCCCGGAAGATAACCTGCTGCTGGTGAAAGGGGCCATCCCCGGTCCGCGGCAGGGTCTGGTGTTCATCCAGAAGGTTGGCTAAGACTATGCCCACAGTGGATATTTACAATATTCAGAAAGAAAAGGTCGGGGAGCTGGACCTCAAGGACGACATCTTTGGGGTGGAAGTGCGGGGCGACGTGCTCCACGAAGTGGTGACCTGGCAGCGGGCCTGCCGCCGGTCGGGTTGCGCCTGCACCAAGACCCGGGGCGAAGTGAGCGGCGGCGGCCGCAAACCCTGGCGCCAGAAAGGCACCGGCCGGGCCCGGTCCGGCAGCAATCGTTCGCCGATCTGGAAGGGCGGCGGCACCACTTTCGGTCCCCGTCCCCGGAGCTACGCCTACACCCTGCCCAAGAAGGTGCGCCGGCTGGCCCTGAAGATGGCCTTGAGCAGCAAGCTGGAAAACGGCCAACTGGTGGTGCTGGAGGGCTATCCCCACAGCGAACCCAGGACCAAGGATTTTGTGGCCGTGCTCAAGACCTTCGAACTCAGCAAGGCCCTGTTCATCTCCTTCGAGGAGAATCGGGCCCTGGAACTGAGCGCCCGGAACGTGCCCGGGGTCCAGGTGATGCTGCCGATGGGGTTGAACGTCTACGATATTCTCAAGTACGACCACCTGGTGCTGTTTTCCCCGGCCCTGGCGGCCATTGAAGCGAGGTTGGCCAAATGAAGGCTTATCATCACCTCATCAGAGGGCCCATCATCACGGAAAAGACCCACTCCCTGAGGGAGGCGAACAACAAGCTGACCCTCAAGGTGGATGTCAAGGCCAATAAGATCGAGATCCGCAAGGCCATCGAGACCCTGTTCAAGGTGAAAGTCCTGGCGGTGAACACCATCCAGATGATGGGGAAGAAGAAGAAGCTGGGGAAAAGCGAAGGGAAGCGGCCGGATTGGAAGAAGGCCATTGTCACCCTGGCGCCCGGCGAGAAGATCGCGGGTTACGAAGGACTGTAGAGAGAGTAGCCAGTAGCCAGTTGCCAGTAGTGAGCTGGCGAGCATAAAAGAATTACTACTGACAACTGGTAACTGGCAACTGACAACTAAAAGATAAGGATATATAGACATGGCTCTGATTTCCCGGAAGCCAACCTCCCCCGGGCGGCGGCATCAAACGGCGCTGGATTTTGCCGAGATCACCCGCACCGCCCCGGAGAAGAGCCTGGTTCGCACCCTGAAGAAGACCGGCGGCCGCAACAACAACGGCCGGATTACCAGCCGGTACATGGGCGGGGGTCACAAGCGGCGTTACCGGCTCATCGATTTCAAGCGCAACAAGCTGGGGGTGGAGGCCAAGGTGGCGTCCATCGAATACGATCCCAACCGCACCACCCGCATCGCCCTGCTGCATTACGTCGACGGGGAAAAGATGTATATCCTGGCGCCCGTGGAGCTGAGGGTGGGGGATATGGTGGTGGCGGGTCCCCAGGCGGATATCAAGCCGGGGAACTCCCTGCCCCTGGGCAACATCCCCACCGGCACCCTGGTGCACAACGTGGAGATGAAGCCGGGCAAAGGCGGGCAGATGGCCCGGGCCGCGGGGGCTTATGCCCAACTGATGGCCAAGGAAGGGAAGAACGCCCATCTGAAGCTGCCTTCCGGCGAAGTGCGGATGGTGTCGGTGGACTGCCGGGCCACCATCGGCCAGTTGAGCAACGTGGAACAGGAAAACGTGGCGTTGGGTAAGGCCGGGCGCAAACGTTGGCTGGGGAAAAAGCCCCATGTGCGGGGCGTGGCCATGAACCCGGTGGATCATCCCATGGGCGGGGGCGAAGGCAAGTCTTCGGGCGGCCGGCATCCCGTTAGCCCCTGGGGCGTGCCCACCAAGGGTTTCAAAACCAGGAAGCCTAAAGAAAGCGACCGGAATATCATTAAACATCGGTCGAAGAAGTAGAGGGGAAAATCGTGGCCCGTTCACTGAAAAAGGGACCCTATGTGCAGGACAGCCTCGAGGCCAAGGTCATGAAGGCCCGGGATACCCAGGACCGCAAGGTGATCAAGACCTGGTCGCGGCGCTCCACCATCACTCCGGACTTTATCGGCCTGACCCTGGCGGTGTACAACGGCAAGAAATTCATCCCGGTGTATGTCACGGAAAACATGGTGGGGCACAAGTTGGGCGAGTTCTCCCCCACCCGCCATTTCGGTGGCCATGCCGGGGACCGCAAATCGAAAGTGGGTAAAAAATAGTCATGGAAATTACAGCCCGCGCCAAATTTTTGCGCGCCTCGCCCCAAAAGCTGCGGCTGGTAGCCCGGCTGCTGCCCGGCAAGAAGGTGGACGAGGCCCTGGCCATGCTGCGCTTCATGCCGCAGCGCGGGGCCAGGTTGTTGCGTAAGGTGATGATGTCCGCGGTGGCCAACGCCGAGCAGCGGCCCCAGGTCGACGTGGATACCCTGGTGGTGAAGGGGGTCCAGGTGGACGGCGGTCCCAGCCTGAAACGTTTTCAGGCCCGGGCCATGGGGCGGGTCAACCGCATCTTGAAGAGAAGCAGCCACATTACCGTGGTCCTGAAAGAGGGGCCGGCGAAATAGTAGTCAGTAGCCAGTAGCCAGCAGCCAGTCGTTTGAATCACTGGCAACTGACTACTGGCAACTGGCAACTGCATAAGGAGGCATGGATTGGGCCAGAAAGTTCACCCCATCGGATTCCGCCTGGGGAGCTACCGTAAATGGGATTCCGTGTGGTTCGCCCGGAGGGATTTCGCGTCCCTGGTGCTGGAGGACCGCAGGCTTCGGGACTTCATCAAGGCAGACCGGGAGCTCAAAGGGTCAGGGATTGCCGGTGTCGATATCAAAAGGGCGGCTAGCAAGCTGACCATCAAGATCCATACCTCCCGGCCGGGCATGGTTATCGGCCAGAAGGGCAAGAAGATCGAAGACCTGCGCCGCCGGCTGGAGAAGGTGGTGGGGCGTGAACTGGTCATCGACGTGCACGAAGTGCGCAAGCCGGAGATCAACGCCCAGCTGGTGGCGGAAAATATCGCCCAGCAGTTGGAGCGCCGGGTCTCCTTCCGCCGGGCTATGAAGAAGTCGGTGGGCCAGGCCCTGAAGTTTGGGGCCAAGGGCATCAAGATCCGCTGCAAGGGCCGGCTGGCCGGGGCGGAAATCGCCCGGCAGGAGACGTACCGGGAAGGCCGGGTGCCGCTGCACACCCTGCGGGCCTACATTGATTACGGGTTCGCCGAGGCCAAGACCACCTACGGGCTGATCGGGGTGAAGACCTGGATCTTCCACGGCGAACTGCTGGGCACCGAAGAAGCTATGACCTTCTAAAGAGTAAGCAGTAAGCAGTAAGCAGTAAGCAGTAAGCAGTAAAAACCCTGCCCTTGCCAGACAACGGGGCCGGATAAGGATAGAAAAATGCTTGCACCGAAACGAGTACAACATCGCAAGGTGATGAAGGGGCGCCGGCGGGGCCAGGCCACCCGGGGCAATTTTATCGCCTTTGGGGACTATGGCCTGGAGGCCACGGAATGCGGCTGGATTACGGCCCAGCAGATCGAGGCCGCCCGGATCGCCATCACCCGCCACGTGAAACGCGGCGGCAAGGTGTGGATCCGGGTATTTCCCGACAAGCCGTTCACCAAGAAGCCGGCTGAAACCCGCATGGGGTAAAGGCAAAGGCTCACCTGAAGGTTGGGTGGCGGTGATCCGGCCGGGCCTGGTGCTCTACGAGATGGCGGGTGTGGAGCGGGCGGTGGCCCAGGAGGCCATGCGCCTGGCGGCCCACAAGCTGCCCCTGCGGACCAAGTTCGTGGAGCGGGAAAACATTGCGCCGCTGTCCGAGTCGAAGTGGGCCAAGGTCATCATGGCCGAGGCGGAGGAGCCGAAGGCGCCGGTTGAGGCCCCCGAGGCGGAGGCCGGATCATGAAGGCCGCCGATCTGAGGGACCTGACCCTTGAGGAGCTCGAGGCCAAGCAGAAAGAGGTCAGCGAGGAGTTGTTTAATCTGAATTTTCAACACAGCCGACAGCAGCTGGACAATACCGCCCGGCTGGGACAGGTCCGGAGAGACCTGGCCCGGATACAGACGGTTCTCAATGCCAAGGCCGGGGCGCAGCAGTAACCCGGAAGGTTAGGTATATATGGAAATAGCGCGCGGCATACGCAAGACCAGGGTAGGCATGGTGGTCAGTGACAAGATGGACAAGACCGTGGTGGTGGAAGTGAAGCGCCTGGTGGCCCACCCCCTCTACCACAAGATCATCCGGCGCCGGGTGAAGATCAAAGCCCACGATCCCCTGAATAACTGCAACATCGGGGATAAGGTGCTGCTGGAAGAGACCCGGCCCATCAGCAAAGACAAGCACTGGCGGGTCAAGCAGATCCTGGAAAAGGCCCAATAAGCAGCCCGCGCCTTGAGGATATAGACCATGATTCAAGTTCACACCCAGATGACCGTGGCGGACAACTCCGGGGCCAAAAAGGTATTTTGCATCCGCGTCCTGGGCGGCACCCGGAGACGATACGCCCACGTGGGAGACATCATCGTGGTGTCGGTTAAGGAAGCCCTGCCGCACTCCAAGGTGAAAAAAGGCGACGTCATGCGGGCCGTAGTGGTGCGCACCGTCAAAGAGACCCGGCGGGCCGACGGCTCCTACATCAAGTTCGACGACAACTCCGCGGTGCTCATCAACCCGGCGGGCGACCCCATCGGCACCCGCATCTTCGGGCCGGTGGCCCGGGAACTGAGGGCCAAGCGGTTCATGAAGATCATCTCTCTGGCCCCGGAGGTGCTGTGATGCCCCGGGCCCAGAAACCGAAACCGGAGCCGGTGAAGATCCGCCTGAAGAAGAACGATCTGGTGGAAGTGATCACCGGCAAGGAACAGGGCAAGACCGGCAAGGTCCTCAAGGTCTACCGGGAAAAGAACCAGGTGCTGGTGGAAAAGGTCAACATGATCAAACGCCACACCCGGCCCAGCCCCACCACCGGGCAGGGGGGCATCGTCGAGAAGGAGGCGCCGATGTACGTCTCCAAGGTGAAGCTCATCTGCCCTAAATGCGCCACGGCCACCCGCTTCCGCCTGACCACGACCGGCGAAGGCAAAAAGGTGCGGGTCTGCCTGAAATGCAAGGAACTGATTGATGGCTGAGAAAGAGAAAAAACCGAAGGCTAAACCTCAGGG